>NZ_JAGKRK010000103.1:0-342 GCF_017939325.1 Aeromonas sp. MaB10011B | reverse complement strand
TCCAACGGTGCTCCGCCGCAAGAGCCCGCAAAGTAAGAGCGTGACCAGAGTACGGGTTTGCTGTAAGCACCTCTCAAGTCCAGAAATTCATTACGCAGTCGCCTTGATGTGACCGCCTTTAACGAGTTCACCAGTACCGATAGCTGTACCGTTGGCGCGTACTCTATCAGCATGTGAACATGATCAGCCTCTCCGTCACACTCTTTCAGTTCCGCACCAAAATCTCTGCAAACCTCTGCCGCACACTGACTGAAGGAAGCGTGATGCAGATCCCCCAATATCGGCTTTCGATACTTGGTGATAAACACCAAATGTACGTGCAAAGCGTAGGCCGCATGGCGT
>NZ_JAGKRK010000020.1:0-87121 GCF_017939325.1 Aeromonas sp. MaB10011B | reverse complement strand
TTTGAGCTGCGCCGCCAGCTCGAATATAAGCAGGCATGGCGAGGCGGTCAGGTGTTGGCGATAAACCCGGCCTACACGAGCCAGCAGTGCGCCTGTTGTGGGCATACTGCGAAGGATAACCGCCAGACGCAAAGCCAGTTTAAATGTGCTGCGTGTGGTTATGAGGCGAACGCCGATGTGAACGGCGCTCGCAATATTTTAGCGGCGGGACACGCCGTTTTAGCCTGTGGAGGCGTGGTGCAATCAGGCCGCCCGATGAAGCAGGAACCCGGTACTGCGCGAGCAGCTATCACCCAGTAATGGGAATCCCCCTCCTGTGACGCGAAGCGCTAAGGTGGGGGAGGATGTCAACGAATCGGTCTATTGCCTGGACCCGGATTAGAACCTCATCGAGATCAGCCGCTATTGCTGAGCTCTTGGCACCTTGCGATTTGTGTCATTGCTCCCTGGTGCGCCCCTTGCGCAGCAGAGGGATCACGGTGAGCACCATGCCGGTGAAGAGCAGCAGATAGCCCAGGGGCAGCAGGGCAAAGGGCTCGTGCAGGAAGCCCTGGGCATCGAGGGTGGAGCCCAGCAGGTTGAAGGCCACAAAGCAGCCGAGCCCGGCCAGGATCAGCAGGGCACCTGTTTTCATCGTCATCTTGTCATCCTCGTCAGCGAGATGGAGCGGATGGGAGACTTTCATGCCTGGGTGAAGAGAGTGTGAAGTCGCGCCAGGCACAAAACACAACGGCAGCCCAAGGGCTGCCGTTGTGTTGAGGGTGAAGCCCCGGGCCAGGGCGCTCAGCAGACCCCTTGCGCCAGCATGGCGTCGGCGACCTTGACGAAGCCGGCAATATTGGCGCCGCTTTCGTAGTTCACATGGTCATCATCCTGACCGTAACGGACACAGGTGGCATGGATACTGGTCATGATCCCCTTGAGGCGGGCGTCCACCTCCTCCCGGGTCCAGGAGAGGCGCTGGGCATTCTGGCTCATCTCGAGGCCCGAGGTGGCAACCCCGCCGGCGTTGGCCGCCTTGCCCGGGGCGAACAGCACCTTTGCTTCGTGGAAGAGGCGGATGGCGGCGGCGCTGGAGGGCATGTTGGCCCCCTCGGCCACCAGCTGCACGCCGTTGGCAATAAGCTGCGCCGCATCTTCGGCATCTAGCTCGTTCTGGGTGGCGCAGGGGAGGGCGACGTCGGTCGCCAGGTGCCAGGGGGTGCGGCCGCTGAAGAACTCGAGCCCGAGCTCGTGGGCGTAATCCGCCACCCGCTTGCGCTGCTCGTTTTTAAGCGCCATCAGACGGGCCAGCTTCTCGGGGGTGAAGCCGTCCGGATCATAGACGGTGCCGCCGGAGTCGGAGGCGGTGATGACGCGGGCGCCGAGGGCCATCGCCTTCTCGATGGCGTATTGGGCCACGTTGCCCGAGCCCGACACCGAGACCCGCAGGCCATCGAGGGACTGGCCGCGATGGGCCAGCATGGCGTCGACAAAGTAGAGCAGGCCGTAGCCGGTGGCTTCCGGACGAATGAGGCTGCCGCCAAAGGAGAGTCCCTTGCCGGTGAAGACGCACTCGGCGCTGTTGGTGAGCTTCTTCATCATGCCCGCCATGTAGCTCACCTCGCGCCCGCCCACCCCGATGTCGCCCGCCGGCACGTCGGTGTTGGCCCCCAGGTGGCGATAGAGCTCCAGCATGAGGGCCTGGCAGAAGCGCATCACTTCTCCTTCGCTCTTGCCCTTGGGATCGAAGTCGCTGCCCCCCTTGCCGCCCCCCATGGGCAGGGTGGTGAGGGCGTTCTTGAAGGTCTGCTCGAAGGCGAGGAATTTCAGCACCGAGAGATCCACCGAGGGGTGGAAGCGCATGCCGCCCTTGAAGGGGCCGATGGCGGAGCTGTGCTGCACCCGGTAGCCGCGATTCACCTGCACCTGGCCCTGGTCATCCACCCAGCTCACCCGAAACTGCACCAGGCGCTCGGGTTCCACCAATCGCTCCAGCAGGCCGTGTTGCAGGTAGCGGGGGTGGCGCTCCACATAGGGCCAGATGGAGGCGATCACCTCGCTCACGGCCTGGATGAACTCGGGCTGGTGAGGGTTGCGGCTGGCGACCTGGGCCAGGAAGGCCTCCTGGGAGAGGGAATGACTCATCTTTAACTCCTGTCGTGAATGATGAAAGTGGCGTCCTGCCAGAGAGGGGACCATGCCCGTCTTCAGGGTTCGCGGGGCTCAAGGGGCCCGTTGTTGCGCCCCGATGGGGGTGTCATTTCCCGTCGTCGGCGGGTCAGAGCAGATAATTCGCGATGACCAAAATCTTTTTATGCATTTTTTCTGGATAAATATCAAGCGTTAGATCATCTGGCTATCTGCCGAAGGCCGCACCCTATCTTCGGCGGCGGGGGCCCGGCCCATGAAGTGAGCACCATGAAGTGAAAAGAGGCGGGGAGTGCGCGGTGCAGCCCAATCAGGGCCGCGGCGTCACCGCACGCTGGATAATGGGGGGCCTGCTGCTGCATCAGGGGCAGCACCCCCTGTGAGCCAGCGGGCAGGGGGCGACGGGGCCGGGCGCGTGCGCGTGCAATGTGCTACTGTAGCGGCGTTTTTTGCCGAACATGCAGGGCGCAGGCCCTTATTTCATGGAGTTGTATGCAGACGAACCCGACCACAGCGCGGCTGATCCAGCCAGCCATTCTCAAGGCCCATCCGACCCGGGAGGTGACCCATGCTGGCCGATGAATCCATGCGCCTGAACAAATACATCAGCGAGAGCGGCATCTGCTCCCGTCGTGAGGCCGATCGTTTCATCGAGCAGGGCAACGTCTTCATCAACGGCAAGCGGGCCGGGGTGGGAGATCAGGTGTTTGCCGGGGATCTGGTCAAGGTCAACGGTCAGGTGATCGAGCCGCGCGAAGCCGACAGCCTGGTCTTCATCGCCCTCAACAAGCCGGTGGGCATCGTCAGCACCACGGAGGCGGGGGAGAAGGACAACATCGTCGACTTCGTCAACCACAGCACCCGCATCTTCCCCATCGGTCGCCTCGACAAGGACTCCCAGGGGCTCATCTTCCTCACCAACCACGGGGATCTGGTGAACAAGATCCTGCGGGCGGGCAACGATCACGAGAAAGAGTACCTGGTGACCGTGGACAAGCCGGTGACCGACGAGTTCGTCCGGGGCATGGCGGCCGGGGTGCCCATCCTCGGCACCGTCACCAAGAAGTGCAAGGTGAAACGAGAGGCGCCCTTCGTGTTTCGCATCACCCTGGTGCAGGGGCTCAACCGCCAGATCCGCCGCATGTGCGAGCACTTCGGCTTCGAGGTGACCAAGCTCGAGCGCATCCGCATCATGAACGTCAGCCTCAAGGGGCTGCCGGTGGGGGAGTGGCGCGACCTCACCGACGACGAGCTGATCGAGCTGTTCAAGCTCATTGAGGACTCCTCCTCCGAGGCGAAACCGGCCAAGGGGGCTCAGGTTGCCAAGCCCAAGGCGGCTGCGGCCGGCACCCCGGCCCAGGGCAAGAAGCCGCGGCGCAGCGACGATCACGAGATTGGCGGGCGGCCCAATGTGCCGGGTCCCGAGGCCTTCGAGAAGAAGAGCCCCGCAGGCAAGGGCGGGGCGGGCAAAGGGGCTGCCAGCAAAGGGGCAGCAGGTAAAAGCGCGCCCGGCAAGGGGGGCAAACCCGCCCCGGGCAAACCGCGGCCAGGGCAGGGCGGGCGCCAGAAGAAGGGGCGCTGAGCGCCAGGCCTTCCCGCACCCTGATGCACAACACCGGCCTTGGCCGGTGTTGTGCTTTCTGGCCCCCAAGGCCGGTGCTCGCCGGATCAGGCAGGTTTGTGGCCTGCCGTCTGCACAGCCATGGCCTGCTCCGGGGGCAGGCCCATGGCCCTTGGGTAGTGGCGCGGGTTGAGACGCACCACCAGCAGGCTCATCAGGACCAGGGCGCCGAGCTGCCACTGCCAGGCGGCGGCGAAGTCACCGCTTGCATGGTGCAGGCGGGCCGCCACCCAGGGGCCGGTAGCCGCCACCATGAAGCCGACGCCCTGCATCAGGGCGCAGAGGGCGCCCGCCCGGCGCGGGTCGGGCAGGTGATCCAGCGCAATCACCATGATGAGGGAGAAGCTCCCCCCAAGCCCGGCGCCGCACAGCAAACACCAGAGCAGGGGGGCGGTCTGAGGAGCGAGCCAGAGGCCGCCAAAGCCCGCCAGCTGCATGGCGATGGCCAGCGCCATCCAGGGGCGGCGGTCCAGCCGACCGGCTGCCAGCAGGGGCAGGCCAAGGCCGCTCGCGGTCTGGGCCAGGGCGAGCCAGGCCACCAGCTCGCCCCCTTGCTGGGCGCTCCAGCCCGCCGCCATGTAGGCCGGGGCCAGCCAGGCTACGACGATGCCGTAGCCGCTGTTGATGATGCCAAAGCAGGCGATGAGCAGCCAGGTGCGGGGCAGGGGGAGCAGCCGCTGCTCCCCGGTGGGGGCGGGCGTGCTGGCCGGGGCAGGCAGGGGCACCCGCCAGGCCAGCCAGCCGAGGGCCAGCAGCACCGGCAGGCCCCAGAGCGCCAGCGCCCGAGACCAGTCCAGATACTCGGCAAGGCGCGGGGTGAGCACGGCCCCGAGCGCCCCGCCCCCCATCATGCAGGCGGAGAAGATCCCCATCACCAGGGGCACCTTTTGGGCGAACCCCTCCTTGATGAGGCCGGGCAGTACCCCCTGCACTAGGGCCGAGCCCAGCCCGCACAGGGCGGCGCTGGCGATGAGCAGGGCGCCGCTCGCCAGATCGACGCGCAGGGCGCTGCCAAGGGCGAGCAACAGCAGGGCCGTCCCGAGCAGGGGGCGCGGGCCCGTGCGACCCAGGAGCGCCGGGGTGAGCAGCACGCCGACCCCGATAAGCCAGAGGGGCAGCAGGGTGACCCAGGCCAGGGTATCTACCCCGAGGGCCAGCCTCGCGTCGATGCGAGGGGCCAGGGGGCCGATGGCGGTGAGGAAGGGGCGCAGGTTGAGGGCGATGAGGATCACCAGCACCAGCAAGGCGCCGCTGCCCGGGGGGAGGCGGCGCTTATGCATGGGGCAGGGGACCGTAGAGGGTTTCGGCCGCGATGGGGCTCGCCAGCTTGATGAGGGGCAGGGGCGGCGGGCACAGGGGCAGTCGCAGGGCCGCGTAGGCCGCGCGGCTGTCATAGCCGAAGGGGGCGGCATCGTCGTTGTCAAAGGCGTAGTAGACCGCCTGGATGCCGTTCATCACCAGGGCCGACAGGCACATGGGGCAGGGGTGCCCGCTGGCATAGACGATGGCCCCTGCCAGCGGCCCCTGGCGACTCCCTTCCCGCAGCGCTTCCAGCTCCGCGTGACGGGTGGGGTCCCCCGCCTCCAGCATGCGGTTGACGGCGCTCGCCACCAGCCGGTTCTCCCTCACCAGCAGGGCGGCGAAGGGGCGTCCCCCTTGCTGGCGATGGGTCAGGGCCAGGTGCAGGGCCTGCTCCAGCCACTCCTGATGGCTGGGGGCCGAGGCGGCGGTGAGGGAGTTGAGGAGGCGGGCACCGGACTGGGAAGGGGGTGGCATGGTCATATCCTGGCAAAAAAGGGGGAGGACAGCAGCCTAGAGGGTCGCCGCATCATTTGGAAATTAAATGATAAAATGACTTCCAGTGGTTTTATAAATGGAGATTGCCCATGGAGCGCCCCCTGCTGGACCCCCAATTGCTGCAGAGCTTCGTCGCCATCGTCGAAACCGGCAGCTTTACCCGCGCCGCCGAGCGTATCCACCTCACCCAGTCCACCCTGAGCCAGCAGATGCGCCGCCTGGAACAGCAGCTGGGCTGCACCCTGCTCGACCGATCCGGCCGCCAGGTGGTGACCACGGCCCAGGGGGAGACCCTGCTCGGGCTGGCGCGCCGCATCCTGGGGCTGCTGGCCCGGGCGGGGGAGCGGGTGAGCGAGGCGAGCCACC
Organism: Aeromonas sp. MaB10011B; assembly: GCF_017939325.1. Lineage (NCBI taxonomy): Bacteria > Pseudomonadati > Pseudomonadota > Gammaproteobacteria > Aeromonadales > Aeromonadaceae > Aeromonas > Aeromonas sp. MaB10011B. Next base: position 81,207 of record NZ_JAGKRK010000020.1, on the reverse strand, counting down.
CCCTGCGCCTCGGGGTGCCGGAGGATTTTGCCGCGGGGGCCATGATCCCGGTGCTGGCCGCCTTCGCCCGCGCGCACCCTCAAGTGCGGCTGGAGGTACAAAGCGATCTCAGCCATGCCCTGTGGCAGGCATTCGAAGGGGGAGAGCTGGATCTGGCCCTCATCAAGCAGGGGCGCGGCCAGGGGGAGCCCATCGCCCGCTGGCGCGAGCCCCTGGCCTGGGTTGACAGCCGGGAGTGGCCCGCCGCCGGGCGCGACCCCCTGCCTCTGGTGGTGTTTCCAAGCGAGGGGCTCTACCGGCGCCAGATGACCGACGCCCTGGATGCCGAGGGGATCCCCTGGCGCATCGCCTACGTGAGCGGCAGTCTCGCCAGCCTGCAAGGGGCGGTGAGCGCGGGGATCGGGGTCAGCCTGCTGCCGGCGCGCCTGCTGCAACCGGATCAGGTGGTGCTGGCTCACTGGCCTGCGGTGCGCTCGGTGGAGCTGGCCCTGCACCAGGGGCCGGGCACGAGCGAGCCCCTCGCCCGCCTGGGGGAGGCGCTGATCGCGCTCTGTGACGAGGTGATGGGGCCGAGGTAGCCCGGGCGGCCAGGGGTCAGGCCAGGGCCTGTTTTGGCACCACGGCGAGCCAGATTTCCACTTCGCCGCTGCCGGTGGCGGCGTCAAAGCGGGCACCGTAGCGCTCGAAATCCGGCTGCTGGGCAGATTGATAGTCCGACTGCGCGAGCCACGCCAGGGCCTGCCTCCAGGTATGTGGCAGGGTCGCGACATGCCCCTGATGCAAGAAAATGGCGTAGGTCTGGGGGGCGATGCGCATGCGGCCAAGCCCGGGAGGCAGCACCTCCAGGGCGGCGACCTCCACCCCGCAGAGGTATTCGCAGTGGGTGTCGGTGGCGGCGCAGATGGCGCCATAGGCGTGCTCCCCGAGCTGCCCCGGCAGGGGAAGCAGGGCGCTGAGGTCGCGCCACTGGCCGGCGAAGTCCCCCTGCTCGAAGGGGTGGTGACGGCGCAACCCCCCGAGGAGCATGGCGCGGCCTTGTTCGATGCGAATGGGTGCTGACATGGTGCCTCCTGCGGGGGCGCTCAGGCCTCCCGACCTTCCTCGAGCTTGCGCTCATAATCCCGGCGAACGATGGCGAGTGCCGCCAGGGCCAGCGCGGGGGCGATGTGGTTAGTTTCCAGCAGTTCAATCAGATCCACCGCGAGCTGGACCTCGGGGGGGGCATTTTCCAGGGACATCTTGGGTTCTCAAGGGCAAGGGTGGTCGCCATTATAGCGCCCGGCGGCGCGAAGACACGCCCCGGCTGCCCGGGGCGGGACGGGTCACATGTGCTGGCGCATCTCCTTGTCCAGCTCCTCGCGCAGGGCCATCAGCTTTTTGGCGTACTGCTGCAACTGCAGATCGCTCTCGCTCACCGGCTGCCACTGGGGCACCGGAGTGGGTTTGCCATGCTCGTCCATGGCCACGAAGATGATGATGCAGTGGGTGGTCTTGCGCCGCTCCGGGTCGGTGGGGTGGCGGCTGTAGACATCCACCGCCAGGTGCATGCTGGTGGTGCCGGTGTGGATCACCTTGGCGTGCACCTCCACCAGTTGGCCTATCTGGATGGGGCGCAAGAAGCGGATGCCCCCCACATAGACGGTGACGGCATAGCCGCCACACCAGCCGGCGGCGCAGGCGTAGCCGGCCTGGTCAATCCACTTCATCACCATGCCGCCATGGACTTTGCCGCCAAAGTTGACATCGGCGGGTTCGGCGAGAAATTGCAGGGTCAGTTCACGGGCGCTCATGGTACTTCCTTATGTCGAGGCAAGGGGGGACTCCTTGGCTGTCCCCCGGGGACAATAGCAGCGGTCGGGGCCGGCACTGATCCAACCAGCGCCTCTTCTTGTCTGCGTCGTCATTCACCTTGAGTTCAGCGCAGGCGGCCCAGCATGACTCATCACGCGAGCGAGGAGGCCCCATGAAACAGATGCTGGAGCAATTGATGGGAGCTGGCAAGGGCTGGCTCAACGACGGTGGTGACACGCGCAAGGCCCAGATGAAGGGCATGGCGCAGGGGGGATTGGCCGCCGGGGCCATGGCGCTGCTGCTTGGCAACAAAAAGATGCGCAAATATGGCACCAAGGTGGCGGCGGTGGGGGGGGCGGCAGCTCTCGGGGGGCTGGCCTACAAACTCTATCAGGACTGGCAGACCCAGCAGTCCACCCCGGCCCAGCCGACCCAGCCCCTCGACACCCTGGAGGGCAAGGCCCTGGATGCCCGCGCCAATCTGCTGGTGCGTGCCATGGTGGCGGCGGCCCGGGCCGACGGCCACATCGATGCCGCCGAGCGCCAGAAGATCCAGGAGTACCTGACCGAACAGGGGGAGCGGGATGCGGCCCGCTGGATTGACGCCGAGCTCTCCCGCCCCCTCGACCCCCATGTCCTGGCGCGAGAAGTGACCGACATGGAGCTGGCGACCGAGGTCTACCTCGCCTCCCTGCTCACCATCGAGGTGGATCACTTCATGGAGCGCGGCTATCTGGACGAGCTGGCGCGTGCCTTGAAGCTGGATGACAACCTCAAGGGGAGCATAGAGCGCCAGGTGGCCCAGCTGGGGGCGCCGGGTTGATTCCGCATTGCCATCAGGATTGTCCACAAGGCCCCGTCATGGGGCCTTGTCGTTGCCGGGGGCTGTTGATTGCCGTGACGAGCCGATAAGATGCGGGTTCCAAAGGGTGACCGCCGAGCCTCTTTCCTCGCTGGCGACCCTCACTGCAAGGAGCATCAGGTGGACATTCGCAAGGCAACTGAACAGGATATCGACGCCATTCTGGCCCTGAACCGGCAGATAGGTCAGCTCCACTTCGAGCAGGTGCCCGAGGTGTTCTGCCCCCCGTCCCCGGAGGACCGGGCCTTCTTGCTCGGCGCCATAGCCGACGAGGCGCGTCTTTTCTGCGTGGCGGTGGTGGCGGGGGAGGTGGCGGGTTTTCTCACCGCCCGCATCGACCTCAACGAGAGCGTCCCTTTTCTCAGCAAGCTGCCCGTCTGCCGCATCACGACCGTGGTGGTGGATGAGGGGCTGCGCTCCCGGGGCATCGGCCGGGCGCTGATCGCCCACGGGGACCAGTGGGGCAAGGCACGGGGCGCAAGCCAGCTGCGCCTGGAGGTGATGGCTTTCAACGAGCGGGCCAGGGCCCTCTACGAGCGATTGGGCTTCAAGGCCCAGTCACAGACCATGGCCAGGTAAGGCACACTCGCTTGCAAAAGGGCCCGTTACGGGCCCTTGTCGTGTGAGGCGTCAGGGGGGCTCTGCCAGGTTTCCCGTTGCCGGGCGATGAGGTCCGCAAGCCGGTTGAGCGCCGCGTCCAGCTGCGGGCTCCAGGGATAGGAGCTGTTGAGGCGCAGGCAGTGGTTGTGCTGGCCCTGGCTGGAGAAGAGGGCCCCGGGGGCGATGGAGACGCCCTGCGCGATGGCGCTGGCATAGAGCGCCCGGCCATCGAGGCGGGCGTCAAATTCGAGCCAGAGAAAGTAGCCCCCGTCGGGGGAGGAGATACGCGCCTCGGGGAAGAGGCGCATCAGGGCCGCCCGCATCTGCTGCTGACGCTGGGCTAGGGTGTGGCGCAGGCGGCGAAAGTGGGCGTCCACCCCGCCCTGGCGCAGCATGTCGGCCAGCGCCAGCTGACTGGGCACATTGGTCGACAGGGTCGACATCAGTTGCAGCCGCTGGATGCGCTCTGCGTGGCGCTTGGCCACCACCCAGCCGACCCGAAAGCCCGGTGCCAGACACTTGGTCCAGGAGCCGCACAGCAGGCTCTCTCCCCGCGCATCCCAATGGGTGATGGGCCTTGGCCGCTCGCGCCCGACATAAAGCTCCGCATAGACGTCATCCTCCACCAGGGGAACCTGATGGCGGTTGAGCAGACCCATCAGCGCCTGCTTGTGCTCATCCGGCATGGTGTGGCCGAGGGGGTGCTGCACATTGCCCATCAGCCAGCACGCCTTGACGGGGCGCTGGGCGAGGGCCTCCTCCAGCAGGGCGAGATCGATCCCCACCCCGGGGATCACCGGGATCTCCACCACCTTGAGCTTGAGCCGCTCGATGGCCTGCAGGGCGCCGTAGAAGGTGGGGGACTCCACCACCACCCAGTCGCCGGGCTCGGTCAGCACCTGAAGACTGAGGGAGAGCGCCTCCATGGCCCCCGTGGTGATGATGATCTGCTGGGGATCCACCGCCATCCCCTCGCCGGCGTAGCGCCGGGCGATGGCGCGGCGAAGTGCCTCGTTGCCGGGGGGCAGATCTGCCACCGTGCTGAAGGGATCGAGGCGGCGCATGCAACTGCCGAGGGCCCGGCCGAGCTGGGGGTGGGGGAAGAGTGTCGGGTCCGCCACCGCCATGCCAAGGGGCACCAGCTCCCGTGACTTGCTCGCCTGCAGCACCTCGAACACCAGATCGTTGATGTCCACCGAGCCGCTGTAGCGGGCCTGCTGGGGCTGGCTCTCCCGCTGGGCCGTGCTCGCGGCCTTGACGTAGTAGCCGGACTGGGGCCGCGCCAGGATGAGGCCCCGGCTTTCGAGCAACTGATAGGCCTGGAGCACCGTCATGGGGCTGAGGCCATGGGTCTTGCAGCTCTGGCGGATGGAGGGGATGCGCTCCCCCGGCTGCCAGAGGCCGCTCGTGATCTGCTGTTGCAGCTGGTCTGCCAACTGGCCGTAGCGGGACATGGTGGGCCCAAACTGTTATAGGTGTTTTTCACTATAACTGCATCTGTTATAGGTGTCATGGACCATGGTGTACTTGGCGGGCGAAAACCTGTCCGTTAAATGCAACATAGAGAGTCATGCATGATAAGCCTGGATGATGTGGTCAGCCTCTCCCGAATACAGTTCGGCGCGACGGCGATGTTCCACTTTCTGTTTGTGCCCCTCACCCTGGGGCTGTCCTGGATCCTGGTGATCGCCGAGTCGGCCTACGTGATGACCGGCAAGGTGATCTACAAGGACATCACCCGTTTCTGGGGCAAGCTGTTTGGCATCAACTTCGTGATGGGGGTGACCACCGGGATCACCCTGGAGTTCCAGTTCGGGACCAACTGGGCCTATTACTCCCACTATGTCGGCGATATCTTCGGCACGCCGCTGGCGGTGGAGGGGCTGATGGCCTTCTTCCTCGAGTCTACATTGGTGGGCCTTTTCTTCTTCGGCTGGGACAAGCTCTCCCGCGGTCAGCACCTGCTGGTGACCATGCTGGTGGCGCTCGGCTCCAACCTCTCCGCCCTCTGGATCCTCATCGCCAACGGCTGGATGCAAAACCCGGTCGGCGCCGAGTTCAACCCCATGACCATGCGCATGGAGCTGGTGGATGTGGCCGCGGTCATCTTCAACCCGGTGGCCCAGGTCAAGTTCGTCCACACGGTGGCGGCGGGCTATGTGGCGGCCTCCCTGTTCGTGATGGGGGTGAGCAGCTGGTATCTGCTGCGCGGCATGGAGGTGCGCTTCGCCCTGCGATCCTTTGCCATCGCCTCGGGCTTTGGCCTCGCGGCCATCCTCTCGGTCATCGTGCTCGGGGACGAGTCGGGCTATCGCTCGGGGGAGGTGCAGAAGGTCAAGCTCGCCGCCATCGAGGCGGAGTGGGAGACGGAGCCCGCCCCGGCTTCTTTCACCCTGTTCGGCCTGCCGGATCAGCGTGCCGAGACCACCCACGCGGCCATCAAGATACCCTATCTGATGGGCATCATCGCCACCCGCTCCCTGGATGAGCAGGTGACGGGCCTCAAAGATCTGAAAGCGCAGCACGAGGCGCGCATTCGCAGCGGCATGCTGGCCCACGAGGCGCTCGAAGCGATGCGGGCAGACGGCAGCAACCAGGCGGCGCGAGCCACCTTCGAGCGCCACCGCAGCGATCTGGGCTACGGCCTCTTGCTCACCCCCTATGCCAAGGAGATTGGCAAGGCGGACGAGGGGGCCATCGCCAAGGCGGTGGAGGACTCCATCCCCCAGGTGGCGCCGCTGTTCTGGAGCTTTCGCCTGATGGTGGGCATCGGCGTGGCGCTGCTGGCGCTCTTTGCCGCCGCCTTCCTGCAGCTGTGCCGGGGCAGGCTGGTGCAATCCCCGCGGCTGCTCAGGGCCCTGCTCTGGTCTATTCCGCTGCCCTGGATTGCCATCGAGGCGGGCTGGTTCGTGGCGGAGTTCGGTCGCCAGCCCTGGACCATCAGCGACGTGCTGCCGGTGTCGGCCTCCGTCTCCCTGCTGCAACCGGGGCAGCTCTGGTTCAGCCTCATCGCCATCTTCCTCATCTACAGCAGTCTGCTGGTGGTGGAGTTGTTCTTGTTGCGTCATGTGATCCGCAAAGGGCCTGCCAGCCTGCAGACGGGTCGTTATCAAGGTGAAGTGTTGCAAAACGGGAGTCCTGCCTGATGGATTACGAAACCCTGAAAGTGATCTGGTGGGGGCTGGTGCTCTTCCTGCTGGTCGGCTTCGTGGTGATGGATGGCTTCGATCTCGGGGTCGGCATGCTGCTGCCCGTGGTCGGCAAGACGGATGACGAGCGGCGGGTGCTGCTCAACAGCGTGGGGCCGGTGTGGGAGGGCAACCAGGTGTGGCTCATCGCCGGTGCCGGCACCCTGTTTGCCGCCTGGCCCCTGGTCTATGCCGCCGCCTTCTCGGCGCTTTACGTGCCCTTCATGTTCCTGCTGTTCGGTCTCTTTTTGCGCCCGGTGGGCTTTGACTATCGCAGCAAGCTGCCGGACCCGGTCTGGCGCCGCTGGTGGGACCGCGCCCTGGTGGTGGGTGGTCTGCTGCCGACCCTGGTGTTTGGTGGCACCCTTGGCCTGGTGCTGCAAGGGCTGCCGTTTCGCTTCGATGCGGCCCTTCGCATCCACTATGGCGCCTTTGCGTTCCACTGGCCGCTGCTGTTGACCGCCATGGGGACGGCGCTGACGCTGCTCTTGCTGCACGGTGCCAGCTTCCTGCAGTGCAAGACCCAGGGGGCCATAGCAGCGCGCAGCGCCCGCCTCGCCCTCTGGCTCGGCCCCCTGGCGAGCGCCCTCTTTGCCCTTGGCGGCGTCTGGCTTGGGGAGATGGCGGGGTATCGCATCACGGCCATCGGCGATCTCAACGGCGCCCTCACTCCGCTGATGAAAGAGGTGGTGGCGGTGCCGGCAGGCTGGCTTGGCAACTTTGTCGCCCATCCGGTGCTCTGGGCCGTGCCTGTGTTCGGGCTCCTGCTGCCCCTGGTGTGCGCGCTGGCAAGCCGCCTCGGCAAGTCCGGGCTGGCGCTCGTGGCCAGCGGCGGTGCCTGCGCCGCCATGATGCTGACCGTGGCCATCGCGCTCTTCCCCTTCGTGCTGCCCTCGTCCCTGGATCCGGCCAGCAGCCTGACCCTGTGGGACAGCACCTCCAGCGAGCGCACCCTGCTTATCATGCTGGGGATCGTCGGGGTACTGATGCCGGTCAACATCGGCTACACCCTCTGGGTCTACCGGGTGGTGCGCGGCAGGGTCAGCGCCGAGCAGGTGCGCCAGCACGGCCACAGCCTCTACTAATCCGCTTCAACACAAGGATCAATGCGATATGTGGTATTTCACCTGGTTGCTGGGGCTGGGGTTCGCCTTGCTCTGTGGGCTGGTCAACCTGCTCTGGCTGGAGGCGCGCTGGGCCGCCGATGAGGATCTCAAGGAGCCCTGAGTCTCGCATCTTGCCCATGAAAAAAGGCCGACACAGGGTGTCGGCCTTTTGCTTGCCCGGGGGTCAGGCAAGGGCGGCGCGGCGCTCGCCCGCTTCGCTGACATGGGTGAGGCCGTAGGCCAGCAGCACGATGAGGGCGCCAATCCAGGGGGTGTGCATCAGGCCGAGGTGCTCCACCACGAAACCGCCGACCACGGAGCCCAGCGCAATGCCGACGTTGAAGGCGGCGATGTTGAGGCCGGAGGCCACATCCACGGCATTGGGGGTGTGGCGCTCGGCCTGTTTCACCACCAGTACCTGCAGACCCGGCACGTTGCCAAAGGCGAAGGCGCCCCACACCAGCACGGTCAGTACCGCCAGCACCGGGTGCGGTGCGGTGAAGGTGAGCACAAGCAGCACCACGGCGAGCCCGGCGAACAGCAGCTTGAGAGCGGGCAATGGGCCCATCCGGTCGGCGAGCTTGCCGCCCCAGATATTGCCGACGGCGACCGATACCCCGTACACCAGCAGAATGAGGCTGACCGCGCCGGCGCTAAAGCCGCTCACCTGTTGCAGGATGGGGGCGAGGAAGGTAAACGCCGTGAAGGCACCGCCGTAACCGAGCGCCGTCTTGGCGTAGACCAGCAGCAAGGGTTTCCTGGTAAGCACCGAGAGCTGCTCGCGAACGCTGGAGGCGGCCCCCTTCGGCAGGTTCCCCGGTACCAGCAGCAGGCTGCCCACCATGGCGACGAGGCCGAGCAGGCTCACCACCAGGAAGGTTTCGCGCCAGCCAAAGACCTGACCAATCCAGGTGCCAAGCGGGACGCCGGTCACCAGGGCGACCGTGAGGCCGCTGAACATGATGGCGATGGCGCTGGCCGCCTTCTCTTTGGCCACGAGACCCGTGGCGATGGTGCTGCCCACCGAGAAGAAGACCCCGTGGGCCAGCCCGGTGAGGATGCGGGCGACAATCAGGCTCTCGTACCCGGGGGCCTGCCAGGCCAGCAGGTTGCCGACGGTGAAGAGGGCCATCAGCCCCACCAGCAGCCACTTGCGCGGCAGCTTGCCGGTGAGTGCCGTGAGCACGGGGGCGCCGATGGCCACCCCAAGGGCATAGAGGCTGACCAGGAGGCCCGCCGAGGGGAGCGAGACATTGAGCTGCTCGGCGATGGTGGGGATGAGCCCCACGATCACGAATTCGGTGGTGCCTATGGCAAAGGCACTTAAAGTGAGGGCAAATAACGCCAGTGGCATAACAACTCCTTGGATTGGGACTCCCGACGGGAGAATGGCGCCAGTATGCCGAGGGTGTTTGTTGGTAAAAATGACGGCAACGTCAAATTACTTTTGCCAAATCAGCAGCAATGGGGCCGTGAAATGGGGTATTGGGAGTGGTCGAGGCAACTGCGGCAAGAGCGGCCGTAGCGCGCGAGGTGGGTGCAGAGACAACGCGCACGGCGGCAACCCGTGCAGAGCGAGCCGGGACAGAGAGAAAAGAGGAAATAGAAATGAGGTAAGAGGTAAAGGATTGAGGGAAGGTGTTGGAGGAGGACTCGGGCGGCGGTGACGCGCGGTATTGGGGACAAAAAAAGCGGGAGGCATTGTGCCTCCCGCTGGTGCTGAAGAATGTCATTGAGCCTTATTTGCTCCCTTCTCCCCTGGCGGGAGAAGGGCTGGGGATGAGGGGGATCAATCCCAATCCGGCGCAAAGTCCGGGTTGGCGCAGCGCTCACCCCGATCCAGGGTGGCAATCTGCGCCATCTCGTCGCTGCTGAGCCGTACCTTGAGTGCGGCCAGGTTGGCGGCCAGATTCTCCCGTTTGGTAGAGCTCGGGATCACCGTCATACCCTGGGCCAGCAGCCAGGCCAGCGACACCTGGGCCGCCGAGACGCCGCGGCGCTTGCCGATCTCCATCAGCAGCGGCTCGGCGAGCACCTTGCCATAGGCGAGCGGCATATAGGCGGTGATGGCGATACCCTGCTCCTGGCAGAACTCGACCACCTTGCGGTTTTGCAGCAGGGGGTGGATCTCCACCTGCTGGTGGGCGATGGCGCCCGGCCCCAGGATCTCGACCGCCTGTTTAAGCTGGGCCACGGTGAAGTTGGAGACCCCGATCTCCCGGGTCAGGCCCCGGGCTTTGGCCTCGGCGAGTTGCTCCAGATAGACCGCCATCGGCACCTCATCCTGGGGGGAGGGCCAGTGAATGAGCGCCAGATCCAGATAGTCGGTGCCGAGTTTTTCCAGGCTCACTTCCAGGCTCGGGATCACCTTGCCCGGACCGAACTCGCTGGTCCACACCTTGGTGGTCAGGTAAATATCCTGGCGGGGCACGCCACTCTCGCTCATCAACTGGCCGACTTCGGCCTCGTTGTCATAGATCTGGGCGGTATCGATATGACGGTAGCCAAGTTCCAGCCCCTGGAGCAGGGAGTCGCGAAGGGGCTGATCTTTCAGGCGGAAGGTTCCAAGACCCAGGTTGGGCATCTTCATCATCAAATTCCTCAAGTTATTGTTTCTACGCTCAAATGATGGGCTTTGCCTGCGCCGAGGGCGGAGGCAGTCAGGCGCGCCGGTAGCGGCTCACGACCCGGTTGGCAAACCAGGGGGAGGCGAGGCTGGCAAAGGCGATGTAGTGGGGCTGCTGCTGGTGGGCGAGCAGGGCGGCTTCACTCTCCCACTCCTCGTACAGCATCCAGCTATGGGGGCTCTCCAGGCTCTGATGCAACTGGTAGCGAAGGCACCCCGGCTCTTGCAGGGTCGCGGCGATCAGCGGCTCGAGGGCAGCGCGAAACTGGGCGGCGAATTCGGGTTTGGCGTCAAGCTGGGCAATCACAATCAGGGGGGATGGCATCTGAACCTCCTCGTTAAGACGGGAGTCAGTATGCCCGCCCCAGACTGGGGGATACAGGGCAGCAGTCGCAAAACACTATTGAGGTGAGTGCAGCAATGTGGCCTCCCCATGGCTGGTCGTGGTGCAGGTGGGCCAGGGGAGGGCGGAATATTATCAAGCGCTGGCCGGTTCGGACCAGACCGCAAATTCATTGCCGCTGGGCTCGACAAAGTGAAAGCGGCGGCCACTGGGAAAATCGAACAGGGGGCGCACTATGGTGCCGCCATGCTGGCTCACCTTGCCCTGGGTCGCCTCGATATCGGCGCTGTAGAACACCAGGAGCGCCCCGCCCCGAGCACTCTGGCTGCACATATCTGCGCGGTAGAAGCCGCCATCCAGCCCTTCTCCCTCGAAGGCGCAATAATCGGGGCCGTAGTCGGCGAACTGCCAGCCGAAAGCGGCCTGAAAGAAGGCTTTGGTGGCGGCAATATCCCTGGCCGCAAACTCCACATAGTTCAGTTTTTCATGGGCCCTGGTCATAAGGGTTTCCTTGTCGATATCGGTGGTTATTTCGGTTGCCAGCGCTTTTGCGTGGGGCTTGTGGAGTGGGGCAAGGCGTCCCAGGGGGTCAGCTTGAGCTGCTTGCGCCTAAACCAGAACCAGGTCCCCATCAGCAGACCGAGCCCGATGCCAAACAGCAGGCTCTGGCGCAGGGCAAACCCCGGGCTCACCTCATCCTGCCAGCCAAGGCACCACATCAACACCCCCCAGATAGCGCCGATGGGGAGTCCCAGGGCAAGAACGTTGATCAGAAAGCGTTCGTAGTGGGGCGGCCTGATGGTGAACCCCGCCTTTCGCAGCAGCCAGATGATCGGCGGGTTGTAGTTGAGCGTTTGCACGCCCTTCTCGGCCAGCTCCCGATGGGCGGCGGCCAGCCTGTTGTCGAATGTCATGGATCGTCCCTGTCATAGTGTGGCGCCATACGGTGCCGGTTGGCGGCATTGTACTGGCAATGGCGCAGATAAAACAGGTGGTGCGTCACGATACGAAGCGACGCCTGTCTTGCCAACTCCCGGTCATTGCACCTATAAAGACCCATTACTCTTGCCAGGATGACAACAATGAAGACCCATTCCGATGAATTGACCCTGTTTGTGGCGGTGGTGGAGGCGGGCAGCTTTCGCCAGGCGGCGGAGAATCTCGGCATGGATAATTCCGTGGTGAGCCGCGGCATCAAGCGTCTCGAAGAGAAGCTCGCCACCGTGCTCCTCAACCGCACCACCCGCCGGGTCAGCCTGACCGAGGAGGGGAGCTGGTTCTATCAGCGGGCGGTGAAGATCCTGACCGAGATGAGCGAGGCGGAAGGGTTGCTGCTGATGCGCCGGGAGCAGCCGGAGGGCATATTGCGGGTGGACGCCGCCACCCCCTTCATCCTGCATAGATTGGTGCCCATCATCGGCGAGTTTCGCCGCCGCTACCCCGCCATCGAGCTGCAACTGCACAGCTCCGAGGGCTTCATCAACCTGATGGAGCGGCGGGTGGACATGGCCATTCGCATCGGCGAGCTGACGGACTCCTCCCTGCGGGCCCTGCCGCTGGGCCGCTCGCGGCTGCGGCTGCTGGCCTCCCCCGACTATCTGAAGGCACGCGGTACCCCGCGCCAGCCGGCTGACTTGCTGGCGGGCCACGAGCTGCTCGGTTTTTTGCACCCCGATCACCTCAATCATTGGCCCCTATTGAGCGAGGAGCAGGGGGACCGATTCGCCATCACCCCGACCCTGCGGGCCAGCAGCGGGGAAACCTTGCGTCAGCTGGCGCTGGCGGGGCAGGGGATCGTCTGCCTGTCGGACTTCATGACGGGGGATGACAGGGCGAGCGGGGCGCTGGTGGAGGTGCTGGCCCGCAGCAACAGCGGCGCCTCGCGCCCCATCCATGCGGTCTTCTACTCCGATGCCCAGCGGGACATCCGGCTGCGGGTCTGGCTCGATTTCCTGAAAGAGCAGCTCGGTGCTGAGGCGTTGTAGAGGGCATGTCGACAGCTCCAACCCCCTCCACGAGGGGGAGGGGTCATTTTCTCCCACCCCTTGGCAAGGGAAGGGTTGGGGTCGGGGGCGGTCAGAACAGTCGTGCTCGCCAATAAAAAGAGGCCGACATCGCTGTCGGCCTCTTTGCTTTTTTCATCTCAAGGACGCGTCGGTTACCCCATCACTCCTCTTCGGCCCAGCGGCGTGAACGTTCCACCGCCTTCTTCCAGCCGCTGTAGCGCTTGGCGCGATCGTCGCGGTCCATCTGCGGGATGAACTCGCGGTCCACGCTGAACTTGTCTTCCAGCTCTTCGGAGCTCTTCCAGAAGCCCACGGCGAGGCCGGCCAGGAAGGCGGCGCCCATGGCGGTGGTCTCGATGCGGGTCGGACGCACCACAGGGGTGTGCATCATGTCAGCCTGGAACTGCATCAGGAAGTCGTTGGCCACGGCGCCGCCATCCACCTTCAAGGCTGCCAGCTTGATGCCGGAGTCCTGCTGCATGGCATCCAGCACGTCGCGGCTCTGGTAGGCGATGGATTCGAGCGCCGCACGGATGATGTGGTTGCGGTTGGCGCCACGGGTCAGGCCGACCATGGTGCCGCGAGCATACGGATCCCAGTAGGGGGCGCCCAGACCGACGAAGGCCGGTACCAGGTAGACGCCGTTGGTGTCGCCAACCTTGGAGGCGAAGTAGTCGGTGTCGCGGGCATCGTGAATGATCTTCAGCTCGTCACGCAGCCACTGGATGGTGGCGCCACCCATAAATACCGCACCCTCGAGGGCATAATTCACTTCCCCTTTCGGGCCGATGGCGACCGTGGTCAGCAGGCCGTTGCTGGAGCGAACCGGCTCGGTGCCGGTGTTCATCAGCATGAAGCAGCCGGTACCGTAGGTGTTCTTGGCCATCCCTTTTTCGAAGCAGAGCTGGCCGAACAGGGCGGACTGCTGGTCACCGGCGATACCGGCGATGGGGATGCGGGCGCCGCCGCCACGGGTGGTGTAGCCATAGACCTCGGAGGAGGGTTTGACTTGCGGCAGCATGGAGGCGGGGATGCCCAGCTCGTCCAGCATGCGCTCATCCCACTTCAGGTCGCGGATGTTGTAGAGCATGGTGCGCGAGGCGTTGGTCGGGTCGGTGACGTGCACCTCGCCGTTGGTCATCTTCCACACCAGCCAGGTGTCGATGGTGCCGAACAGCAGCTCGCCGTTCATTGCCTTCTCGCGGGCCCCTTCCACGTTGTCCAGGATCCACTTCACCTTGGTACCGGAGAAGTAGGCATCCAGCACCAGGCCGGTGTTTTCGCGAACGTACTCTTCCAGGCCCCGGGCCTTGAGCTCTTCGCAGATGGCAGCGGTACGGCGACACTGCCAGACGATGGCGTTGTAGATGGGCTTGCCGGTGGCCTTTTCCCAGACGACGGTGGTTTCACGCTGGTTGGTGATGCCGATGGCGGCGATCTGCTCGCTGTGCAGGCCGCTCTTGGCCAGCACTTCGGTGAAGACGGAGGACTGGGTCGCCCAGATCTCCATGGGGTCGTGCTCGACCCAGCCCGCTTTCGGGTAGTGCTGGGTGAATTCGCGCTGGGAGGTCGCGACGATGTTGGCGTCCTGATCGAAGACAATGGCACGGGAGGAGGTGGTGCCCTGGTCCAGCGCAACGACAAATTTCTTTTCAGCAGACATGATGTTCTCCACGTTTTTATTTTCCACGTTGTTACACGTTGGGGAGGGCCGCTCTCAGGCGGCGGCCTCTTCTTTGTTAGACAGCTTGGCGGCTTCTTCGGTGGCGACGCGGTTGCCCGGGACGCAGGGAGCCAGCACTTTCACATACAGGGCGGTACCGATCTGGGCGCCGACGATGGGGCCAAGGATGGGGACCCAGAAGTAGGGGTTGTCACGACCACCGGTCAGGGCCACGTCACCCCAGCCAGCCACGAAGGCGAACAGTTTGGGGCCGAAATCACGGGCCGGGTTCATGGCAAAGCCGGTCAAGGGGCCGAGGGAGGCGCCGATCACCGCGATCAGGATACCGATGAGCAGGGCGGCGGCGAAGCCTTTGGGGGCGCCGTTGTTGTTGTCACCCAGTGCCATGATGCCCAGCATCAGGACGGCGGTGATCACCATCTCGACCGCGAAAGCCTGCATGTTGGAGAGCAGGGCATTGGGGTAGGTGGAGAAGATGCCTGCGGTGCCGAGGCTCTCGACGCTGCCGCGCACCACGTTGTGGGTCAGCTCCCACTGGGTGAACAGGTTGCTGTAGAGGGCGTAGACCAGGGCGGCGGAGGCGAATGCCCCGGCTATCTGGGCGATGATGAAGGGCACCACCTTGCGCTTGTCAAAGCCGCAGAAGGTCATCAGCGCCAGGGTCACGGCAGGGTTGAGGTGGGCACCGGAGATGCCACCGGTGACATAGATGGCGATGGCGACACCCAGGCCCCAGGTAATGGAGATTTCCCATTGCCCGAAGTTGGCGCCAGCCAGCACCAGGGCGGCCACGCAGCCGACGCCGAAGAAGATCAGCAGGCCGGTGCCGATAAACTCGGCGAGGCACTCGCCAAGCAGGGTATTGGGTCTTTGTATGCTCATAGTTGTTATTCCTTATATCCACCCACAGTAGGTTTGATGTTCCGTTTTGTTATCTTTCATTCCCATTCATTGCGCCCGAAAACGTTTCTTCTTGTTTTTTGAGCTTGCGCAAACGTTATGCTCGTTTGCGCTCGTTCTTGGACGAGAGAGAAAATAAACCTTCTGCGTCAATTCACCATACCCTCGCCACCGGAAATGTGGGCAAGATCCCATTCATTGCTAAGAAAATGTGACGAAAAGCAACAGTTGTCGGCCATATTACTCCTTAGTGAGTAGCTAAAAGCCACGCCATGCGTGGGCTGACCCTGGATGCGCGTTCACTCACTACGTCACAATTTTTGTAATAAAACTGCAATAATTTAGCGCTCATCACAGATTAAATGTTCACAAATGAGCACAGTAGGCTCGCTTGCGAATCAAGACGCGTCTGATCGCCGGCATGAGCGGGGCGTCCTCAACCGCCCAGAACAACAATAAAAGGAAGCAGAACATGCTTAGTCTCTTCAGGCCTGCACCCCATATCGACCGGCTGCCGGCCGACAAGGTGGATCCCTTCTACAAGCGCATGCGTTGGCAGGTGTTCTTCGGGATCTTCTTCGGGTATGCAGGTTACTACCTGGTACGGAAAAACTTCAGTCTGGCGATGCCCTACCTCATCGAGCAGGGCTTCTCCCGCGGGGATCTGGGTCTGGCCCTCTCCGGCGTTTCCATCGCCTACGGTCTCTCCAAATTCCTGATGGGGAACGTGTCGGACAGATCCAACGCGCGCTACTTCCTCTCCGCCGGTCTGCTGCTCTCGGCAGGCATCATGTTCATGATGGGGACCATGCACTGGGCTACCTCCAGCATTGGCATCATGTTCGTGCTCCTGTTCCTGAACGGCTGGGCACAGGGCATGGGCTGGCCCCCCTGCGGCCGTACCATGGTGCACTGGTGGTCACAGAAGGAGCGGGGTGAGATCGTCTCGGTCTGGAACGTGGCCCACAACGTGGGCGGCGGCATGATAGGCCCCCTGTTCATCCTCGGCATGGGCTGGTTCAACGACTGGCGCAGCGCCTTCTATGTGCCTGCGGCGGCGGCGGCGGCCATCGCGGTGATCGCCTTCTTCGTGATGCGCGATACCCCGCAATCGGTCGGTCTGCCCCCCATCGAGGAGTACAAGAACGACTACCCGAAGGATTACAACGAAAGCCACGAGCAGGAGTTCTCCGCCAAGGAGATCTTCATGAAGTACGTGCTGCACAACAAGCTGCTCTGGTACATCGCCATCGCCAACGCCTTCGTCTACCTCATCCGTTACGGCGTGCTGGACTGGGCGCCCACCTATCTGAAAGAGGCCAAGGACTTCAGCGTGGATCACTCCTCCTGGGCCTACTTCCTCTATGAGTGGGCGGGGATCCCGGGCACCCTGCTGTGCGGCTGGATCTCCGACAAGATGTTCAAGGGCCGCCGCGCCCCGGCAGGCATCCTGTTCATGGTGCTGGTGACCCTTTCCGTGCTGGTCTACTGGTTCAACCCGGCGGGCAACCCGACCATCGACATGATGGCCCTGGTCGCCATCGGCTTCCTCATCTATGGCCCCGTCATGCTGATCGGCCTCTACGCCCTGGAGTTGGCGCCCAAGAAGGCGGCCGGTACCGCGGCGGGCTTCACCGGCCTGTTCGGTTATCTGGGTGGCGCGGTCGCGGCCAACGCCATGCTGGGCTACACCGTTGACCACTTCGGCTGGGACGGCGGCTTCATGGTGCTCACCGTCTCCTGCGTGCTCTCCATCATCCTGCTGGCCATGACCCTCAAGCACGAGAACGAGTCGATTGCCGCCAAGGCGGCTGCCCATAAGGCATAAAACGTGATCCTGCCCTTATCGATTGGAAAAGGGATCAGGTACACTGCCAAAGGCCCCGCACCTGCCGGGGCCTTTTTTCGTCTCATCTGCGGAGTGCAAGCGTGAAGCAAACCCAACGACATCTGGAGATCCTGGACGTCCTGACCCGGCAGGGTTTCGTCTCGACCGACGATCTGGTGACCCATTTTGACGTCAGCCCCCAGACCATTCGCCGGGATCTCAACGATCTCGCCGAACAGAACAAGATCCGGCGCCATCACGGCGGGGCCTCACTGCATTCGAGCACCGTCAACACCGCCTACAGTGCCCGCAAGGTGATGCAGCTCAAGGAGAAGGAGCGCATCGCCCGGGAAGTGGCCGCCAACATCCCCGACGGCTCGTCGCTCTTTATCGACATCGGCACCACCACCGAGGCCATCGCCCGGGCCCTGCTCGACCACCGGGAGCTGCGCGTGGTCACCAACAACCTGAACGTCGCCAGCATCCTGACCGCCAAGGATGACTTCACCGTCATCATCGCCGGCGGTGAAATTCGCAACCGGGATGGCGGCATCGTCGGGGAGGCGACCCGCGACTTCATCGGCCAGTTTCGCATGGACTACGGCGTCATCGGCATCTCGGGCATCGACAGCGACGGCTCCCTGCTCGATTTCGACTATCACGAGGTGAAGATCGCCCAGGCCATCATCGCCCACTCCCGCCAGGTGTTCCTGGCCGCCGACCACACCAAGTTTGGCCGCAACGCCATGGTCAACCTCGGCAACCTCAACCAGATCCACGCCCTGTTCACGGATCAGGAGCCGCCGGAGAAGCTGATGCGACTGATGTCCCAGCATCAGATCGCCTGCCATATCTGCTGAGCTTCCCCGCACAGGCATCAGGCCGCCTCGGGGCGGCCGCTTTTTTTCCTGGCCCTCCCGGCCTGCGGCGTCTCCCTTGCGGCGCCTAAGCGGCCAGTTCCTGGCGCTGATACTCCTTCTTTGACCCCCTGATGTTGCCCCCGCACTCGGGCACCCGGTTTGCACCGACGCTAGGCGCCTGCGAGGAATTCACGTCATCGCCTTCATCACCTTGCCCCATGGGCACCCCCATCCGACACTCTTTGTTCTCCTCCCTGCCCGAAATGGCTGTTTCCGGCAGACCTTAGCCTTGCCAGGCCGTCACCGACTGGCAGCATTTTTAGCATTGTGAAAACAATCGCGATCACATTTCTCTCACGAAATGTTCGTTTATTGGTTTTTCATGTTCTAATATGAGCGAAATCAAACATTGCTGTCATGGCAAACACAAAATAAGAAAGTAGGTGAACATGAGCGAACATTATGATCTGGTCGTCGTCGGCGGCGGCATCAACGGGGTCGGCATCGCGGCAGATGCGGCGGGGCGGGGGCTGAAGGTGGCGCTGTTCGAGGCGAGCGATCTCGCCTCTGCCACCTCGTCCAACTCCAGCAAGCTGATCCACGGCGGCCTGCGCTATCTCGAACATTACGAATTCCGGCTGGTGAAAGAGGCGCTGGCGGAACGGGAGGTCCTGCTCGGCATGGCTCCCCACATCGCCCGTCCCATGCGTTTTCGTCTGCCTCATCGCCCGCACCTGCGTCCGGCCTGGATGATCCGAGCCGGTCTCTTCCTTTATGACAACCTGGCCAAGCGGGACAAGCTCAAGGGGAGCTGCGGCCTGCGCTTCCTGCCACAGGACGGTCTCAAGAGCGGCATCAACAAGGGCTTTGAATACTCGGATGCCTGGGTCGACGACGCCCGGCTGGTGGTGCTCAATGCCATGCTGGCGCGGGACAAGGGCGCCGATGTGCAGACCCGTACCCGCTGCGTCAAGGCGGTGCGCGGATCCAAGCACTGGACCCTGACGCTGGAGCGGGAAGGGGGCGAGCAGTTCACCGTCAGCTGCCGTGGTCTGGTCAATGCGGCGGGCCCCTGGGTCAAGACCTTCTATGACGAGAGCCTGAGCGAGAAATCCCCCCGCGGCATTCGCCTCATCAAGGGGAGCCACATGATAGTGCCGCGCATCCATGAGCGCGAAGAGGCCTACATCCTGCAAAACGAGGACAACCGCATCGTCTTCGTCATCCCCTACCAGCAGGACTATTCCCTCATCGGCACCACGGACGTGGAGCACAAGGGCAGCCCGCGGGAGGCCAAGATCAGCGATGCCGAGATCAACTATCTGTGCAAGGTGGTCAATGCCCACTTCACCAGGCAGATAAGCCCGGCAGACGTGGTGTGGACCTATGCCGGGGTGCGCCCCCTGTGTGACGACGAGTCCGATTCACCCCAGGCGGTGACCCGGGACTACACGCTCGAGCTCAGTGGTGAATCCGACGGCGCGCCGCTGTTGTCGGTGTTTGGCGGCAAGCTCACCACCTACCGCAAGCTGGCCCAGGCCGCCTGCAACAAGCTCAAGCCCTGGTTCAGCCAGATGGGAGAGGACTGGACCGCCTCCTGCCGGCTGCCCGGTGGCGAGTTCGACTGCTCGGTGCGTGAACTGGCGCGTGCCTTTGCGCTGGAATTCGACTGGCTCGACGATCGCAGCGCCCTGCGCATCGCCGAAGCCTATGGCGCTCATGCCCGCCTCTGGCTGAAGGAGGAGCGCGGCCAGCACTTTGGCGCCGGACTGTATGAATCCGAAGTGCGCTATCTCATCGCGCGCGAATGGGCCCACTCCCTGGAGGACATCCTGTGGCGCCGCAGCAAGCTGGGGCTGCGCCTGTCGGAATCCGAACAGCAGCAGCTCGGTGCCTGGCTGCTCGAGCACCACCACGCCCTGCCCGAAGCCTGCTGATGACCCATGGCGGGCGGCCTTTGCCGCCCGCCGTCAAACTGCAATAAACCCCTGCTATAACAATTACCTGCATCCTACACACCATAACAACGAGACCTCTTGATGAAGCAACCTCACCGTACCCTGATAGCCCTTGGCCTTGGGGCTGCCCTGGCGCTGCCCGCACTGGCCGCTGACGAAGGCAAAATCGTGATCGCCCACCGTGGTGCCTCCGGTTACCTGCCGGAACACACCCTGGAATCCAAGGCCCTGGCCTATGGCATGGGCGCCGACTATCTGGAGCAGGACCTGGTGATGACCAAGGATGACCAGCTGGTGGTGATGCACGATCACTTCCTCGATGGCATCACGGACGTGGCCGAGCGCTTCCCCGGCCGGGCCCGCCCGGACGGTCGCTACTATGTGGTGGATTTCACCCTGGACGAGGTGCGTTCCCTGCGCATGACCGAGCCGTTCCAACTGGTGGACGGCAAGCAGGTGCCGGTCTATCCGGCGCGCTTCCCGTTGTGGAAGTCGAGCTTCAGGATCCACACCTTCCAGGAAGAGATCGAGATGATCCAGGGGCTCAACAAGAGCACCGGCAAGCACATCGGCATCTACCCGGAGATCAAGGCTCCCTGGCTGTTCCGCCACGAAGGCAAGGACATCTCCAGGGCTGTGCTCAAGGTACTGAAGGAGTACGGCTACACCAGCAAGAGCGACAAGGTCTATCTGCAGTGTTTCGATGCCAACGAGCTCAAGCGCATCAACAGCGAGCTGATGCCCGCCATGGGTATGGACTTGAAGTTGGTGCAGCTGATGGCCGAGACCGACTGGAACGAGACCATGGTCTACGATGCCAAGGGCAAGGCAACCCCCTATGACTACGACTGGATGTTCAAGCCGGGGGCCATGAAGACCATCGCCACCTATGCCGAGGGGATAGGTCCCTGGAAACCCATGGTGGTAACCGAGCCGGGCACTCCCGGCAAGCCGGTCTTCACCGGCATGGTGAAAGAGGCCCACGCGGCCGGTCTCAAGGTGCATCCTTATACCTTCCGTCAGGATGAGGGGCAGATCCCGGCCTATGCGAAAGACTTCACCGACCTGCTCAACATCTTCCTCTACCAGGCCGATGTGGATGGGGTATTCAGCGACTTCCCCGACAAGGCGGTCGAGGCTATCAAGGCCCACGGCAAATAATAAAAGAAGAGCAACACGGGAATGCAAGCGGGGCCAGGTGCCCCGCTTTTTTGTGCCCGGCGTCATCGCCGGGATGAGGGGCCATGAGAGGGGGACAGAGAGATGATATTGAAATGGATGGATGTAATCTAATGTTTACGATTAGGGGCTAATTTGGCCTCGCGAGTCGCTACTTTTGAGTTGTTTCACTCTGCATTCTTGGTCATTTATCCATCTATCAGCGTGCAAAGACGCTGGTTTCACTTGATTGTTTGTTTTTCCTTGGTAAGGTGGGGGCGGTTGCGTAACAAAGCGCTGACTTGTGTAAATAAAAATATACGGTCAGCGCCCTTGGCTTGAAACAGTAGAGAGAATGAGAAGATGCAAAGAGATCCCCTGAACAACATCCATATCCAGTCCGAACAAGTGATGATCACGCCTGCCCAGCTCAAGGAGAAACTGCCCATCTCCGATCGCGCGTTGGCATTCGTGCAAGGGGCCCGCAATACCATCGCCGACATTATCCACCGTCGCGATCACCGCCTGCTGGTGATCTGTGGTCCCTGCTCCATCCACGACATGGACGCCGCCAAAGAGTACGCAACCAGACTCAAAGCGCTGCATGACGCCTATCAGGACTCTCTCTACATTGTCATGCGGGTCTACTTTGAGAAGCCGCGCACCACGGTCGGCTGGAAGGGCTTTATCAACGATCCGAACCTGGATGGCACCTTTGACGTGGAGCTGGGTCTGCACCGCGCCCGCGAGCTGCTCTGCTGGCTGGCCGAGCTGGAGTTGCCGCTGGCCACCGAGGCGCTCGACCCCATCAGCCCGCAATACCTGGCGGAGCTCTTCTCTTGGTCGGCCATCGGTGCCCGCACCACCGAATCCCAGACCCACAGGGAGATGGCGTCCGGCCTCTCCATGCCGGTCGGCTTCAAGAACGGCACCGACGGCAACCTCGGCACCGCCATCAATGCGCTGCAGGCGGCCTCCAGCCCCCACGCTTTCATGGGGATCAACCAGCAGGGTCAGGTCGCGCTGCTGCAGACCCAGGGTAACCCGGATGGTCATGTGATCCTGCGCGGCGGCAAGCACCCGAACTACGACTCGGTCAATGTGTCGCTGGCGGAAGAGGCGCTGGAGAAGGCGGGTTTGCTGCCCGGTCTGGTGGTGGATTGCAGCCACGGCAACTCCAGCAAGGATCACCGGCTGCAGCCCAAGGTGGCCGACAACGTCATTCACCAGATCCAGGAGGGCAACCGCTCCATCATCGGGGTGATGCTCGAATCCAACCTGTTCGAAGGCAACCAGTCCAGCGAGCAGCCCAAGTGCGAGATGCGCTACGGCGTCTCCATCACCGATGCCTGCATCGACTGGGAGACCACGGATGCGCTGCTGGCCCGCTGCCACAGCCAGCTGGCGGCACCACTTTTGGCCAGAACATCGGCATAAGCCGTGGTATCTTGTTGTAACTGATTGAACCATCGAGGTATCACGGCCCACGCAGTGATACCTTGTTGCCTCTTGAATGACAGGGCGTCGCTGCGGGCGGCGCCAGCAGGGACTGGACATGGCGGAAGAGTTGAATGCCCTCAGGGACAAGATAGATGCGGTGGACAAGCAGCTGATTGATCTGCTGGCTGCCCGTCTCGCCCTGGTGGGGGAAGTGGGGGAAGTGAAGAGCCGGCACGGCCTGCCCATCTACGCGCCGGATCGGGAGGCGAGCATGCTGGCCCGCCGCCGCGCCGAGGCCGAGGCACTGGGGGTGCCGGGGGACCTTATCGAGGATGTGCTGCGCCGGGTGATGCGCGAGTCCTATATTCTGGAGTCCGCCAGCGACAAGGAGCACCACTTCAAGTGCATGAAGCCTGAGCTCGGCAAGGTGGTGATCATCGGTGGCCAGGGGCAGCTTGGCCGCCTGTTCGGCAACCTGTTCAGCCTCTCGGGCTACCGGGTCGAAACCCTGGGTCAGGCCGATTGGCCACGCGCCGACGAGATCCTGCACGGCGCCGGGCTGGTGATGGTGGCGGTGCCCATCGACGTCACCTGCCAGGTGATCGACCGGCTCGGCAACCTGCCGGCGGACTGCCTGCTGGTGGACGTGACCAGCGTCAAGAGTGAACCGCTTGCCCATATGTTGGCGGTACACCAGGGGCCGGTGCTGGGGCTGCACCCCATGTTCGGGCCGGACGTGGCGAGCCTCGCCAAGCAGGTGATCGTCTGCTGTCAGGGGCGCGAGCCCGCCGCCAGCCAGTGGCTGTTGGAGCAGATGACCATCTGGGGGGCGCGTTTGCAGCAGGTGGAGGCCAAGGCCCACGACGAGGCGATGACCTTCATTCAGGCGCTGCGCCACTTTGCTACCTTCGCCTACGGCTGGCACCTCTCCCGGGAGCAGGCCAACATCGACCGCCTGCTTGCCTTAAGCTCTCCCATCTACCGGCTGGAGCTGGCCATGGTGGGACGGCTGTTTGCCCAGGATCCCCACCTCTACGCCGACATCATACTGTCGTCGCCGCAGAACCTCGCGATGATCCGTCGTTACTACCAGAACTTCGGCGAGGCGCTGGGCCTGCTGGAGCGGGGCGACAGGGAGGGCTTCATCGAGGCCTTCAGCCAGGTCTCCGGCTTCTTCGGCGAGCGGGCGGAGGAGTTCCTGCGCGAGAGTCGCACCCTGCTGGCCCAGGCCAACGACCGTCGTCATCACGGCTGATGCACAAAGACATCCATACAAAAGGGGCCTGATGGCCCCTTTTTAATGTTGTTTGTGCTGCACCGATAACCAAGGTAGATGAAAACACAGGTCTGGGCGTGAAATCGCCCTCTTTCATTCGGCAGGCGGTTGACGCAAGTCGGCGTCATGCCAGCCCAGCGGCAGGGTGAGCAGCTGATCGATCAGCTCCCGGCGGTCGGATTTCTCCAGATAGGCGAGGTAGAGCGGGCGGCTCAGGGATTGGCCCCCTTCCACCAGATGAAGCTGCCCCTGCTCCAGGAAGGGGCTCACCATGCGCCTTGGCAGGTAGGCGGCGCCACCGTTGGCCAGCACGAATTGCAGGGCCATGCTGGCGGAGCTTGAATGCAGCACCGGGGTCTTCTGCAGGCTCTGCAATCGGCTCGATGGCGGTTCGAAGCTGGTGCCCCAGTCGAGATGAATGTGGGGCATCTGCATCAGGCTGTCGGCGTTTGCGGCCGGCTCCCGGCTCACCAGTTCGAACACCAGCTCGCCGATGGGGTGCAGGGCAATCTCGTCGATCTTGGTCGGCTCGGAGAGCAGGGCGAGATCGAGGGAGCGCTCCAGCAACTGGCGACAGAGGTGCTCGCGGGAGGCGGTTTCGAGGCGCACCGCGAGGCCGGGGGCCAGGGCATAGACATGGTTGAGCCAGTCGTTGAAGTCGAGCTCCCAGAAGACGGCGGGGGCGCCGATGGCAAGCTGCTGGCTGAAACCGGGGGAGAGGGCCACGTCCTGCTTGGCGCGCCCCAAAGTATGCAGAATGGCGTCTGCGTAGGGCAGCAGACGCTCACCGGAGGCAGTCAGGCGGATGTTGTTGCGATGACGGGCAAACAGGCTGACCCCGAGTTGCTGCTCGAGCTGGCGGATCCGGAAGCTCACCGCCGACTGGGTCAGGTAGAGATTTTCAGCCGCCCGGCCAAAGTGCCGGGTCTTGCTGACCTCGATGAAGGTCCGAAGCAGCTCGGTATCCATTAATCGAGGGACTCGTCGCTGCCGCCACCGCCGCCTTCAAAGCTGCCACCCGCATCTTCATTGGCGCCGCCTGCGACGGTGCACAGACGGTGCACGCGCTTGGGACCAATCACCTTCAGGTATTTGAACCACACCTTGGCGTGGGGGTTGTTGCCGGCTGCGCCGGATTTGACCTGTTCGATAAAGGCACTTTCTACGTCATCGCGCGGGGCCAGGTTGCCCTGATAGAGCGCCAGCATCACGGTGCCATATTTTTCCAGACTGTCCGCTTCGGCCACGGTGAATTCGCCACTGCGACGCAGGCCACGGGGAAAATGTTTGAAGTCGTTGAAACGCTTGTCTGATTCGAAGCTCATAGTGCTCTTGTTCTGGTTAGTTTGACCTTTGCGGGCAAGTATCATCAGGCCGTCGCAGAGTGCAAAATCAATTTTCTTACTATGTTAATAAATATCTTTTATCGAACAGGGTTTGTCGCATCCCGAGGGGGCATTTTGCGGTGCGCTGCACAAAAAAGCCTGAAAAATAGTGGAGTTATGTCAGATTTTGTACAGGAAAAACCGCTCAAGAACGGGCTCGGAAGCTAAAAATAAGGCGCCGTATGGCGCCTTTTTATCATCATGACTGAGCTGAACCCGAGTGCGCGGCACTCACTCAATCATGGCTGGCTGTGCCAGGTTGTCGGCACGCCACAGACGATAGCGCACCTCGTACTCCTGGGGCACATAGATGACGAAGGGCAGCTTGGAGTTGTAGTTCACGAAGAAGCCCTGACCGTAGATCTGGACGAAACTCTCCTTCTTCTGGCCGTCTGGGCAGGCCATCAGGGTGCTGACGGGGCCGGTGACCTGGCCCAGGGTCAGGTAGTTGTAACCCCAGCCCTTGACGCTGTGCTGTTCCAGATTGCCCGCGAAGCGGGGCAGGTTGCAGTCGACCAGCATCTTCTTGCCGACTTGCAGCTCGACCATCATGTCGGCTTCGTTCTCGACTTCCGGCAGACGGATCACGACACGTTCCTGGTTCACTTCGGCGGCGGGGAACATGCTGATATCAAATTTTTTCGGTTCGGCGGCGAAGGCATGGCCACCCAATAACAAGGCGCCCAGCAGGCTAAAACGCAACACGGTTTTCATCTGTACCTCTTGGGATTGGTTCAACGCCGCTAGACTAACCGCTCTGCCGGTTTCATGCCAGCGCTGCGGCGTGCAAAACCGCCCTGAACAGGCATCACATGACGCAATTTGATGCTTTTTTGACGGTCAGGGTCACCCTGGCGCTTCTTGCATCGTGTCAAACAGGGGGCCGGGTGGCCCCCATGTCCAGGCTGTCACCTCACCAGCAGGACCTGTTTCGCCCAGGCGCGGGGGGCGCGCTGGGCGACGGAGCCGCTGGTGATGTCCAGGTAGGCGACGCCCTGAAGGGCCGGCACCGGGGTGGAGGACCAGAGATAGACATAGCCGTCGTTCACCTCCTTGCCATCCCCGGCCATGGCGCGGGGGAAGATGGTTTCGTTCAATGCCGGTTTGTAACAGGCGGACTCCAGAATGCTGGCGAGCTCCTTGATGGTGGGCAGGCGCCAGTCGTGATGACCACCAAAGCCATACAGGGCATGGCTCGGTTCGGTGCGGATCCGTTCCGCCGTCTGCAGTGCCTGTTGCCAGTAGAGGCGGGTGGGTTCCCCCTCGCAGCTCTGGTTGCGCCAGGTCTGGCCGAGCTGGCAGCGCATCCAGGTCAGACCGGTGCCCCTGTCGGTGACGGTGCCGTTGCCGTGATCCTGGAAACGGGCGGTGGGGCTGGTACGGGGCAGGGCGTCGTCGCAGATGGCGATGGCCAGTGCCAGGGGGCTGCACAGGGTGAGCAGCAGGGTCAGAAGATACTTGTTCATCGGGTTACCTCGGCCACAAGGCGCAGTTGTATGGCATTGATTTCATTTTCGTTCTGGACGCCATAGGGGTAATCGGTGCCCGCATCCTCCCCCAGGAACTGAGGGCTGATGACGGCGATGGGGACGCTCTCGAGGCGCCGGGATGGGGTCAGGGTCTGGGTCCAGTAGCTGCCATCGAAGTCGCCGCTCGAGGGACCGACGTCGGGGAAGTAGCGCACATCCAGGGTGACGAGCTGGCCATCCTGGCGGGCGAGGGAGCCGTAGTGTTGCAGGCTGCCTAGCTCCTGGGCCGTGGGCAGGCGCCAGTGCCCTATGCCGCAGAGTCGTTGTCCATTTAGCCATTGGCGATACTGCTCGGTGGAGCAGATAGCTTCCCCCTCGGGGCAGGCATAATCCAGCTCCGCCTGACTGGGGTGATAGTTGCCAAACTCCCAGGCGAAGACTTTGTGCAGATCCCGCGGACTGTCCGGATCATCGAGCTTCTTCTCCCAGACGAGGCCGGTATTGAGATCCTCCACGCACTCCCACTCGTCGGCATTGTCCGCCAGGGGTTGCCCCTTGCCGTCCAGCTTGCGATAGCGCAGGGGCGCCTGGCCCAGGCTCGCCTCCTGGCCCGGGTGATCCGCAGGCTCCTGGGTCAGCAGGTAATCCACCCCGTCCGTGTAGGTGGTGACGCCGCTGGCGGTCACCAACGCCCTAGGTTGCTGCTGCATCAGCACGGCGGCGAGTCTGGCCTGCTGGCTCAGTAGCTCGGGGCTGGCGGCAAAGTGCCGGGCGAGCTCGGGCAGCAGGGTGACCAGCCCCTGCCAGATCTGCAGGCGGCGTTCGCTGGCGGCCAAGGTGGGCAGGGTGGCCTCGTCATCGAAGGCGGCGAGGGCCAGCTCGGCGAGGGCGCGGTTGAAGTCGCCCAGCTGCGCCAGTGCCGCCAGATCTGGGCCGGGGTGAAGGGGGGCCAGGGCGAGCAGCACGTCCGTCAGGGCCTGAGCCGGTGGCAGCCCGTCCGAGATACGCGTCTGCAGCAGGGTGCTGAGGGGGCTGGGGGTGAGGTGCTGGTTGTCCTGGCGCGCCGCCGGGTGGGCCAGGGGCAGGGCGGCGGGATCCGCCGGAATGAACAGCAGAGGAGTGGTGAGCAGATCAGGGTGGCGCCGGGTCAGGGAGTGGGCACCGGCCTCGCCGCTGACGGCGGGCTCATTGGCTTCGCAGCCGTCGTTCTGGTTCAGGTTGATGCACAGGGTGCCCGCAGCGGGCAGGCTGACCGTCAGGCGGTAGTCCGGCGCGGTCAGGGGAGCCTCGTCCGAACCGCCGCCACAGGCGCTGAGCAGGGGGGCCAGCAGGCAGACGATCGGGGTCATTCTCATGGTCATGGTGTGTCCTTGGAGGGGCCTTGGCCCCTCTCTTCTTTATATAGGGAGAGTCAGAGGCGACGCAGACGGCGCCACAGGGCCAGCGGCAGCAGCCAGAGCAGGGGGAAGGCTCCCCCGCCACTGCTGTCCGAGGTATCGAAGCGGATGATGCCGTCATCCGGCACGGGCACGGTGTTGCCGCACTGGGCGCCGGTACGCTGACTGATGCTCCACCCGTTCAGGAAACCCTGATTGCCCGGTTTGCTGTCCACCACCTCCAGGGTCCAGCGACCGGCCAGGGGTTCTCCTTCGAAGGCGCTGAAGGGTTGCAGGGACTGCAACTCGGTGGGGAAGACCCCTTTCAGGCTCGGCAGGGGGCTGTAACCCTTGTCCCAGATCTGGACCCGGGTGCCGGCGGGGGAGCTGAGCCAGATCTCCAGCTCATCCAGCACCTCGTGCTGCAGATCCAGGCTCAGTTGCAGCCTGTCGCTCACACGGGCATCGCTCTTCTCCAGCAGCAGGCTGGTTTCGCTCAAGCCGCGCACCTCCTCGCTCTGGGCATCGTTCAGTCGCTGTGACCGACCACTGGCCCGGCTGATGACGGGGGTGCCGATGGGTAGGGTCAGGGATTGCTGCCACTGGCGCTCGGTGGGGCTGGTACCGCTCATGGCGAGATTCACCGAGAGGCTCGCCTCGTCGCCGCAGGCGAGCGGGCTCTGGGCCAGCAGGCGCAGGGTGGTGGTCATGCTGGCACCGGCGGCCAGGGTTGCTGGTTGCCAGCTGTCAGGATCGGCCTGCAACCCGGTTGGCAGGGTGAGGGCCAGCTCATTGAGGGTCACTTCCCCTTTGCCCGGGTTGCTGAGGGTCAGCTGCACCGACTGGCGCTGCCCCAGCGGGATGGCGCTCCCCTCGGCGAGGGCAATATTGACGGGAGCTTGCAGCAGCCCGTGCTGGCGAAATGCCTGCTCCAGCAGACGGGCATAGGCTCGCGTCGGGTAGAGACGGGCTGCAGTATCCACGGTGATCCGGGCCAGTTGCGGCATGCGAATGGCCGGCCCCAGGCCGAAGTGGGATTCGATGATGACGCGATCAAACTCGTCCCTGGCCGCCTCACCGTGCTCGGCCACCGCCGTCAGCAGGGCCTGGAACAGCGGGGTGCCCCAGAGCTGATCCCCGTTGCTGCCGTTGATGGTGCGGTGGGCCGGGTAGCGGTAGTCCGGATGGTAGCGGGCGCGCAGATCGTCGAGCTGGCGCGGGGTGCGGTCGGTGAAGCGGGCATCCCAGTTGAACACCATGGCGGGTTCGAATTGGCGACCGGCTTCGCTGCGCTGGCGTTGACTGGCGGCCAGGTAGTCGCCAAAGCCCTCGCCGATGGCTCCCCAGTCACCCTCTTCCCCGAGATCCGGCAGGATGTGGTGCTGTACCCCGTGGCCGAACTCGTGCCAGATGACCATGGGATCCTCGGCATCGGGCACGCCGCTGCGACCCAGCTCCAGCCTGCGTTCGAACGGATCGTAGAGGGAGTTGTCCTGATAGCCCGCGTCCGTGTCGATGTCGAGCGCCCCGGGGATGAGCTCGGTGAAGCCGAGCGCCTTGAGGTGGCGCTGGGCGAGATCCAGATGGTAGTAGGCGTTGATGTCCGCAAAGCCGCGATCGTCCCGGGTCAGGCGAAAACCCTGCACGTCACTGCTGCTGTAGGGGGCCGATTCGGGGGCCATGACATCCACCACCCTGGCATGGGGGCCGCTCAGGCGATACTGCCCGGCTTGCAGGCTCACCGGCAGGGGAACCGGATCCTGGTAGGCGGCCTGTGCCAGCACCAGCTCATCGTGCCAGACCAGGCTGGCGTCCTGCAGGCGGGTGCGGGGATCGGGGTCGAACACCCGTGCCTGAACCTTCATATCGCCTGCATCGGCGACATGCAGAGGGTGGGTAGTTGCCTGATCCCCGAGACGGCCAAGCTCCTGCTCCCCGTCGCAACGGGCAAACAGCTGCACCTGGCTGGCCTTGGCATTGCCTGCCTTGTGCTCGCGCACCCGCTGGCGCAGGGCAGGCACCAGGGTATCGCCGTCTCGCCAGTACCAGGCTTCGACCGGCCCCAGCGTCTCTATCTGGTTGTCGTCGGTGCGCAGGGTGGCGAGCAGGGGATCCAGGGTGCCGCTGGCATCGCAGCCGGGCGCTGTGCTCTGCAAGGGGCGCAGGTTGTGATAGAGGCGCCAGGGGCGGCCGTCCCCGTCGACACTGACGGCGGCCTGGGTGGCGGCCACCGGCAGGCCGTTCACCAGCTGGCGAAAGCTGTAATGGTGGCCGAGCAGGCTGGCCCTGTCGTAATCGGGGGCGAGGAGCACACCGAGGCGCTGCTCGAGCCAGCGCTTCGGCGTCGTGGTCAAGGGTTGTTCATCGACAAACTGCAGATCGGCCGCCAGCAGCGGCGATGAGATCAGGGTTGCCGCCAGCCAGAGGGCCAGGGAAGAGGGTTTCATGGTTCACTCCAGAAAAAGAGGACAAGGGGTCAGTGGTTGACGCCCGCCAGGGTGAGCAGGAAGGCATACTCCTGCGCCGCACGCAGCGCCGCCGTTCGGGGGGCGCCCAGGTGGCCGCCGTCGAGTTCGGTGCGCAGCAGATAGGGGCCTGTTCCCGTGCTATGGGATCGCAGGCGGGCTATCCACTTGAGGGGTTCCCAGTAGGGCACCTGACTGTCGTGCAGGCCGCCCGTCACATAGACGGGGGGATAAGGGGCCTTGTGCAGGTTGTCGTAGGGGCTCAGGCGGCGCATGGCGGCATAGTCACTCGGGATGGCCGGATTGCCCCACTCGGCGTACTCCTGCCGGGTGAGGGGCAGCTCGGGATCCTGCATGGTGCCCAGCAGGTCGACGAAGGGAACTTGCAGCACGGCCCCGGCGAAACGGGTGGGCGCCTGGTTGAGTGCCGCAGCCACCAGCAGGCCGCCGGCGCTGCCGCCCATGGCAAACAGCCGGGCGGGATCGATGGCGGGATCCCGTGCCAGGGCATCGGCTACGGCGAGAAAATCATCCACGCTGTGCTGTTTGTCCCGGCCACGACCCTCCCGGTACCAGGATTCGCCGAGCAGACCGCCCCCGCGCACATGGGCGATGGCGTAGACGAAGCCGCGATCCAGCAGGCTCAGCACCCGGGGCTGGTAGTAGGGGCGCATGGGGGTGCCGTAGGCCCCATAGCCGTAGAGCAGCAGTGCCCGGGGGTGGGTAATGCCCTTGCGCCAGACCAGGGAGACAGGCACCTTGACCCCGTCCTTGCCCGCGATCCAGCGCCGCTCGCTCTGATAGGGGGAGGTGCCCCTGCTCTCAGGTGTCCCCTCCCAGGCGCCGGAGGCGAGATCCAGCCAGCGCTGGTGAGGTGGCTCGGCCATCCCCTGGCGGCGAATGAGCACCTTGTCGCTGGCCGGTTCCTGGCTGCCCTGGATCCAGGCCGTGCCTGCGCCATCGGTGAGCGGCAGGCTGTGGGTCAACGCACCTTTGGCGTCCAGCACATCGAGCCAGTCATCCCCTTCCTTGCGGTATTGCAGCACGGTGTGCCGGGCAAAGAGGCGCCACTTCTCGAGTTCCCGGCCCTCGCCGGACCAGAGCCGTTGCCACTCTCCCTTCGCAACCTGGCTCAAGTCGGCCACCTGATAGAGGCCGAGGGCGCCGTCCCGGTTGCTCTTGAGCAGCACCCTGTCCCCCTGGGTATCCAGGTAGTATTCGAGGCCGCGCTCGCGCCCCTTGAGCAGGTCGGCCCGACCCGCGTCCAGCAGGTATTGCTCGGAGCTGTCGTGGTTGTTGCTTTGCAGCACCAGGTGGCGGCGATCCGTGGTGCGATAGAGGCCGAGCAGCCAGGCGGGATCGCGCTCCTCATACACCAGGGTCTCCTTGCCATCCTGCCAGGCCAGCAGTTGCCAGGGGCGCAGGGTCTGGTGCTCGTTGGCGAGGGTGTAGAGGGTCTTGCCATCCAGACTCCAGAGCAGATCGCCGGCGCGGTGAGGCAAAGAGGCCAGTGTCTCGCCACTCGCCAGATCCAGCAGGGTGATGCGGTAGTCCCGATCTCCCCTGCGGTCTTCGGCCAGGGCAAGCAGTTGCCCGTCCGGGTGCAGGGCCCAGGCGGCGAGCTCGTAATACCCCTCGGCAGGTTGGCGGGGAGCCAGCCGCTTTCGGGGAGCGTCATTGGCGTCGCTGCGTTGCCACAGGCTGCCGTCCGCCTCCATGCGCCACTGGCTGCCAGCCTGGCTCAACCAGTCGTCCGGCACGGGAGCGCCCCGCTCCCGGCCCTGCCACTCCGTCTGCAGGCGCTGCACCAGTGGCACCTGGTCGGCGAGCTGCCGCTCGGTCCAGCGGTTCTGCTCGCGCAGCAGCGTCAGGAGGGCGGGATCCTGGCGGCTGTCGTCACGCCAGCCACCATAGGGATCGAGACGGGCTATCTCCCCCTTCATCAGTTGCGGGCGCTCGGGGATGAGGGGCGCGGCCTCCAGGGTTGCCTCAGGCAGGGGGGAGGCGGGTGCCGGCGTGGCCAGCAGGCTGGCCAGGATCAATAGGCTGTGCATCAGATCCCCACGAAGGTGTAGCGCAGGCTGGCACTCAGGGTGCGGCCGCTCTGGGTGAAGAGGGAAGCATCGGTCCCGGCTTCCAGCCCGGCCACATCCTGATAGCGGGTGTAGCGGGTGTCGAACAGGTTGTCGAGCTTGAGGTTGACCTTGAGGGCGTCGGTGACCAGCCAGTCGGCCGTCAGGGCGAAACTGAGCCAGCCGGCACTTTCGAGGCAGTCCCCCTGGCGGCCGGTCAGGCTGTTGCCGCAGGTGGGCACCCGGCTCATGGCGGCGGCATAGTCCGCCTGAATGCCCAGGCTCCACTCATTGGCCTGATAGCTCAGACGGGTGTTGCCCTCGAGGGGCGTCAGGGTGCGCAGCGCTTCACCTTTGTTGTCCTCGCCATCGACCCAGCCGAGTTTGGTGGCGAGCTCCCACTCCTGGGTCAGCCAGTAGCTGGCGGCGAGTTCGGCCCCCCAGGTTTCGGCCTTGGCGACGTTGCGATATTGGCGCAGGATGACGCCATCGCTCAGGCGCAGCCCCACCTCGCGCCAGTCGATGAAGTTGTAGTAGCGGTTGTAGAAGAGCGCTGGCTTGATGCTCCAGTTGTCCCCCTCGCCACTCAGCCCCCACTCGATGCTGTGGCTGGTTTCCTCCTTGAGCCCGGTATTGGCGATGATCTCGAAGGGCGGCAGGGCGAAGTAGTGGGGGATATTGCCGTACACCTTGTCGTAGGAAGGCGCCCGGAACCCGTTGGCATAGCTGAGCCAGCTGCGCCACTGGTCGTTGAAGCGGTAGCTGGTGGCCAGGCTCGGGGAGAGGTGCCAGCTGTGGTTGCTGTCGTGGCTGCCGTCCAGCGGCGTGAGCCACTGGTGATCCATGCGCAGGGTGGGGGTGAACTGCCACTGGCCCAGGCTGGCCACGTCGCCGAGCCAGACTCCGGCCCTGTCGGTACGGGCGCGGCTGAAGGGGGCGGACTGGCCGGGTTGGGGAATGCCGGCCTCCAGACTCAGCTTCTCCACCGGCCGCTCGTGGGTGGTGCGCTCGAGCTCGATGCCGTAACTGAGCTGATGGGCGAGAGGGCCGGTGGCGAGATCCCGGCGCACATCCAGCTCGGTACCGATCCTGTCTTCGGTGAAGGTGGCGAGTTCCCGTTCGCTGCGATAGCGCGGATAACCGCTCAGCAGATCGTTTTGCAGCAGGCTGCGCTTGTTGGCGGTGTTTTTCGAGTGATTGCCGTAGGCACTCCAGGTGAGGCTGTCAGCCAGTATTGTGTCGAGGTTTCTCGCTTCCCAGGCCAGCTTTCCCCCCTGGGTGCGTTGGCTGCCCTGCTCGTGGTACTGGCGCACCTGCCACTTGCCATCGGGCTGGGGCACTTCGCGCGGCCCCTGATCCCGCTCGGCGTTGTCCTCGAAGTAGTCGAGTTCGAGGCGCAGCAGATGATGTTCGTTCAGCTGGATGCGAGAGCTGGTGGAGGCGCTGAGGCCATCCAGATCCGCCGGGATGCGGCTCTCGTCGTAGTTGGCGGTCTCATGTCCCTGCCAGCCGGAGAGGCGCAGCAGGTGTTCGGTATCCCGTATCCGGGCGGCGCCGGTGGCGCTCAGCTTCTGCTTGTCACTGCTGCCATCGTGCAGCACCTTGCTGCTGAGATAGGCATCCTGGCCCTGAAGGTAATCTTCCGGCTGCTTGGTGCTGATGACGATGGTGCCGCCGATGGCATCGGAGCCATGGAGGGAGGAACCGGCTCCCTTGGCCACCTCTATCTGTTTGACGTCGTCGAGATCGAAGCTGAAGCGGCCCACCTTGTCGTTGAGGTCGTCGGCGCCAAAACCGTCGCTGACCCGCACCCCGTCCTTGATGATGAGCACCCGGTTGCCGCCCATGCCGCGGATGATGATGTTCTGGGGGCGGCCGGCGGAGCCGGTCACCGAGACGCCGGGTTCGTTCTTGAACACATCGGTGAGCTCGGTGGCAACCTGGCGATCCAGATCCTCCTCCGTGATGACGGTGATGGAACCGGACACGTCGGAGAGCTTCTGCTCGATGCGCTGTCCCTTGACCACGATGGTTTCGCGCCCCTTGAGTTCGGGGTGCATGTCCGTTGTGTCGACCCCGGCGGGATCGCTGGCAGCCAGCGCCGTACCGGACAGCAGCATGGGCCAGTAGTGAAGAAGTCGAATTTTCATATTTGAGAATAATTATTATTTAAGCCTGAGGGCGCGGATTATTGCAGAGGGAGTCAAGCAGATCAATAAATGACAATCATTATCATTTTGTTTTTATGATATTGATCGAATTGAATTTTTTGAGAGATAAATCAGTAAGGTGGTGGCATACGTTTGCGAATGACGCCATGAGAAACAGGAGTATGGGTGTGGTGCGGGCAAGAAAAAGCCCGCCATAGGGGCGGGCTCAAGGAGGTGTGCTGGCGCTGATCAGGGGGCGCGATAGAAGCGATTGAGCTCGTTCATCACCTGGATCAGGGTGCCCATGTCCGGGGTGCCGTGCTTGATGGGGCGATAGGTGTCGCGGTCCAGCAGCTCGAAGTCCCCCTGCTTGTTGAACTGGGTGATGGTGTTGCCCTGATAGATGGCGAAGTCATTCTGATCCCCCGCCAGCAGCCAGGTGCGTGTACTGGCTTCGAACAGGTTGCGCCCCGTGCTGTAGTCACGATAGGGGTTGCGTACACCCAGCATGTTCTTCATCAGGGTCGGTACCAGATCCAGGTGGCTGCTCGCCTGCGCCTGGGGCGCAGGTTCGGCACCAGGCCAGGCCAGCACCAGGGGGACCTGCACCTGATAGGTCGAGTAATTGCTGCCATAGCCCCAGCTGTTGCTCTGGGTCTCGTTGAACTCCTGACCGTGGTTGGAGGTGACCACGACGATGGTTTGCTCATCAAGCCCCTGCAATTGCAGTTGGGTCAGCATCTGCTCCAGCAGTTGATCGGTATAGAAGACCGCGTTCTTGTAGCGGTTCTCCAGCTTCTGCAGGTTCTCGGGCCGATAGGCAGTGGCCGGGTTGAAGCGGGTCAACTCGGGCTGGAAGGGACCCTTGATGCTGGCGGGCACCTGATAATCCCCCGGGCTAGAGAGATAGACCAGAGAGAACCAGGGTCTGTCCGCGGTGCGCGTGCCAAGCCACTGCTGCCAGTCGTCGATGAGCCTGCGGTCATCGGTCTGGCGGGAGACGAAGACCTGTTTGCGCAGACCCGCAAGCAGACTTTGGCGATACTGCTTGGCATCTTCCAGTGCACCGAACAGGCCGAACTGGTAGTCCTGACGCAGCATCTCGTCGAACAGCACAGGGGGGCGCTTGTCGGCCCGGATGTCCCCGTAATAGTGGCCGGGCAGCCCGTAGAAGAGGCTGAACATCCCCATGGCTTCATCATTGCCACCACTCATGTG
Organism: Aeromonas sp. MaB10011B; assembly: GCF_017939325.1. NCBI lineage: Bacteria > Pseudomonadati > Pseudomonadota > Gammaproteobacteria > Aeromonadales > Aeromonadaceae > Aeromonas > Aeromonas sp. MaB10011B. The sequence continues at coordinate 45,446 of NZ_JAGKRK010000020.1, read as the reverse complement.
CTGGCGGAAATTGAAGTGGTTGTCCGCGTAGCGTTGCAGATTGGGCATGTTGATGTTGTTGAGCATGTCGGCTCGCAGGGAGTCGACCACCACCACCAGCAGGTTCTTGTGATCGCTGGGTGCGCTCACGCTGAGGGGGCGCAAGGGATAGAGCAGACGGTGCTCAGCGCTTCCCTGATCTTCGGCCTTCTTCTCATACTGCTCGAGGTCGAGCCAGCCATGCTTGGCCAGGAAGCTCCTGGCGGTCATGGGGTAGGAGAGGGGGAAGTTGGCGCGCTGCATGGTGATGGGTTGATACAGGGTCGCATCCGCCCAGCTGTTGACCAGATGGGTCAGGATGAAGCAGACCAGCAGGGCCAGCCCCACCTGATTACCATACTGGCGGCGTTTGCGCTTGTTGATCTTGCGCCACACATAGGCCGACAGCAGCAGTTGCAGCAGGAAGATGGCGGGCACCGCCACGAAGATGATGCTCCAGATAGAGCCCTCTTCGGTCTGCGCCTGATCCAGCAGCAGTTGCCACACCTGGCCATTCAAGTGGAACTTGAACAGCTGGAACACCTGGGTGTCGATAAGCAGCAGCACCAGCGCCAGGGTGGCGATGATGGATGAAATGAAGCGCAGCGGCTTCTCCCTGGGCAGGATGAAGCTCAAGGGGAAGATGGTCAGCAGATAGGTGACGAAGCTCAGGAACGAGAAATGACCTATCCAGCTGATGACGAGATAGGTCACGCCGAGTGTGGTCGATGGCCAGCTGATGGCGCCCAGGTAACGGGTCGAGATCAGCATGGCCAGGATGATGTTGAAGAAGGAGAACCAATGCCCCCAGGTGATCAGGCGAGAGACATTATCGCGATAGGGGTTGCCGGTTTCGACCATAATGATCCATCTGCTTGAAAAACATCAAAGAATGCGAAGAAACTCAGTGCGCATCGTGGCGATGGCCCACCGAGGCGGTGAGTGCCTGGATGAACTTCTCGGTGATCGCCTGGCGCTGGGCCGGGGCCATGCCGTTGATGATGTTGGTGGTCAAGTTGCCAAGGACCATCAGACTGAGATCCACCGGTGCCTTGTGTTTCTCCAGGGCGGTGATCAGGTCGTTCATCAGGGCGTCAAACTGCTCGTTATTGTACTTTGATACGATGGGCATAATCTTGGGTTCACCTCGGTTCAAAGCGCCTTATAATACTTCACCCTTTCGGCTAACACTATGGCTTTGTGACATGAGTCTCGATATCGACAAGATCATTCTTCACTCCCTGCGGGCGGGCAACGATGGCCAGCCCCACGCCGATACCCGCAGCCAGACCCTGCCTGCCGACGAGGCGGTACAAGGGCTGATGGCGGAGCTGCATCGCATCTACAACGGCAAGGGGGGGAAGGGCTTTGGCTTCTTCGCCGATCCCGAGGCCGCCGTCGCCGGGCTGGCGGAGGGGGAAGACGCCCCCAAGCAGCCTTCCCCCGCCTTTCGCATCGCCCTGGAGCAGCTGCTGGCGGAGCAGACCGAGTTCGTCCCCTTTTCCGTCAACCTGACCCAGATGCTGGTCAAGCAGCTGGTGGAGCATGCCCTGGACGAGCAGGGGGTGTTGCTGATTGCCAAGTACAACTATGTGGGGGTGGATTACCTGATGATCGCCCTGCTGGAAGGCAAGGAGAGCGTCACCGTGAGCGAGGCGCTGGAGCTGCGCCACATCCAGTACCTGGATATCGGCAAACTCAATCTGGTGGCCCGCATCGATCTCACCGAGTGGAAAACCCAAGGGGATTCGCGTCGTTATATCACCTTCAGCAAGGGCCGGGTCGGTCGCAAGCTGGGGGATTTCTTCATGGATCTGCTGGGGGCCCGGGAGGGCATGGATGCCAAGATCCAGAACAAGGGGTTGCTGCAGGCGGTGGACGATTACTGCGACAGCCGCCAGCTCGAACCGGCCGAGCGCAATGACTACAAGAAGCAGGTCTTCAAATATTGCACCGAGCAGGCCAGCGCCGGCGAGGAGATCGAGATCAAGGAGCTGTCGGCGGAATTGCCCGGTGATGGGGACCTCGATTTTTACAGCTTCATCGGTCAGGAGTACGAGCTGGAGGAGCGCTTCCCGGCGGACCGTTCCACCCTGCGGGGCTTGACCAAGTTTGTGGGCTCCGGTGGCGGCCTGACTCTGAGCTTCGAGCAGAAGTTGCTCAACAGCCGGGTCTTTTACGATCCCCAGACCGACACCCTGACCATCAGGGGAGTCCCGCCCAATCTCAAGGATCAATTGCTGCGCCAGTCGTAATGTGATCCAGTCGTCATTTCTTGCAAAAAGGCACCGGAGTCCGCTCCGGTGCCTTTTTATTTAAGGGGGTGATGTAGATGGAAACCACCTCAGTACTTTTGTTAACACATTGAACAAAATATCGGGAATGAAAGGGTTTTCAGTGGGGTGAAATCCCTTTCAATGACGTAAATTGATTTCCTTTCTGTAATTTAATTTCCATATCTTGGCAAAAATATGGGGATATCCCTTCCTAAGTCGCTGAAATAAGAAAATGTTTTCATAACTTTCTGGAAGAAAATACGTAATTGCATTTCAAAAATGCGAGGCGTGTCATGTGAGGCATTGACTGCTTGGGATAATATGCATCTGCACACAATGCTCTTACAGCGCGGAACTAATACAAGGAAAGGCTCATGAAAAAGAAATTGCTGTCATCCCTGATCGGTCTGGCTACCCTGGGCGTGGCCTGCTCTGCCACTGCTGCCATTGATGAAGGTCAGCTGACCATCTGGATCAACGGTGACAAGGGCTACAACGGCCTGGCCGAAGTCGGCAAGAAGTTTGAAGCCGAAACCGGCATCAAGGTCACCGTCGCCCACCCGGATCAGGTTGAAGTCAAATTCCAGCAAGCCGCCGCCACCGGCAACGGCCCGGACATCTTCTTCTGGGCTCACGACCGTTACGGTGAGTGGGTCAAGTCCGGTCTGCTGGTTCCCGTGACCCCGAATACCGCCACCAAGGCCAAGTTCGAGCAATTCGCCTGGGATGCCATGACCGTCGATGGCAAGACCTATGGCTACCCGGTCGCGGTAGAAGCCGTCAGCCTGATTTACAACAAGGATCTGTTGCCCAACCCGCCGAAGACCTTCGAAGAGATCGCCAAGATCGACGAAGACCTGAAGAAAAATGGCAAGCGCGCCATCATGTGGGCCTATGACACCCCCTACTTCAGCTACCCCCTGGTGGCTGCCAACGGTGGTTACGCCTTCAAGAAGACCGCCACCGGCTATGACGTCAAAGACACCGGCGTGAACAACGCAGGTGCCAAGGCCGGCGTCGGCTACATCTCCGAGATGATCAAATCCGGTCACCTGGAGAAGGGCATTGACTACGGTGTGATGGACGCCAAGTTCAACAAGGGCGAAGTGGCCATGATGATCAACGGTCCCTGGGCTTGGAGCAACCTGGACAAGAGCGGCATCAAGTATGGCGTAGCCCAGCTGCCGACCCTGAAAGGCAAGCCCGCCAAGGCCTTCGTTGGCGTACTGGGTGCCACCATCAACGCCGCCAGCCCGAACAAGGATCTGGCCATCGAGTTCCTCGAGAACTACCTGCTGACCGATGCCGGTCTGGCGCCGATGAACGCCGACAAGCCGCTGGGTGCCGTGGCCCTGAAGTCCTTCCAGAAGACCCTGGAAGCCGACCCCAACATCAAGGCCACCATGCTGAACGCCCAGAACGGCGAACCGATGCCGTCCGTGCCCGAGATGAGCCGTTTCTGGTCCTCCTTCGAAACCGCCCTCAAGAACATCACCTCTGGCCGTCAGGGTGTTGACGAAGCCCTGGATACCGCTGCCAAGCGTATCGTCCAGTAAGCATGCACTACCCGGGAGGCCTTCGGGCCTCCCACTCTCTCAATCTCTCTTGGCGCAATAAAGGTTAATTGGCATGGAAGTAGTACCTTCTATCGAATCCTATGCCGGTCCGAAGAAAGACAAGTACGTCTGGCTGAAATGGACCATGGCGGCACTGATCGCAGTGCTTAATGGTTATGCGGCCGTGATGATGTATGCCAGCGGCGAGTGGGTATTTGCCCTGCTCGATCTGGTGGTCGTCTCCGTCGGTCTCTATGTCTTCATGAACAAGAAGACCTATGCCCACCGTTATATTTTCCCCGGTGTGGCAGGCATGGTTGTTTTTATCATCTTCCCTCTTGCCTACACGATCGGCATCGCCTTCACCAACTATTCGGGATCCAACTTGCTCTCCCTTGAGCAGGCACGGGATTACCATCTGAAAAAAACCTACAAGGTGACCGGCGGTGAATTCGATTTCACCCTCCTGGGTGGTGAGAACAATCAGTTTCAGCTGCTGCTGAAACAGGACGACCAATCCTTTATCAGTCAACCCCTTACCTTGCTGAACAACAAGGCGCGTACCCTGGCCGTCCGTGAAGGACGGGTCCGTGACGAGCCCCAGGTTGTTCAGTTGCAACCCCTGGCCGGGGAGGCGACCGACAAGGCGGCACCCATTCGTGCCATCGTCGATCACCGCACCCACCTGAGTGCCCTGGATGTGGTACTGCCCGAAGGCAATATCCATCTGACCCTGAGCAGCCTGCGCAAGTTCGCCGCCCAGAAACAGCTCTATACCCAGCTGGTCGACGGCGCCGTGCTCAAGTCCGGCGTCATGATCAAGGACAGCAACCTGCTGCGTGACAACCAGAGCGGCGAGCTGATGCAGCCCAACGGTGACACCGGCTTCTACCAGTACATCGATGCGGAAGGTCACTTCGTCGGCAAGGGCATTGCCCCCGGTTTCGTGGTGAGCGTGGGTTGGAAAAACTTCATGCGCATCATGACGGACCCGGGTATCCAGAGTCCCTTCATGCAGATCTTCGTCTGGACCGTGATCTTCTCCGCCTGTTCGGTGGCGTTCACCCTGGCGATTGGCATGGTGTTGGCGTGTCTGGTGCAGTGGGAGCAGCTCAGGGGGCGTGGTTTCTACCGGGTCATGCTGATCCTGCCCTATGCGATACCGGCGTTCATCTCCATCCTGGTGTTCAAGGGCTTGTTCAACCAGAACTTCGGTGAAATCAACCTGTTCCTGGAAGCGGCCTTCGGCATCAAGCCGGACTGGTACACCAATCCCTTCCTGGCCAAGGTGATGATCCTCATCGTCAACACCTGGCTCGGTTACCCCTACATGATGATCCTCTGCATGGGCCTGCTCAAGGCGATTCCGGAAGATCTCTACGAGGCGTCTGCCATGGACGGGGCGGGGCCGGTACAGAACTTCTTCAAGATCACCGTACCGCTCTTGATGAAGCCGCTGACACCGCTGTTGATTGCATCCTTTGCCTTCAACTTCAACAACTTCGTACTTATCCAGTTGTTGACGAACGGGGCGCCGGACATCATCGGGGCCACCACGCCGGCCGGGACCACCGACTTGCTGGTGAGCTACACCTACCGGATCGCGTTCCAGGGCTCGGGTGGTCAGGACTACGGTCTGGCCAGTGCCATCGCCACCGCCATCTTCCTCATCGTGGGTGCGCTGGCCTTGCTCAACCTGAAATTGTCCAAAGCCGACAAGCAACTGTAAGGAGGCTTCAACATGGCAATCGTACAACCCAAATCAGTCAAATACCGGGTGTGGGCAACCCACCTGGTGATGTGGGGCTTCCTGGCACTGATCATCTTCCCGCTGATCATGGTCATCGCCATCTCGTTCCGTAACGGCAACTTCTCGGTGGGGGAGATCATCCCCACCAATCCGACCCTGGATCACTGGAAGCTGGCGCTCGGAATGTCCATCACCAACGCCGATGGCAGCATCACGCCGCCGCCGTTCCCGGTGCTGACCTGGCTGTGGAACTCCATCAAGGTGGCGGGCATCACCGCCCTGATGATAGTGGTGCTCTCCACCACCTGTGCCTACGCCTTCGCCCGTCTGCGGTTCCGTGGCAAGTCCACCATCCTGCAGGGCATGCTGATCTTCCAGATGTTCCCGGCGGTGCTGGCACTGGTGGCCATCTACGCGCTCTTCAACAAGATCGGTGACTACATCCCCTGGCTGGGTCTCAACACCCACGGCGGCCTGATCCTGGCCTACATGGGGGGCATTGCCCTGCACGTCTGGACCATCAAGGGCTACTTCGAGACCATCGACTCTTCCCTGGAGGAGGCGGCGGCCATCGATGGCGCTACTCCGTGGCAGGCGTTCCGCCTGATCCTGCTGCCCCTGTCGGTGCCCATTCTGGCGGTGGTGTTCATCCTGGCCTTCATCGGCTCCATCACCGAGGTGCCCATGGCCTCCATCCTGTTGCAGGATGTGAACAATCTGACCCTGGCGGTCGGGGCCCAGCAGTACCTCTATCCGCAGAACTACCTGTGGGGTGACTTCGCCGCAGCCGCCGTGCTGTCAGGCTTCCCCATCACGGTCGTCTTCCTGCTCGCCCAGCGCTGGCTGGTGGGCGGTCTGACCGCAGGCGGCGTGAAAGGTTAACGGTTCATGGCCGGGGGGAGCTGGCTCCCCCCGTCATCACGATTTGCAAAGATTCAAGAGCGGAGCTCGACATGGCTGAAGTAGTACTCAACAACGTTCGCAAAAATTACGACCCGGCTGTCCACAAGGACACCCTGCGCAGCATCAACCTCGACATCAAGGAAGGGGAGTTCATCGTCTTCGTCGGCCCGTCCGGCTGCGGCAAGTCCACCCTGCTTCGGATGATCGCGGGTCTGGAAGACATCACCAGCGGCGAGCTGACCATCGGCGGGCGCTACATGAACGACGTGCCGCCGGTGGAGCGCAACGTGGGCATGGTGTTCCAGTCCTACGCCCTCTACCCGCACATGAACATCTACGAGAACATGGCTTTTGGCCTCAAGCTCAAGAAGATGGACAAGGAGAACATCCACAAGCGGGTGATGCGCGCCGCCGAGATCCTGGGTCTCGAGCCTTTGCTGGACAGAAAGCCCAAGGCCCTTTCTGGCGGTCAGCGTCAGCGGGTGGCCATCGGCCGCTCCATCGTGCAGCAGCCGCAGGTGTTCCTGTTTGACGAACCGCTGTCGAACCTCGACGCCGCCTTGCGGGTCAAGATGCGTATCGAGATCGCCAAGCTGCACAAGGAGCTCAACTCCACCATCATCTACGTGACCCACGACCAGGTGGAGGCCATGACGCTGGCCAACCGCATCGTGGTGCTGAGCCCGCTCAAGGGCGAGGCGGCCACCAACCTGGAGCAGTTCGGCACCCCCCTCGAGCTCTACCACAACCCGGACAACAAGTTCGTGGCGGGCTTCATCGGCTCCCCCAAGATGAACTTCCTGGCGGGCGAGCTGGTGGAGATCGGCGAGCAGGAGTGCGTGGTCAAGCTCACCTCCGGCGATACCGTGCGTGCCCGGGTGGATGCCCGTCGCGGCGCGGTGGGTGACAAGGTGGAGCTGGGCATTCGCCCCGAGCACCTGGTGCCGCTGGGTCATGCCCATGCCGACAGCCGCGTGAGCGGCGTGGTGCAGGTAGCCGAACACCTGGGGGCAGAATCCTTCGTCTACATGGACGTGGATGGTCACGACTTTACCGTCAAGGCGAGCTCCGACATCGACGTGGCCACCGGCCAGGAGTACAGCATCGGCATCCCGGCCGAAGCCTGCTACCTGTTCGATGCCAAAGAGCAGGCGTTCCCGCGCACGGCCAAATATATCCGCGCCTGAGAGGGCGAGAGTGCCAGGTTTTCCTTTCTATACGTTCAATGCCTTTTGCCGGTCGCAAGACCGGCTTTTTATTGCCCGTCATCCGAGGCCCGGGTTCCGGCCAGCGGGTGCGGCTGGCCGGGGCCCGTCACTGTCCGTGCTTGTCTGACTCGAGGGCGGCGGTGACGTCCGGCACGAAGTGCTGGCTGGTGAGCGGAGGGCGCTCATACCCTTCGGTCTTGATGGGAGGCAGGGTGATGGGCTCGTAGTGGATCGCCTCGTAGGGCACCTTGCCAAGGAGGTGGGAGATGCAGTTGAGGCGGGCGCGGCGCTTGTCGTCGGCGTCCACCACGAACCAGGGGCAATCCTCGGTATCCGTGTAGGTGAACATGTCATCCTTGGCGCGGGAATACTCGACCCAGCGGGAGCGGGATTGCAGATCCATGGGGCTGAATTTCCAGCGCTTGATGGGAGTGTTGATGCGCTCCTTGAAGCGTTTCTCCTGCTCTTCGTCGCTGACCGAGAACCAGTATTTGATGAGGGTGATGCCGGAGCGGATCAACATCCGCTCGAATTCGGGGCAGGCACGCAGGAATTCGCGATACTCGTCGTCGCTGCAAAAGCCCATCACCCGTTCGACCCCGGCCCGGTTGTACCAGGAGCGATCAAACAGCACCATCTCGCCCGCCGAGGGCAGGTGCGCAACGTAGCGCTGGAAGTACCACTGGGTACGCTCCCGATCCGAGGGGGCGGGCAGGGCGGTGACCCGGCAGACCCGGGGGTTGAGGGGTTCGGTGATCGCCTTGATGACGCCCCCCTTGCCCGCGGCGTCGCGCCCCTCGAACAGCACCACCACTTTGAGCCCCTCCTGCTTGACCCACTCCTGCAACTTGACCAGCTCCTCCTGCAGGTGGGCTAGGTGATGTTCGTAGGTCTTCTTGTCCAGACGGGGGCGTTTCTTGCTCTTTTCCTTGGCCATCATCCTCTCCTTGGTGACTCCTCGATGTGAGTCTCTCCAGCTTGCACCAGGCGGGCACCCCTGCCAAGGGTGGCGTGTTACACTGCCGCCTCATCAGCCGCTGGCAACAGGAGAAAACATGAAGCAGTTTATGGAGATAGCGGGCCGCCGCATGGCCTATCGGGACGAGGGGCAGGGTCCGGCACTGCTCTTTGGCCACAGTTACCTGTGGGACAGTGCCATGTGGGCACCGCAAATCGAGGCCCTCAAGGGGCAGTATCGCTGCATCGTGCCCGAGCTTTGGGGTCACGGGGATTCCGATGTGCTGCCCGAGGGGCCCTGCACCCTTGCGACCCTGGCCCGGGATCACCTGGTGCTGCTCGATGCCCTCGGCATCGACGAGTGCGTGCTGGTGGGGCTCTCCATCGGTGGCATGTGGGGCGTGGAGCTGGCGCGCATGGCGCCTGCTCGCCTCAAGGGCCTGGTGCTGATGGACTGCTTCGTCGGCCTTGAACCCCAGATCACCTGCGAGCGCTATCTCGGCATGCTGGCGATGATCGAGCAGGTCGGCGCCGTGCCTGCGCCCATCGCCGATCAGGTGGCGCCGCTCTTCTTCGCCCATCAACCGGACGCGGCCCTGATGGCCGGTTTCAAGGCCCGGCTGGCCCAATGGCCCGCCGACAAGGTGGCGAGCCTGGTGGCGGTGGGGCGCAGCTTCGTGACCCGGGAGGAGCGCATCGACTGGCTCGAAGAGATGAGGCTGCCCGCACTGGTGATGACGGGGTGCGAGGACAAGGCTCGCCCTGTGCTGGAGGGGTATCTGATGGCCGAGGTGCTGGGGTGCCCGTTCAGGGAGATCCCGGGGGCCGGTCACATCTCGACCCTGGAGAATCCCGCGTTCATCAACCAGGTGCTCGCCGAATTTCTCGCCGAAGTGGCAGGGTGACGCTGCGCCGGATAGCCGTAAAAAAGGAGCCATGGGCTCCTTTTTTGTTGCCCAGTCCGGATGGGGCTACCAGATGTAGCCCACCCCGAAGCCTGCATAGGGTTCTCCCTGATGCTGGACGATGGGGCTGTCCGCGATGTCGTCGTCGTAGCGCTCGTAGTTGATGCCAAAGCCGCCAATCCAGTTGGCGCTGAAGCGATAGCTGCCGATGAGGGAGACCATGGGGGAGAGGGTGGTGCCCGTGTTCCACGCCGGCCTGTCCGCCCTCGCTTCGTCTTGCGAGACACCGCCGAAGTAGTAGTTGGCGAGGTTGTGGCTGCGCAGCATCACGCCGGCTCCCGGCATCAGCAGCAGGGGACCGCGGATGATGGGGAAGTTGGCCCACAGCATCAGCTCCTGACCGTTGCTGGTGCCGGTCACATCCGTGGTGGCCCGCACGCTCCAGAGGGCGTAGGGAGTGATGAGATCGGCCCCGAACCCCGCTTCGAACTGCCCCTTGCGCTTCTCCATGCCATGGAGGAAGGGGTCGTCGTCCGGGTCCAGGTTGCCAAAGCGCATCCGGCCGAAGGCATAGGTCGAGAGGTTGCCATTGCGGCTCAGGTAGTAGCGGGCCCGATCCCCCAGATACATCAGGTTGTCACCAAAATAGAGGGCCCCCGGGATGGGCATCAGGGTGTCGTCCTGGTGCTGGTAACGGGCCTGACCGCCGATGACGGCCCCGCCCAGCACCAGCCCCTTGGGAATGGGGCTGTCAGGGCTGTCGCTGGAGAAGGCGCTGAGGGCCCCGATATCGAGGTCTGCCCGGACGGGAGAACAGAACAGCAGTGCCAGAAAGGCACCCAGAGAGGCATGGCGCAGGGCAGGGAGTGGGGGCATGACAGATCCTTGTCGGTGGGTAGGCAGTGGTAACGAATCAGACCTGCGTAGCAAGTCAAACGGATGTCGGCTTTCAATTAAACCCGACAAGGCAAGCATGAGCCAGCGTCACGGAGGTGCTGCTGGTGGCCGGTATCTGGAAGGGGCGAGACCCGGCCTCGCCCCTTGCCAGGGTCAGGGGGCGGGGCGGGGGAGATCTTCCCGCTTGGGCCAGGCGTTGAGCACCGCTTTGACCAGTGTGGCGAGGGGAATGGCGAAGAAGACGCCCCAAAAGCCCCACAGACCGCCAAACACCAGCACGGCGATGATGATGGCTACCGGGTGCAGGTTGACCGCCTCGGAGAAGAGCAGGGGGACCAGCAGGTTGCCGTCGAGGGCCTGGATCACGAAATAGGCCACCATCAGCCAGGCGAAGTCGGGGGTCAGCCCCCACTGGAACAGGGCCACCATGGCCACTGGCACGGTCACCGCGGCGGCGCCAATATAGGGGATGAGCACGGAGAAGCCCACCGCGACCGCCAGCAGGGCGGAGTAGCGCAATCCCATCAGGGCGAAGGGCACATAGGTGGCGATGCCGACGATGACGATCTCGATCACCTTGCCGCGGATGTAGTTGATGATCTGGTCGTTCATCTCCACCCAGACCCGGTTCACCAGGGTGCGGTTGCGGGGGAGGAAGCGGCGCAGGCCCCCCATCAGCACCTGTTTGTCCTTGAGCATGAAGAAGACCATCAGGGGCACCAGGATGGCGTAGATGAGGATGGCCACCACGTTGATGAGGGAGCTCAAAGAGGCACTCACCAGTTGTTCACCGCCGGTCAGGATGCGCTGGCGAATGTTGTCGATGATGGTCTCCACCAGGCTGACGTCGATGATCTCGGGGTATTTTTCCGGCAGGGTGCGGACATAGTCCTGGGCATGGGCCAGCATGGCGGGGGCCTCCTTGGCCAGGTTGACCCCCTGGCTCACCAGCGTCGGGATGAGGCCCAGCAGCATCAGTGTCGTCACCGTGATGAACAGCAGCAGGACCAGGCTGGTGGCGACGGTGCGAGAAAGGCCGCCCCGTTGCAGGCGACTCACCGGCCACTCCAGCAGATAGGCCATCACCAGGGCCACCAGCAGCGGTGCCAGCAGATCCCCAAACAGCCAGAGCACGGCAAAGCAGAAGACCAGCAGCAGGAAGAGGGTGACGGCATCGGGGTCGGAAAAACGGGTCTGATACCAGCGCTTCAATACATCTAACATCGAGGCTTCCTTGAATGGCGGCTCACGGGGTGGGTGGCATGGGCTCGGGGGCGTCCCGGGGGGGACGGGCGACGACGAGCAGCAGGGAGAGGCGGGCAGCTGACTCTTCCCGGGTCTGGACTTGATGACCCTGACGGCGCAGATAGGCGGGAATGTCCTGCCGGGAGCCTGCATCCCCGAGCTGGATGCACACGGATTGACCGGGCCGGGCCTGGCGCAACCAGAGCTTGAGCCGGATGAGGGGCTCGGGACAACGCCAGGGGGTCAGGTCGAGCTGTTCCATGAGAACTCCATCGCGTGCGTGGCGGTCATTATGGCCGTGATGAGAGGATGAAACAACGCTTGTGGGCCTTGAATGGCAAGGGTATTCTGCCGATGCCCGCTGGGGTCTGATTGGAGATAGAGATAACGTGGCACGTTTTTCCCCCCTGATAGCATCGCTTCCCCTGTTGGTCACCCTGATGGGGGCGACCTTCCACGCCCAGGGGAGCAACCAGTTGCCCGACATCGGTACCGCCGGGGTCGCCGCACTGCCCATCGAGCAGGAGGTGCGCTACGGCAACGCCTTCATGCGTTTTGCCCGGGCGGGCCTGCCCATCATCGATGACCCCGTGCTCAACGAATACATCGACGATCTGGGCCAGCGGCTGCTGACCAATGCCGACGGGGTGCGCTTCCCGTTCACCTTCTTCCTCATCAATGATCCCAGCATCAACGCGGCGGCCTTTCTCGGTGGCCGGGTCAAGGTGCACACCGGCCTCTTCCTCTACGCCGAGAGCGAGAGCGAGCTGGCCTCGGTACTGGCCCACGAAATCACCCACGTGACCCAGCGTCACATCGCCCGTTACATGGAGGCACAGGCGAGCAGCTCCGCCATGACCCTGGCCGGCCTGGTGGGCTCCATTGCACTCGCGGTGATCAACCCCACCGCCGGCATCGCGGCCTTGCAGACCACGCTTGGCTTGTCGATGCAGTCGGCCATCAACTACACCCGGGACAACGAATACGAGGCGGATCGCATCGGCATGAAGACGCTGTATGACGCCGGGTTCGATCCCATGGGCATGGCCAACTTCTTCCAGAAGCTGGCGGCGGAGTACCGCTATGCCAGCAAGCCGCCGGAGATGCTGCTGACTCACCCCCTGCCGGAGACCCGGATCAGCGAAGCCCGTGCCCGGGCCGGGAGCTATGGCGCGCGCGCCCTGCCGCCGAGCCTGGACTTCTGGCTGGCCAAGGTGCGCATCCAGGTGCGCTATGGCACCGAGACGCCCCAGGCGCTGCTCACCTACTTCGACAGCCGCCTGCAGAAGGGGGATTACCCCCTCAAGGATGCCGCCATCTATGGCAAGGCGCTGGCCCTGTTGCAGCTCAAGCGCACCGACGAGGCCGACACCCTGATGCAGGAGCTGGCGACCCGTCACCCGGAGGATCTCTTCGTGGTGGATGCCCTGACCGACATCGATCTCGCCAAGGGGCGCAGCGCCCAGGCCATCGCCAGACTGGAGCGCTTCCGCACCCGGATGCCGGACAACGAGGTGGTGGTGGTGAACCTCGGCAACGCCTATCTGGAGGGGGGCAACTACAAGAAGTCCATCGCCATCCTGGACCCTTATGCCCGTGAACACGACGAGAACAGCCTGGCCTGGAGCCTGCTGTCGGACGCCTACCGCAAGGCGGGCAGAATGACGGACCTGCACATGGCACGGGCGGAGACCCTCTCCCTGCGCGGGGACTACCAGGCGGCCATCGACGAACTGATCGTGGCGCGGGGCACCACCAGTGACAAGCTGACCCTGGCCCGCATCGAGGCGCGTATCACCCAGCTGGAGCGGGCCAAGAAGGATCTGGACAGCCTCAAGGGCTGAGTCAGGAGCGGGTTGATGGCAGGCGGGGTGCTCCTTTGGGGGCACCCCGCCTTGTTTTGCAGGCTAAAATAGGGCCTTTCATCGGTTTCAACGCATCTTGATGATGAAGAAATGAGAGTGATGGATCGCTCTGCTATGGGGCGCTCGCCACGCGGCGTTTTATCTCGGCGAGCTTCTGCTCGTCCAGCTCCCCCACCAGGGTCTCCAGCAGCGTGCCCCTGGCATCGAGCAGATAGCTGGTGGGCAGCGCCCCGGGCCTTGGGAACGGGAGGCGGGCGCCGTCATCCGGGATCATCAGGGGAACCCTGATGGCGTGGCGCCGTGCCAGCTCGGTCAGTTCGGCGGGGGAGGCGGGGTCATAGTTGATGGCGATCACCCGGATCTGACCTTCCTGGTGCAATGTTGCCAGCAGGGGCATCTCCCGCAGGCAGGGGGCGCACCAGGGGGCGAAGTAGTTGACCAGCAGCGGCTTGCCACCGAGATCCGCGAGGCTGACCTTCTTTCCCGCGCCGTCGGTGAAGTCGGGTGCCGGGCTGCAGGCCCCCAGCAGGGTTGCCACAATCAGCCAACAGATCCGTTTCATTTCCATAGCCTTCCCGCTTACCCTGACCATCCGTTTCCCCTACAATAGCGCCATTTCTTGTCCCATCTTGCGATTAATCAGGGAGTTATCATGAGCGAGACCCAAATCTACCACAATCCGCGCTGCTCCAAGAGCCGTGAAACCCTGGCCTTGCTGGAACAGCACGGGGTCGCCCCCGAGGTGGTGCTCTATCTGGAGCAGGCCCCGAGCGAGGCACAGATCCGCACCCTCCTGAATCAGCTTGGCTTCACGGATCCCCGACAGCTGATGCGCACCAAGGAAGATCTCTACAAGGAGCTGGGGCTCGGCGAGGTGAGCGGCGATGACCTCATTCGTGCCATGCACCAGCACCCCAAGCTCATCGAGCGCCCCATCGTCATCAAGAACGGGCAGGCCCGCATCGGCCGTCCGCCCGAGCAGGTGCTGGAGATCCTCAAGTGAGCACCCGCTTCGCCCGTCTGCTGACCCTGGCCGGTTTTTTCGGCCTGCTGGCCTGGGTGCTGCTCTGGCACCTCTGGCTTTCGCCCCACCCGGATCTCGCCCCCTGGCTGTTGCCGGTGATCTGGACGGTGCCGCTGCTCTTCCCCCTCAAGGGCATAGTGCAGGGCAATCCCTACACCCACGCCTGGGGCAACTTCGTGCTGATGCCCTACTTCCTGCACGCCCTGACCATGATCACCACGGATGAGGGGGAGCGGTGGTTGGCGGTGGTGGAGCTGGTGCTCACCACCCTGGCGTTTGTGGGCACCATCTATTATGCCCGCCTGCGCGGCCGCGAGCTGGGGCTGAGTATCCGCAAGAAGGAAGGCTGAGCCCCTCCCTGTCCGCCTGCTGGCGGGCAGGGAATGTGTCTGAAATCGACGCAAGCCAGCGAATGGCATCTGGCGGTATCGCCCCGAAGTGGCTTGCTTATCTCTTTGATTAATTTATGGATATTGATCGCTGATTGGCAGGGAAGTGCCTCTGTTGGCAGATCTGTCACCTGGCTTGCCAGTCTCAGTCAGCCCCTGTTATGCAAAAAGGGGTATGCTTGTGTTTTCACCAGACTCGAGTGATCCATATGACAATCCTGCGTTCCCCCCTGTTGCACAAGACCCTGCTGGCCCTGACCTTCTCCCTCTCCGTCAGCTCCCTCGCCGATGCCTGTACCCGCGCCGTCTATCAGGGGGAGGGGGCGCTGGTGGTGACCGGTCGTACCATGGACTGGCGCAGCGCCATGCCGACCAATCTCTGGGCGCTGCCCCGTGGCATCGCGCGGGAAGGGGAGGCTGGTGCGCACTCCATGACGTGGACGTCGCGCTACGGCTCCGTGGTGGCGGCAGGCTTCGATGCAGGCACTGCCGACGGCATGAACGAGAAGGGGCTGGTGGCCAACCTCCTCTATCTGACCGAGTCCGAGTATGTGACCCCGAGCGACAAGGATCCGCGCAAGACTCTCTCCATCTCGCTCTGGGCCCAGTACGCGCTGGACAACTTCGCCACCGTGGCCGAGGCAGTCGCCGCCCTGTCGAAGGACGAGTTCTATGTGGTGACCACCCTGACCCCGGATGGCAAGCCGGGCCAGCTGCACCTCTCCCTCTCCGATGCGAGCGGCGATTCCGCCATCTTCCAGTACGTGGGGGGCAAGCTGCAGATCTACCACGACCGCAGCTATCAGGTGATGACCAACTCGCCGACCTTTGACAAGCAACTGGCCCTCAACGACTACTGGGAGGAGATTGGCGGTCTCACCATGCTGCCCGGCACCAACCGCTCGGCGGACCGTTTTGCCCGCGCCTCCTTCTACATCAAGACCCTGCCAAAGACCGACCAGGCCAACGAGGCGGTGGCCGGGGTAATGAGCGTGATGCGCAATGTCTCGGTACCCATGGGGATCAGCACCCCGGATCAGCCCAACATCTCCACCACCCTGTGGCGCAGCGTGGCGGATCAGCAGCATCGCCGCTATTTCTTCGAGCTGACCCATCTGCCCAACACCTTCTGGGTGAGCATGGACAAGCTGGATCTCACCGCGGGGGCCCCGGTGCGCAAGTTGCCCCTGACCGAGCAGCAGCTCTATGCGGGGGAGACGGCGGAGAAATTCGTCCCGGCCAAGGCGTTTCGCTTCCTGCCGGCCAGCCCCAAGGCCTGAGCGTCCCCCGATGACAACGCCCCGCTCGGGGCGTTTTTTATGGTGGGGATGAGGTGGCAGTGCGGTGGGCGGCGATCTGCGCCTCGCAAAAGCGCATCAGCTCCGGGTAGAAGTGCAGGAAGGCGTGCTCGGCCTCGGTCCAGCGAGCCTGATCCAGGGCGTGGAGCGCCTCCCCGAGCGGCACGGGGCGGCGCAGCCGACGACCGATGCCGTTGAGGGCCGCCCCCACCCCTTCCCGGTACTGGTAGGAGGCCAGCCAGTCCTGCTCGGCCATGCGCCGCAGGGCCATCGGCAGGCCCTGTGGCAGGCTGTGATGATCCAGGAGAAGCTGACCATAGCTCTGCGCCAGAAAGTGGGGCAGGGGGGCTGCGCTGAACCTCTGCCAGTGCTGGCTGAGCCAGTGATCGTAGAGCATGTCCACCACAATGCCGCCGAAGCGGCGCCAGGGGGCCTCGAAGCTCGCCACGGCGGCCCGATGGGCCGGGTGGGCATCGGTGAAGGCGTCTATCTTGCGGTGCAGCCAGATCCCCTCGTCGAAGTGGTCAGCCAGACCCGTCGGCAGCGGGCCCTTGATGAAGTCCCCCAGCAGGTTGCCGGTGAGGGAGCTGCCGGTATGGGCCGCCAGATGGAGGTGGGCGAGAAAATTCATGGAATGGGGCTCGCGTGCCTGGGCGTGAACGGGTGATCCGAGCCTAACGAATCGTGGCCGGATTGACCATGGGCAGGATGTTTCATCCCCAAGTCCCCTTGCCGGGCAAATTTGAGGCGTGGTAAGGTGCTTGCCATCTTTGTCACAGGACGCGACAAATCACCATGATGCGCAAAGCCAGAGGCTTTTTTCTGGCCTTCTATTTCAAGCCTTTCTATCTCTCCGAGTGGTTCGACGAATAGGTCGAGGCCCCGGAGCAGTTCATTGACGCCCATGGCGGCGTAATCCCGCTCATCTGCAATTTGCCGTTTGTTGGCCATCGCTTGCCTCTGCCTGCGATGCCTTGACCGCGCCTGTGCGCTTTTTATGTAATGGAGTACTCACGATGAAGACCACACTGACCCTGTCAGCCCTTGTTGCTGCCTGTCTGCTCGCCGCCCCCGTCACCGCCAAGGAGTGGAAGACGGTACGCTTTGGCGTGGAGGGGGCCTATCCACCCTTCTCATGGACCGATGCGTCCGGAGAGATCAAGGGATTTGACATCGATCTTGCCAACGCCCTGTGCCAGCAGATGGCCGTCAGGTGCGAGCTGGTGGCCCAGGATTGGGACGGCATGATCCCGGCCCTGCTGTCGCGCAAGTACGACGCCATCATCGCCGCCATGTCGATCACCGACGAGCGGCGCAAGAAGGTCGACTTCACCGAGAAATATGCCCACATTCCCAACCGCTTCGTGGCGGCCAGGGGCACCGAACTGACGCTGACGCCGGAAGGGATGGCGGGCAAGCGCATCGGCGTGCAGCGGGCCACCACCCACGACAAGTACCTGACCGACAACTTCGGCTCCAGCGTCACCATAGTGCGTTACGGCAGTGCCGATGAAGCCTACCTCGACCTGAAGGCGGGACGGGTGCTGGCCCTGCTGGCCGACGCCTCGGCCATCGAACAGGGGTTGCTTGGCAAGGAAGGGGGCGACAAGTACGACTATGTGGGGCCGGCCCTGACCGACCGTCAATGGTTTGGCGACGGCATGGGGATCGCGGTGCGCAAGGGGGATCAGGATCTCAGAGCCAGGCTGAACGACGCCATCAAGGCCCTGCGCGCCAACGGCAAGTATCAGGAGATCAACCGGAAGTACTTCAAGTACGATATCTATGGCGGTTGATGGGTAACAGTCGGAGGGAGCCTGCTCCCTCCTTTTTCATGCAGCAAGGAGAGACCCCATGTTGACCCTGATCGAGGGTGCACAGATCCATAGTCCGGCCCCGCTCGGCCAGCAGGATCTGCTGGTGGCGGATGGCCGCATCGCCTGGATGGGCAAGGGGCTGACGGTTCCGGTCGACTGGCCACTGACGCGGGTGGACGCTGGCGGCCGCTATCTGGTGCCCGGACTGGTTGACCCGCTCGCCCATATCACGGGAGGCGGCGGCGAGGGAGGCTTCGGCTTTCGCACGCCGGAGCTCTCGGCAAGGGAGGCCCTTGCGGCGGGGGTCACCACGCTCGTGGCGGCGCTCGGCACCGACAGCCTGACCCGCAGCCCGGCCCAGGTGCTGGGGAAGGTGCGCGAGTTTCGAGAAGCCGGGGTGAGCGCCTTCATGTACACCGGCTCCTACCACCTGCCGGTCAAGACCCTCACCGGCACGGTGGAGTCGGACATCATGCTGATCCCCGAGGTGCTGGGGGTGGGGGAGGTGGCCATCAGCGATCACAGATCCAGCGCCCCCACCCACGACGAGCTGGCGCGGCTGGCGAGCGAGGCGCGGGTGGCCGGGCTGTTGTCGGGCAAAAGTGGCGTCAGCTTCTTTCACCTGGGGGATGGCCGCGGGGCGCTGGCGCCCCTGCGGGCGTTGCGGGATGACACCGACATACCGCTTCGCCAGCTCTACCCCACCCACTGCAACCGCAATACCTGGCTCTTTGCCGAGGCCATCGAGTGGGGTCGGGCAGGCGGCTGGGTCGACCTCACCACGTCGAGCTTCCCGGACTTGCTGGATGACGGGGAGCGGCTCGCGGCCGACGCCCTGGTGGCGTTGCTGGCGGCCGGCGTGCCCGTGGATCGCATCAGCTTCAGTTCGGACGCCAACGCCAGTCTGCCGCGCTTTGACGGCGAGGGGCGACTCATCGAGCTGCGCTGCGGCCAGATAGGGAGCCTGTGGCAGGAAGTGGTGGCGGCCTGCGGCAAGGGGGTGGCGCTGGAGACGGCACTGGCGGTAGTGACGGCCAATCCGGCCAGGGCGCTGGGGCTTGCGAGCAAGGGTACTCTGGGGGTAGGGCAGGATGCGGATCTGCTGCTGATCGATCCTGATACGTTCGCCATCGAGCGGGTGATGAGTGGGGGTCGGTGGCGCACCTGAATACCGGCGCCTGTCATCCAGCCCGCTCAGTTCATCAACAAAAAGCCCGGCAGCAGTGCCGGGCTTTGTCGTGCCATGGGGTTCAGATGGCCAGGAACCCCAGGATCAGAATGGGGCCGAGCAGGCTCAGGATAAAGCCGGAGACGATGGCCACCGGCACCACCTGGATGCCGCCGGATTTCTGGATGACAGGCAGGGTGAAGTCCAGCGCCGTGGCGCCGCCGTAGCCGATGGCGGCGCTGGGGTGGCGGCGCATCAGCACCGGGATGATGAGGATGGCGATAAGCTCGCGCCCCAGATCGTTGATGAAGGCGGCGGAGCCCAGCACCGGGCCCAGCTTGTCCGCTACCAGAATGCCGGAGAGCGAATACCAGCCAAAACTGGAGCTCATCGCGAGGCCATGGGCAAAGGGCATGCCGAGCAGCTGGGCGGCCAGCAGGCTGCCGAGCCAGCTGCTGAGGATGACGGTGAGCGCGATCTTCATGCCCCAGGGATTGAGCAGGATCTGGCGCAGGCGCATGCCGGAGTTGCGCATCTGGATGCCGATGAGCAAGAGCAGCAGCATCAGGGCCCACTCGCTCAACTTGTCGATGGGCAGGGCGCGCAAGTCCACTACCAGCCCCAGCAAGACGCCCCCCAGCACCACGAAACAGAGTTGGAGGGATTCCCATAACAGGTGCAGCTTGCTCGGCATCTTGCCGTCACTGGCCTCGTGGGTGGGGGGGCTGCGCTTGTCCAGCCACCACAGGGCCAGCAGGTTGCAGAGGGTAATGGCTGCGAGCATCACCCCTGCCACCTTGAAGATCACTGCCAGGTTGCTGCCCAGGTTCTCCACATAGGCCAGCCCCAGACCCATCAGGAACAGGATGAGGTAGACCATCTTGCCCAGGGACTGGTTGACCAGCTTGATCAGACGGGCGGAAGAGAGGGGAACCAGATAGCCGATCACGAGCGGCAGCAGGATCAGCAACACATTGAGCAACATCGGGGCCTCGATCACAAAACGTGGAAAAACGGCACCTTATCACGACTTGTTGCACCTGTGTCACGGATCTGTGCATCAGCATGGCCCATACGGGACTTTTTTATCATATTGTTGTGTTTTTTGATGACAGTCGGCTCTGTACGCAAACGGGGAAAGAGGGCCACATCACCTGAGAAATCAATTTCATCCCCATGAAATGACGAGAGAAGGGGAATCTGCCCGGGTGAATAAAGTCCTTTGGGGTGACATCTGGCGGATATGGTGAAATATGCTTGCTACCAGTGCGCTGCGGGTATAAAAGAGCGGTAGGGAAGGTGCGACAAAAAATGGATTTTATGCAGACAAAGTGCTGAAAAATACTCAATAGGCCAATAAAAATACAGATAAAACACCAAATACCTCGGTTCTGTATTGTTTTTTCACTACCTCAATGATATTTTCGCTGAAGGTTGCCATCGGTTAACGTTTTGTTAAATGGACGATGGTGGAGTCACGCCGAAGCGGCGTCTAGGGACAGACAAGGTTGTAATGGATGAGCGAAGTTGCCGCACTGGAAGTTCGTGATCTGCACAAGTATTTTGGCACCCACGAAGTGCTCAAGGGCATCGATATGACGGCCCACAAGGGGGATGTGATCTCCCTCATCGGCTCCTCGGGTTCGGGGAAGTCGACCTTTCTACGCTGTATCAATCTGCTTGAAACCCCCTCATCGGGCAGCGTCTCCCTCCATGGGGAGCTGATCCGGATGAAAACCAGCCGTTCCGGCGAACGCCTGCCGGAAGACATGCGCCAGGTGGAGCGCATCCGCAGCCGGTTGGCCATGGTGTTTCAAAGCTTCAATCTCTGGTCCCACATGACCATCATGCAGAACATCATCGAAGTGCCCATCCAGGTGCTCAAGGTGCCCCGTGCCGAGGCCATCGCCAAGGCGGAGCATCTGCTCAACCGGGTGGGGCTGTGGGAGCGTCGCGACTATTATCCCGGTCACCTCTCCGGCGGTCAGCAGCAGCGGGCCGCCATCGCCCGGGCGCTGGCGGTGGAGCCCGAGGTGATGCTGTTTGACGAGCCTACCTCGGCCCTCGACCCTGAACTGGTGGGGGAGGTCCTTGGGCTGATGCGCGAGCTGGCGGAAGAGGGGCGTACCATGATGGTGGTGACCCACGAGATGTCGTTTGCCCGCGATGTGTCGAACAAGGTCATGTTCCTGCATCAGGGGCGGGTGGAGGAGGAGGGCAATCCCAAGGAGATCTTCGCTCATCCCAAGTCGGAGCGATTCAAGCAATTCATCTCGTCCATCTATTGATGGACGGGATTCAATTTCAACCATCCGTACTTTCAACGATCGACGTGTTTATCAAGGAGAGATACATGAACAAGCTGATGCTGGCGACTGCCGTGATGACGGCCCTGTGTTCCGGTAGCCTGATGGCCAAGGAGTGGAAAGAGGTGCGGATCGGGGTGGAAGGGGCCTATCCCCCCTTCTCCTGGACCGAGCCGAGCGGCGAGGTGAAAGGCTTCGACATCGACATCGCCAACGCCCTGTGCGAAGAGATGAAGGTGAAGTGCACCCTGATCAAGCAGGACTGGGACGGCATCATTCCGGCGCTGCTGTCGCGCAAGTATGACGCCATCATCGCCACCATGGACATCACCGAAGAGCGCAAGAAGAAAGTGGACTTCACCCAGAAGTACCAGCACATCCCGGCGCGCTTCGCCGCCAAGAAAGGGACCGAGATCCAGCTCGACAAGGCCTTCATGGACGGCAAGACCATCGCCGTGCAGCGTGCCACCTCCATGGATACCTACATCACCGACAACTTCCCCAACGCCACCATCAAGCGCTACGGCACTGCGGATGAAGCCTACCTCGATCTGAAATCCGGCCGTGTCGATTACGTGATGGCCGACTCCGCCGCCATCAGCGACGGCCTGCTGAAGAAGGAAGGGGGCGATGCCTTCGAGTTCATCGGCCCGAAACTGACCGATCCCAAGTGGTTTGGCGAGGGTGCCGGCATCGCGGTGCGCAAGGCTGACAAGGATCTGAAAGAGAAATTCAATGCCGCCATCCTGGCCCTGCGTGCCAATGGCAAGTACAAGGAAATCAACGACAAGTACTTCGACTTCGACGTGTACGGCGAGTAAGCCGACGTCAGGCGAACAACGACAGGTTGATCCCGTCAGTAGTCATCGGGCCCGTTGCCTTCCGCTGGGAGTGACGGGCCCGATTGCGATGGAGCTGCATTGCATATGTTTGATTTGAAAGGATACGAAACCTCTCTGCTGGAGGGGGCCTGGATCACCCTGGAGGTGGCGCTCGCCTCCCTGCTGCTAGCCCTGGTGCTCGGCATGCTGGGGGCCCTGGCCAAGCTCTCTCCCTACAAGTGGGCACGCGGCATCGCGGCGGCCTACACCACCGTCATTCGCGGCATCCCGGATCTGGTGCTGATGATGCTGCTCTTCTTCGGTGGCCAGGTGCTCATCAACGGGATCTGCACCTGGGTCAACGAGGCCTACAACAACCACCTGCTGGCGAGCAACCCGAACCAGGAGTGGGTCTCCCTGCTGCCCGATTACATCGACATCAGCCCGTTTGCGGCCGGGGTCGCCACCATCGGCTTCATCTTCGGCGCCTACATGACCGAGACCTTCCGCGGCGCCATCCTGGCGGTGGACAAGGGGGAGCTCGAGGCGGCCCGTGCCTTCGGCATGCGGGCAAGCCAGGTCTTTGTGCGGATCCTCTTTCCCCAGATGATGCGCCACGCCCTGCCCGGGTTTGGCAACAACTGGCTGGTGCTGCTGAAAACCACGGCCCTGGTCTCCATCATCGGGCTCGATGACATGGTGCGAAAGGCGTCGCTCGCGGCTGGCTCGACCCAGCAGCCTTTCACCTTCTACATGGCGGTGGCGCTGATCTTCCTGGTCTTCACCGCAGTCTCTACCTCGGCGCTCAAGTGGGCCGAGCGTCACTACGCCATCAAGACGAGGTAAGCCATGGATTTCTCGATCATTCTCAAGGAGTGGCCCACCTACTGGGAGGGTCTCTATACCACCATCTGGCTGGTGGCCGCCTCGCTCATGCTGGGACTCATGCTGGCGGTGCCCATGGGCATACTGCGCAACAGCCGCAACTGGTTGATCAAGGGGCCAATCTGGGCCTATATCTACTTCTTTCGCGGCACTCCGCTCCTGGTGCAGCTCTTCATCATCTACTACGGTGCCGCCCAGTGGGAGTGGCTCAAGAACAGTGCGGCCTGGACCCTCTTCTCGGAAGCCTGGTTCTGTGCCCTGCTGGCGTTCACTCTGAACACCGGCGCCTACACCGCCGAGATAGTGCGCGGCGCCGTGATGAACATGCCCAAGGGGCAGATAGAAGCGGCAAGCGCCTTTGGCATGACCCGCTGGCAGACCCTCACCCGCATCATCCTGCCCAACTCGTTTCGCCGTGCGCTGCCGGCCTACAGCAACGAGGTGATCTTCATGCTGCAGGGGTCGGCGGTGGCGGGCATCATCACCATCGTCGATCTGACGGGGGCCGCGCGGATCATCAACTCCCGCTACTACAGCCCGTTCGAGGCGTTCCTGACCGCAGGTCTGCTCTACATGCTGCTCACCTTCGTCATCGTCTGGTTGTTCAAGAAGTGGGAAGCCCGCTGGCATGCCCACCTGCGCCCGCGCAGCGTCTGACTGCCAGCAGAGAAAAAGCCCGCAACTGCGGGCTTTTTTTTATGGATCACGGGCAGGCTCAGCGCCCCAGGTACTCCCTGTCGAAGAAGGTGTTGACCCAGTGGGGGCGATAGACGGCGAGCAGGGTCATGGTCATGCCGTTGAGGAGCGCCTCGGGGAAGAGCAGCAGCGGCCAGATGGAGAGGTAGTCGGCGCTGATGGTGTGCCAGGAGTAGGTGCCGCTCACCCCCATCAGCAGGGCGCTGGCGATCACCTTGGCCGAGATGCTCAGCGCCCCCCCGAGAAATGCCGCCACGAACAGGTAGACGAAGAGGTGGCGAGGCAGCCAGGCCCAGCTCCCCAGAAACAGCAGCCAGCTGGTGGCCACCGGCAGGGCAACGCCGATGAGGGCCTGCCAGCCGATGTCGGCCAGGGGGATGACCCCGAAGTAAGCGAGGAGCAGCAGGGTGAGGCAGGGGGCGAGCAGGGCGAGGCGCCAGCCCAGCAACAGGGTCAGGCTGGTGAGGCCGAGAAAGTGGATCTCGAGCCCCTCGTGCAACCCGGCCCGCAAGGTCCACAGCGGTACCAGCACGATGGCGCCGCCGAGGCAAAGATGCTGATAGAGCGGGTGGGCGCCAAGGGTGCGCAGCAGGGAGGCGTTCAGACTGAAGGCGAGCAGCACCAGCCAGAGCAGGAGGGCGGCGACTTGTCCTTCACTCATGAGCGGTTCCCCCGGATGCGGCTGTCGGTGATGGCGCGGTGGCGAACGCCGGCGCAATGAAAAGAGGCCGCCCTCTGCCGGGCGGCCTCCTGTCTCAATACTTCACGTTGGGGTGATACTTGCCAAGGATGCCCTGGACCCTGTCCATGGTCTCCTTGCTGGGGGGCTTGATGCCGACCAGATCGTAGGTATCTCCCAGCACGTCCCACTTGTGCTTGCCAAGTTCGTGGTAGGGCAGCAGCTCCACCTTCTCGACGCACTCCCCCAGCTCGGCGATGAACTGGCCGAGTCCTTCTGCGCTCTCGTCATCGTCGGACCAGGTGGGCACCACCACGTAGCGGATCCACATGGTCTGACCGCGGGAGGCCAGGTAGCGGGCGAACTCCAGGGTGTACTTGTTGCTGACGTGGGTGAGGGGAATGTGCTTCTCGTCGTTGATCTGCTTGATGTCGAGCAGCACCAGATCGGTGTTGTCCAGCACCCGGTCGAGCAACTCGTCGTAGTGACGCACGAAACCGTTGGTATCCAGGCAGGTGTGGATCCCCTGGGCCTTGCAGGCGGTGAACAGTTCGGCGATGAACTCCTGCTGCAGCATGGCCTCGCCGCCGGAGGCGGTCACGCCACCGCCGGAGGCATTCATGAAGTGGCGATAGCTGGTGAGATCCTTCATCAGCTCGGGCACGGTGACCTCGCGGCCGCCCTGGGTGTCCCAGGTGTCCCGGTTGTGACAATACTTGCAGCGCATCAGGCAGCCCTGCATGAACACGATGAAGCGGATGCCGGGGCCGTCGACGGTCCCGCAGGTCTCGACGGAATGGATCCGGCCAATGATGTCGGTAGTGCCGGTGTCGCTGGCTTCAACGGTCGGGATCCGCTGCGTGCCGGGGGTGGCAGGTCCCTTGGATTCAACGGCGGGGATCCGGTTAATGACTGACATAGACGACTCCAATGGTGCGGACAAGGTTCGAGCGGTCGTTATTTTATGACAGAAAGCCCTATAAATCCTACCAGTTTAGCCCGCAGGGGTGGCACCCAGCAGGCTCTCCAGTGCCTTGACGGGGAGCGGCCGGCTGGTGAGGAAGCCTTGATAATGCTGGCATCCCAGGGCCTTGAGCACGGCGAGCTGCTCCTCTTCCTCCACCCCTTCTGCGGTGACGGTGAAACGAAACACCCGGGCGAGATCCAGGATGGCCTTGACGATGGCCTTGTCCTGTTCGCTGTGGACCAGGGTCTGGATGAAGCTTCTGTCGAGCTTCACTTCGTCGGCGGGCAGATCCCGCAGATAGGCCAGGGACGAGTAGCCCGTGCCGAAGTCGTCGATGGAGATGAGCAGGCCGAGGGCCTTGAGCTGGCGGATCCTGGCGATACTCTCCAGCCGGTTTTCCAGCACCACGGACTCGGTGATCTCCAGCAACAGGCGCGACGGGGGCACCCCGGTGTCCCGCAGAATGTACTCCACCTGCTGCACGAAACCGGCGGTGTGGAACTGGCGGGCGCTGACGTTGACCGACAGATGGGGGATGGCGAGGCCGTTGTTGAGCCAGAAGCTGTACTGGGCGCAGGCGGTCTTCATCACCCAGTAGCCGATCTCCTGGATCAGGGTGGTCTCCTCGGCGATGGGGATGAACTCCCCGGGTGGCACCATGGTGCCGTCGGCCTTCTGCCAGCGCAGCAGCGCCTCTATGCCCGAGAGCGTGCCGTTGTCGACCCGGTATTGGGGCTGGTAGTGCAGCACCAGCTCGTTGTTGCGCAGGGCATCGCGCAGCTGGTTGTTGAGAGAAAGCTTGCTCTTCTCTTTTTCCGCCATGGCTTCACTGAAGAAGATATGGTTGCCCTGGCCCGCACGCTTGGCCATGTGAACGGCGGTATCGGCCTGCTGCATCAGGACAAGGTGATCCTTGTCGTCATCGCTGAACAGGCTGATCCCCACGGAGGCGCTGCAGTGCAGCTTGTGATCGCCGATGTCGAAGGGGGCACGGAAGATCCCCATCAGCTCCCGGGCAAAGTGCTCCGCCAGGATCTTGGCGGTGATATAGCCCTGGCCCAGCGCCGTGAAGAGCAGGGCAAATTCGTCACCCGAGGTGCGGGCGAGCACCAGGTTCTCCTGGGGCAGGGACTTGAGTCGCACCACCACGGCCTGGAGCAGCAGATCGCCGCAGGCGTGACCGAGGGAGTCGTTGATGGATTTGAAGTTGTCCAGATCCAGCAGCAGCAGGGCCCCCCACTGACCACTCGGGGCCTGCAGGGTGCGCTGCATGATGTCGGTCAGGCTGCGCCTGTTGTAGAGATCGCACAGGTCGTCGTAGTAGGCGAGGCGCTCGATGTGGCGGGCGGTCTCTTTCTCCTGGGTGATGTCGTGGAAGCTGCAGACGAAGTGACTGATCTCCTCCTCCTCGTCCTTGACCCCGCTCACCATGAGCCGCACCGGGAAGAGGTGTCCCTCCCTGTGCAGGCATTGTTCCTCCCCGAGCCAGTATCCCTGCCGGTTGACCGCCGCGATCACATCCTCCTTGAGGGTGTCGCCATAGTAGGTGGGCCTCAGGGCGTCGATGTGCAGGCCCAGCATCTCCTCGCTGGCAAAGCCGGTGATGCGGCTGAAGGAGGCATTGACCTTGAGGATGATGCCCCCGTGATCCATCACCAGCAGGCCGTCGTGGGTGTTGAAGGCCACTTCGGCCAGGCGCAGGGCATCGTCATTGGCCAGGCGCTGCAACTCGCTGGCGGCCCGCTCGCGCTGTTCGTAGAGGACGTCCAGCAGGGGCGCGGGATCGGCCAGAGGGGTGGCGAGCAGCAGGGTGAGCTGCCCCAGGGGGAGACCGTTTGGCCCCGGGAAGGGGATGCCGACATAGGCCTTGGCGTCGAGGGCCAGCAGCTGGCTGGACTGGGGATAGCGCAGGGCCAGATCTTCCACGTAGAGACTCTGCCCGTGCTGGAAGATCTCCCGGC
Source organism: Aeromonas sp. MaB10011B (assembly GCF_017939325.1). Taxonomy (NCBI): domain Bacteria; kingdom Pseudomonadati; phylum Pseudomonadota; class Gammaproteobacteria; order Aeromonadales; family Aeromonadaceae; genus Aeromonas; species Aeromonas sp. MaB10011B. The sequence continues at coordinate 17,855 of NZ_JAGKRK010000020.1, read as the reverse complement.
CCGGGCCGATGTCCATGGGCATGGGTTTGACGACGGCGAAGGCATCCCCCTCCACCACGCAGCGGGGAATGAGCCAGAGATCCTGACCGCGAGGCTGAAACTCGCCGATCCAGCCCCTGTGGGCACCGCTCAGGCCCATGGCCCAGCGCAGCAGGGCGCGGCAGTAATCGTTGCCGGTCAGGTTGGCAAGCCCCGGGGGAGGCGCGAGGTCCGGGGCGTCGGTTGTCACGGGGTCCGGCTGCCAGTGGCCGAGCAAGCGGGCGCAATGACGCACCAGTTGCAGGGTGTCATCGCTGATGAGGGTGCTCTCGGCATACTCCAGGCTGAGCACGCCGATGAGCTTCTCCTGTTCCAGCAAGGCGCCGTCCAGGCGGGAGCAGACATTGGCATCGGCAAGATAGTAGTGCTGGCTCAGCATGGGCTGGTGGGCCGCCTCCGAGAAGCTCAGGGCGCCCCGGGCGCGCAGGGCCCGGATGTAGCGGCTGTCTCCGCGAATGGCACCGAGCGCGTCCACCCCCAGGGTGAACACCGGGGTCAGCTGCTCGCCGCCCAGGGCGCCATGGGCCTGGTAGTGCCAGAGGATCAGGCGATCGGCCCCAAGGCACTCCTTGAGGCTCTCCAGCATGGCGTCATACTGCTGCTGGCTGGCCATCTGGCTCAGGCGCGGCAGTTGCAGGGACAGGCTGGCGGCGCTCTCCTGGGACTGGGTCTGCAGGCAGATGAGCCAGAAGGCGTCCTGCTCGTGGGAGAGGGAAATGTGCCAGAGGAGAGCGTCAAAGCGCAGCACCAGCTTGCCCCCCTTGCCGCTGGCCAGCCGCTGCTCGATGGGCTGGCGCAGGGCGTCCGGCAATTGGGCCGGCCAGGCACTGCGGGGCTCGTCGAGCCAGTGGAGCGGCGTCTGCATCACATCGGTCAGGGCGACCAGCCGTTGACTACGGGTATCCAGGCGGAAAAACAGGGGCGCCTGGCTGGCGGTCGGAAGATGGCTGAGCGCGGTAGACGACATGAACTGACACTATCCTGTTGAGCAATTGTCGGAGGGCAAGAATACTGCAAATCCGTGGCAAACAAAATTCATTGAATTCTAAATTAGATAAGTCTAATTTATTGGCCATTTCCTGTTGAGTGGAGTCTTGCAGATGAAACGGATCCTGATTGTGGGTGGTGTGGCCGGGGGGGCGTCCGCCGCCGCCCGTGCCCGCCGTTTGAGCGAAGAGGCGGAGATTGTGATGTTCGAGCGGGGCGAGTTCGTGAGCTTCGCCAACTGCGGTCTGCCTTATCATATCGGGGGGGATATCCCGGATCGGGATGCCCTGCTGCTGCAAACACCGCAAAGCTTCAAGCGCCGGTTCAACGTGGATGTGCGGGTGTTTCACGACGTCATCGAGATAGACAGGGCCGGCAAGAGCCTGCTGGTGCGCAACCTGCTGACCGGCGAAGAGCGGCGCGAAGCCTACGACGTGCTGCTGCTGAGCCCGGGTGCGGCCCCCATCCGGCCTCCGTTCCCCGGCATCGACAGCCCGGGTGTGCACACCTTGCGCAATATTCCCGACATGGACCGCATTCTGGCGGCGCTGGCGCACGATCAGCCGCGCCACGTCACCGTGGTGGGAGGCGGTTTCATCGGGCTGGAGATGATGGAGGCGTTGCACCAGCGCAAGCTGGATGTCACCCTGCTTGAGCTCTCCGATCAGGTGATGGCGCCGGTGGATAAAGAGATGGCCAACCTGCTCCATGCCCGTATCCGGGAGGAGGGCATCGATCTGCGCCTGCGCACCGGCCTCTCGGCCATCGAGAGCCTGGATGTGCTGGCGGAAAAAACCGCTGCCGTGGCCACAGAACAAAGGGGTGGATTACGCCTGACCTTGAGTGATGGCACCCGGCTCGATACCGGGCTGCTGATCCTCGCCATCGGCGTCAAGCCCGAGACGCTGCTCGCCGCCAAGGCGGGGCTGGAGCTGGGACCGCGGGGCGGCATCAAAGTGGATGCCGGGATGCGTACCTCGGATCCCTGCATCTTCGCGGTGGGGGATGCGGTGGAGGAGATCGATTTTGTCACCGGCGAGTCCGTGCTGATCCCGCTGGCGGGCCCCGCCAACCGCCAGGGGCGCATCGCCGCCGACAACATGCTGGGGCGAAGTGAAACCTACAAGAAGACGCAAGGGACCGCCATCTGCAAGCTGTTCGATCTGGCGGTGGCGAGCACGGGGCTGAACGAGAGGCGGCTGGTGCAGCTGGGGCTGCCGTTCGAGAAGGTCTATGTCCACCCGGGCAGCCACGCCGGTTACTACCCCGGTGCCCACCCGGTCAGCCTCAAGCTGCTGTTTGCCCCCGATGGCAAGATTTACGGCGCCCAGGCCATCGGCAAGGACGGGGTAGACAAGCGCATCGACGTGCTGGCGGTGGCCCAGCGCGCCGGTCTCACCGTGTTTGATCTGCAGGATCTGGAGCTCACCTATGCACCGCCCTTCGGCTCGGCCAAGGATGTGATCAACATGGCGGGCTTTGTGGCAAGCAACCACTTGAAGGGGGATACCCTGCTCTGCCACGCAGCCGAGGTGCAGGCTCGCCACCCCCATCAGCAGGTGCTGGACGTGCGCAATGGCCCCGAACTCGACAAGCTTGGTCGCATCCCGGGCGCCTTGCACATCCCCCTCGATGAGCTGCGCGGCCGCCTCCATGAGCTGCCCAGGGATAAAGAGCTGCTCATCAGCTGCCAGGTGGGTTTGCGCGGTCACGTGGCCTGTCGCCTGCTGAGCCAGCACGGCTTCAAGGTGAAGAACCTCTCCGGCGGCTTCAAGACCTGGCAGACGGTGATCGCCGAGTAGATCCTGTGGCTGAAATGGCCCGATTGATCACTCTGTATGCAAACGGGCCACTCCAGTGAGTGGCCCGTTTTGTTGCCGCACGGGGTTGCCGCAGGTGGCCCCTCGCTCTCAGGGGGGGCTGTCAGCGAGCTGATTGCGAATGTGGTGCTGCAAGACCGCGAGCATGGAGGCGCCGGAGAGGCCTATCATCAGGGCACCGTTGACCGCCTCCAGGGGGCCGAGCAGCTTCCACTGCGGGCTCATGACGATGTCGCCATAGCCCAGAGTGGCGAAGTTGACCCCGGAGTGATAGACGGCCTCCTGCAGGGTATCGAACTCCCCTAGCCACAGGAAGAGCCCGCCCCAGACGCCGATCTGGGCCAGGTTGCCCAGCATCACCAGAGTGATGATGCCAAACAAAGCCAGCATGCCGGCCAGGGCCCCCTCGCGTCGATTGAATCGCTTGACGTAGAAGCGGATGCACCAGACGGATACCAGGGATTGCAGCAGCATGTTGACCAGGATCACCGGGATGCCGACCAAAAAAATCGTTAACATATCAATCTCCTAGCTTGGCTTCTGCCAGTGGGCGGCCGACTGGCCACCACTGTTCGAGCAGCAAGATACAGAGCCAGCCATAGCCGGCCACCACCAGATAGAGGCCGCAACGCATGGCGGCCGCCAACCACACATCCTTGCCGGTGGCGCTGTCCTCGATGGCCGGGCCAAACAGGATGAGCGCCGTGATCCAGGCGTTGCTCCAGAAGGATGGCGGGAAACGCCCCGCCACCAGCCGCACCAGGCGCCGCGCCAGCCAGAGGGTCATCAGGGCCAGCATCAGCACCAGCATCAGGAGCGAGGGCCAGAGGCTGAGCCCGAGCCAGAGTGCGAACGCCAGCAGGGCGCCCATCAGGGTCGAGAGCACCAGCTCCTGGCCCGCCTGTCTGGCGTTGAGGGAGGTACTCTGCTGGGCCAGGGTCACCGTCTTCATCACCGCCGGAATGTAGAACGCCGGATTGCCGAGGGCCAGCAGCCACATCGGCAGTACCATGGCGACGGCGCGCAGCGCCAGCCGCTCGGGATGTTCGGGGGGCAATGGCACCGGTCTTGCCGCCGCTCCGGCCACCGGCAGGGGAGGGAAGAGTGCGTGGGCCAGGCGGTTGACCAGGGTGCCTATCAGGATCCCCAGTCCCATCATCTGGGCAAGGGCGATGGCAAGGGACTGCTCGATGAGACCGGCCACCGGGATCACCGTGATGGCCATGATGAGCAGCATGGCGGCGGCCCCCTTGCCGGCCATCGCCTGCTGCATCAGCAGGTAGAGCAGCAGGGCGACGAGCAGCACGGCCGCCAGGGCATAGTGGGTCAGTAGGGGCACCAGCAGCACGCCGCCGACCATCACGGCCAGCAGCAGAGCGCCACCCAGCAACCCTTTGCCAAGGCTGAGCGGCTCGCCGGGTCGGCACAGCACCACCCAGGCCATGATGACCCCGAGGTGGGGCATGGGCAGCGCCAGGCCGTAACAGATCCCCGTCGCGAGCCCGATGCCCGTGCCAATGCGCAGTACAGCCTTGTCGGCGTTATGCATCTGGTACCTCAATAGAGGAAGGAGAAGAGGCTCATCAGGCGGATATAGAGCGTCCCCAGGAGGTGCATCACCCCGCTCTCGCCGGTGTAGACCAGTACGTCGGCCTGACCACCGATCCGCAGCGCCTCGACCGGTGGAAAGTCGTCGCCCTTGAAGGCGACCTTGACCGGGAAACGCTGGGCCTGGCGCAGCCAGTCGCGGTTGTTGTCCACCGTGGGCAGGGTACCGGCGGGCTGGTTCTTGCCATCGCCCACCCCGTAGCCGACGCTGCGGACTTTCCCCTCGAACAGCTGTCCAGGCAGGCTGTCGAGCAGGATGGCGATCAGGGTCATGGCCGGGGCGCCGGCCCCGATAAACTGGCCCGCATCCGTGCTCAAGTCGGTGATGAGCCCCCGACCCGGCGCCACCACGCGGGTGTTCTGGCGATCCAGCTCGGCCTTGTGCACCGCCGAGCGGGCACTGAGCAGTTGGGAGTTGTCATCGCCGCTCGCCCCGGCGGCCTCGATGGTGCGGCGAACGTCGGCTTCGGCCGCCGCCACCTGACTCTTGGCGGTCTCGCGGCTGGCCTGGGCCACCTCCAGGCGACGCACCGAGATGGCCCCCGGATCTTCCCGATAGAGCCGCTCCTGGCGCTCGGCATCCTTGGCCGCGTTGTCGTAGGCAGCGCGCATGGCCATCAGGGAAGCCTCGGCCGCCTTGACCCCTTCGGTGTTCGCCTTGACGCCGCTCAGCACCGTCTGGTAGTCGGATCTGGCCTTGGCCAGGGCGATGTCATAAGGCTCGGGATCGATCTCGAACAGGGGGGCGCCAGCCTCCACGTCCTGATTGTCGTGGACATAGACCCGCTTGATCTGGCCTGCCACCTCGGCGGCGACGGGAACCACGAAGGCCTGCACCCGGGCCTGGGAGCTGTAGGGGGTCAACCTGTCCGCCAGCAGATACCAGATGAGCAGGAGGAGGATCGCGGCCAGCAGCCCGAGGGTGGCGCCGCGGCTGGCCTGACCGGGAGAGGCTGTGTCAGTCATGGGAGTTTGCCTTCTGTGTCATGGGGGAGTGGGCTGCGTCGAGCAGGGGGGCCCAGTCGGCGCGCGTGCGCAGTTGAGCCTCCACCTTGGGGGTCACCAGGGGACGTTCGCGCCCCTGTTCCCAACCGCCACCCAGTGCCTTGTAGAGGGTGATGAGGTCGCGCATCCGGGCACCGCGGCTGTTGACCAGGCGCTCCTGCTGGTTGAACAGAGCACGCTGGGAGTCGAGCACCCGCTGGAAGTCCGCCATCCCCTCGCGGTACTGGGTGTTGGCGATTTCGAGGGAGCGACGGGCGGCCTCGCCGGTCTGGGTCAGCAGGGCGATCTCCTCCTGGCCGTTGGCGTAGGCCACCGCCGCGTCATCCACCTCGCGGGCCGCCTTGAACACGCTGTCGCGATAGCGTTCGTGCAGCTGCTGGAAGCGGGCGTCCTGCACCAGGATCTGGTTGCCGAGCCGTCCCTGATCCAGCAGGTTCCAGCTCAGCGAAGGACCGACGGCCCAGGAGAAGGTGCCGCTCTCGCCATTGGTGGCGTTGACCCCCAGGGTGCCGAGCAGGGTGATGGAGGGGTAGAGCTCGCTCTCGGCCACCCCGATGAGGGCCGACTGGGCGGCCAGCTGGCGCTCCGCCACCCGCACGTCGGGACGGCGGCGCAGCAGATCCGCGGGCATCTCGGTGACCAGGGCCAGCTCGCCCTGGGGGATCCTGCCGGTGTTGGTGGTCATCTCGGGCAGGGGACCCGGGGCGCGGGCGAGCAGGGTGGAGAGGGCGTTCTGGCTTTGGCGCAGGCTGGTCTCGAGCTGGGGAATGCCGGACAGGGTGCCCAGGTACTGGGTCCTGGCCTGCTGCACGTCCAGCTCGGCGCTGTTGCCGCTCTTGAACAGTCGCTCGGTGATCTCCAGGCTGCGCCGCTGGATGCGGGCATTCTCCCGGGCAATCTGGAGCCTGGCCTCCAGGGTACGGATGCTCACATAGAGCTGGGCCACCTGGGCGGCCATCAACACCTGGATGTCGTCATATTGGGCCAGGGTCGCGAAATAGCTGGCATCCGCCGCCTCGACTCCGCGCTGGAACTTGCCCCAGAAGTCAAGTTCCCAACCGAGGTTGAAGCCGGCGCCGTAGCTGTTGCCCGCGCTGCTGTGGCCGCCCCGGGTCTGACCTGCCTGGAGGAATTCTGCCGTTCCCACCGTCGCCTGGGGGCCGAGTAGGCTCTCGGCGATGCCAAGCTGGGCCTGGGCCTCGAGGATCCGCAGGCCGGCGATCCGCACGTCCGGATTCTTGAGGAAGGCCTCCTCCACCAGGGCGCTCAGCACGGGATCGTGCAAGTTGTCCCACCATCGTCGGTAGTCGGTCACCGTCACCGCCTGCTGACCCTCGCTGGCGCTGTGCCAGTTGGCCATCTCCTCGACACCGGGGGCCTGATAATCGGGCCCGAGCAGAGTACAGGCACCGAGCAGCAGGCAGGTGCCCCCTGCAAACAGGGGGCGAAGGAGAGAAAGTGCGTCGGCCATGGGGTTATTTTTCCGCGTTGGCCAGACCGTCGTTGACCCAGGCCATGAAGATGCGATAGCCGATGGAGAGCAGGGTGGCACCGATGAACATGCCGAGGATGCCATTGGTGGCCATGCCGCCGAGGGCCCCCAGCAGCACTACCGGCATGGGCGCATCGACGCCACGCCCCAGCAGCAGGGGCTTGAGCACGTTGTCGGCCATGCCGGCCACGACCAGCAGCACTGAGTAGATGACGTTGAGCAGGGTGCCGTGATCCCCCGCCATCCACATGAAGGCAATGGCCGGTCCCGTGATCAGGATGACGGGGACCTGGGCGATACCCAGGATCAGCGCCAGGATGAAGAAGATCCCGACCGCCGGGATCCCGGCGAGGGACATGATGACGCCAGCCAGCAGGGCCTGGATGAAGGCGACCCCGATGACCCCCATGGCCACGGCCCGGATGGTGCTGGTGCACAGCTTGGTCAGGGCGAGGCCCTTGCGCTCATCGGTGATGCGCATGGCGATGCGCTCGGCGCTGATGGCACCCGGTGCCCCCCAGGCCATGATGATGCCAGCCACGATGAAAGAGGCGACGAAGCCCAGCAGGCCGCCCCCATGCTGGCGAGCATGGCGACAGTCTGCTTGGCCATGTCGCCGAGCTGCGGCTTGTAGCTGATGAGGAGGCTCGGCAGATCCACGGATGCCTTGGTCCATAAGGCGTGCAGCTTGGCACCGATCAGCGGGATGCTGGCGATGTCGGCGGAAGGCGCCGGAATCACCAGAGTGTTGTTGTTCACCTTGTCCATCAGGGCGCTGACGCTGTCACCCAGGGAGCCGAGCATGGCAACGGTGGGGGCCACGATGAGCAGGATGCCCAGCAGGACCAGCAGGGTGGACGACTGACCCTGTTTTCCCCCGAGTCTGGCGGCAAAGCGCTGATGGAGGGGGTAAAGGGTGACCGCCAGGATCAGGGCCCACAGCATCATGTTCATGAAAGGGGAGAACACGGTGAAGCAGAACGAGCCTAGCGCCAGAATAAGACCAAATTTGATGAACATGTCCAGGAATCGGGCAACCAATCTTTTTTCGACGAGGGACAGATCGTTATTTTCCATGCTGATATGACTCCAGAGAGGGATGGATGCATGCATGACCCCGCTGACCCTGTGTGAACTCAAGGTCGGCATTCTGGTCGATGGACAATTAATAAGTTTGTTTTCAATGGTTGAGGCATACATCGAGCGCACCTGCACGTTATGTATGGCACAGGTGTTCAAGGCTTAAAAAAAATTTATCTGCTTGATATGTCGTTGATTGGAAGGCCTGCGTTGAGCAGGGCCGAGAATAATGAATGGCCCGATCACGCACAAGTGAACAGTGGTGCCCGGTTTAGCCTGGGTTCAGAAAATCACGACAATCCTCTTTCATGGAACAGGAGATCGCATGCAGGGTCTCGAATAAACCTCGCGGTTCACGGGGCGACGCGCTCCCGTTCGAGGCGATGCGCCCATCTCTGTTGGCCGATGCCGCCCGATATGGCAGTTGGTGTTCCCGGGAGTGACGCTTTATTCTATTGGCTCCTGCGCTGCGGCGATCCAACCCGGGATGAACACCATGCACCTCTCTCTCTCCTGCCCCGTGACTCGTCTTCCCCGTGTGGCCTGGCTGGCGGCGCTGCTGCTGGCTGGTTGCGGCCCCGACAAGCCTGCCAGCCAGTTGCCGACGACAGAACCGATGGCCCGGCAGGAGGCGGGAGCGCCCGCCTCCGTGGTGCAAGCCAATGCTCGCCAATATCGGGATGCCCCGGCGCTGGCGCTGGTCTTCTCCGGCCCCTTGGTGCCCAAGGCAAACTGGCAGAGCTGGCTTTCTGTCAGTGAAGGGGGCAAGCAGGTGCAGGGGGAGTGGATTCTGGCCGACGATGGCCGCACCCTCTATTTCCCGAACGTGCAACCCGACAAGAGCTACGAGGTGAGCCTCAAGGCTGGGCTGGGCCCATCCCCCCAGCGCTGGACCCTCAAGACTCGACCGCTGGAGGCGGGGGCGTCGTTTACCGCGAGCGGCATGGTATTGCCGCTGCGCGACGAGCTGCGCCTGCCCATCAGCGCGGTCAATGTGGACGAGGTCAATATCGACTTCTTTCGGGTCGATGCCGAATACCTGCCCCGTTTCCTGGCCGAGTATCGCCCCGGTGCCGGCATGGGCAACTGGGAGCTTGAACAGATCACCAAGCGGGCTAAGCGGGTATTTAGCGGCCGCTACGCCCTGGAGCTCGATGCCAACCGGCGCGAGACCCGCCTTATCAATGTGAAGGAGCCGCAGCTGGCGGAGGCTGGCGTCTACTTTGCGGTAATGTCCCCCCTTGGCAACTACGACTGGCGCAAGGAGACCACCTACTTTGCGGTGAGCGACATGGGGCTCAGTGCCCGCCGTTACCGCGATGAGCTGGAGGTGTTCGTCAGCTCCCTGGCCAGCGCCGACCCCCTCAAGGATGTGCAGCTCTCCCTGCTCGACCAGAAGGGCAACCGGCTACAGGTGCAAACCACCGACCCCCAAGGTCACCGCCGTTTCGATCAGGTGCAGGGGGCTCGCCTGCTGCTGGCCGAGCAGGGCAACCATCTGGCGGTGCTGCGCCTCGATGGCGCGGCCCTCGATCTCTCCACCTTCGATCTCGGCACCCAGCCCTGGCAGGCCCAGCAGCTCTATCTGTTCAGCGGACGCGACCTCTATCGCCCCGGCGAGCGGCTCGACAGCGAGATCCTGCTAAAAGGGCAGGATGGTCAGCTGCTGCCGGGCATGGCGGTGGAGCTGGAGGTGAAACAGCCGGACGGCCAGCTGCTCGAACAAAAGCGCCTGCTGCCGGACAATTTGGGCGCGGCCCACTACGGCCTGCGTCTGCCGGAGGATGCGCCGCTCGGGCGCTGGACCATCAACCTCAAGACCGCCGCCGGTAGCCGCTTCGAGTGGCCTTTTCTGGTGGAGGAGTTTCTGCCGGAGCGGCTGAAACTGCAGCTTGGCAAGGGGCCGGATGGGGAAGTGACGAGTCTGGACGCCGCCCTCACCCTGCCGCTGCAAGGGGACTATCTCTACGGCGCACCTGCGAGTGCCACCAAGGCGAAGGTGGAGGTGAAAATCAGCCGCGCCACCATGCCCTTTACCCAGTGGCAGGAGTTCACGCTGGGTGATGTGCTGCTCGCCGAGCAGGCCAGGGATCTCGAGCCGCTGAATCTCACCTTGGATGCGCAGGGGCAGGGGACGTTTTCGTTAGCTGATGAGCTCGACGGGGTGCGCGCCCTCGGGCCGCTGGAGGCGGCCTATCGGGTGTCGCTCTCCGAGCCCGGCGGTCGCGCCGTCAATCGCAGTCGCACCCAGTATGGCTGGCCCGCGGGCAGCCAGTGGCCGGCGCTCAAGGCCGATTTTGTGGCGGATCGGGTGGAAGGGGGCAAGCCGCTCCCCTTCCAGATCCTCAACCTCGATGAGCAAGGCCAGCCGGTGGCGGGGGCGGTGAAGGTGCGCCTCATCAACGAGTACCGCGACTACTACTGGCACTACGCCGATGGGGAGGGGTGGAAGTACGAGTTCAACAGCCAGCCCTATCTGGAGCAGGAGCAGACCCTGCAGCTGGATGGCAAGGGGCCGACCCCGCTCACGCTGCAACTGGCGGCGGGCTGGTATCGATTGGAAGTGGAGAACAGTCAGGGCCATCAATCCAGCCTGCGGGTAGAGATCGGCAGCTACGCCTGGGGCGGCGGTGGGGAGCAGGCACGGCCTGACAAGATCGCCATCACCCTCGACAAGCGCGCCTATCAGGCGGGTGACAAGGCCAAAGTGACTTTGGTTGCCCCGCGCCCCGGCAAGGGGTTGCTGCTGGTGGAAGATGGCGACGGCCTGCGCTGGTGGCAGCGCATCGAGCTCAAGGGGGCCGGTGGCGATGCCAAGGATGCCCGCGGCGAGTTCGAGATCCCGGTCAGCCCCGAGTGGCAGCGCCATGATCTGCATATCTCGGCCCAGATTGCCGCGCCAGACAGTGACTCAAAGCCGGTGAGCCAAAAGAGTGTGCAAAGCCTGCGCTCGGTCGGTCTGGTGCCGCTCACCCTGGATCGGGAAGCACGCCGTCTTCCGCTTACCCTGAGCGCGCCGGACAAAGCGGTGCCGCTTACCCGGCTGGAGGTGATCGCCACCTCTACTCCCAACAGTCGGGGGCGGGTGGTGCTGGCGGCGGTGGATCGGGGTGTGCTCAATATCAGCGATTATAAACCCCTCGACCCGTTCGAGATCTTCTTTGGTCGCAAGCGCTTCGCCCAGGATTTGTTCGACAACTACGGCCAAGTGATCCCGCCACAGGATGGCAAGCTGGCCCGCCTCAACTACGGGGGTGACCGGGCGCCGCTGAAAAAGGGCGGCGCGCTGGAGAGCCGGGTCGAGATAGCCGCACTGTGGAGCGACGAGGTGAGTTTTGACGAGCAGGGCAAGTCGGTGATCCCGCTCGAGCTGCCCAACTTCAACGGCGAACTGGCGCTGATGGCGCTGGCCTGGAACGAACAGCAAGTCGGGGAGGCCGAGCGCGCCGTCAAGGTAGTGGCGCCCTTGGTGGCCGAGATCGGCTGGCCGCGCTTTGGCGCCAGAGGGGATGAGACCCGGGCGCTGGTACAGCTGCGCAATATGAGCGGCGAGGATCAGACCCTCTCCCTTGCCTGGACCCTCAATGGCGGGCTGAAAGCAAACGGTGAGCTGCCTAGCACCCTTGCCCTTAAAAATGGTGAGGAGCAGTGGCTGACCCTGCCGCTCACCGTGACCGGGGCGAGCGGTGTGGCAAGCCTGCAGTTGGCGGCCAGCGGCAAGGGTTTTGCCATCAGCCGCGACTGGACTTTGCCGCTGCGCTCCCCCTGGCCGGCCGAGACTCGCCAGCGCTACCAGATGCTGGCCCCCGGCCAAGAGATGGCTTTTGCGCCAGCTGAGCTGGCCGGGCTGGATCGCGCCAACCTGCAGGGGCTGCTCAGCCTCTCCGGCACTCCCCCCTGGGATCCGGCAGCCCAGTGGCAGGCGCTGGCCGACTACCCCTATGCCTGTCTGGAGCAGACCTTGTCCCGTGCCTGGCCTTACTTGCTGACCACAGCCGATGAGCGGGCCGTCTGGCGCAAACCCGCAGAGGGCAAGAAAGCGGCGAGCGAGGCGGATGTGCAACGCGCCCTGCTGCAACGGCTGCAGCGGTTGCAACTGCCCAGCGGTGGTTTTGGCCTGTGGGATGGTCGCTCCGACGAGGAGCAGTGGCTCACCGCCTATGCCGCTGACTATCTGCTGGCGCGCAAGGAGGCGGGCGACTCCGTGCCGGAGGCGATGCTCAATCAGGCGCTGAACCGGCTGCAAAGCTATCTCACCGACAGTCAGTACGGCGAGCGCTGGAGCAGTGCCCCCGAGCACAGCCGGCTGGCCTATCAGGCCTACAGCGCCTATGTACTGGCCCGGGTGGGCAAGGCGCCGCTCGCTACCCTGCGCCTTATCTGGGAGCAGCAGGCTGATCACGCTCGCTCCGGCTTGCCGCTCTTGCACCTCTCGCTGGCCCTCTCGGCCATGGGAGATGAACAGAACGCCGCCAAGGCCCTCAGCAGGGCATTGACGACCGAGCGCGGTGACGACTATCTGGGGGATTACGGCTCCCCCCTGCGCGATCAGGCACTCGAGCTCGCTCTGCTGCGCCAGCACAAGCTGGCTGCGGAGCGCTGGCCGGCCCTCAGTGCCAAGGTGGCCGATACCCTGGCCCATCGTCAGTGGCTCAGCACCCAGGAGCGGCTCGCCCTGCTGCGACTCGCCCGCGTCGATCCGGCCGTCGACTGGCAGGCCAAGGTGGCTTCCTCTCTTGGCAGTGGATCCCTGAGCGGTTCGGTTCCGCTGCAGCAGGGTGCCCCCGAGGCACTGGCGGCGAGCGCCGTCACCAACGAGGGCAAGGGATCCCTCTATGTGCAGCGCACCCTGGTCGGCTACCCCGAACAGGCTCCTACCAGATTGAGTCAGGGGATAAGCGTGACCCGCAGCTGGTTCAACAGCGACGGTCAGCGTTTTGACCCGATCAAGGTGAAGGTGGGCGATCTGGTGGTGGTGCGGCTCAACGTCAGCAGTGAATCGGTAGTGCCCGATGCCCTGCTGGTGGAGATGGTGCCCGCCGGCTTTGAGCTGGAGAACCCGGCCCTTGGCAACAGCATCAAGCTCGAAGAGCTCTCCATCGAGGGGAAACCGGCGTGGCAGAGCGAGTGGAACGACTACCTCAAGCATCAGGAGTTTCGCGACGACCGCTACACGGCGGCGCTGGATCTGAGCGCCGGGAGCAACCAGCAACTGGTCTACCTGATGCGGGCGGTGACGCCGGGTCGCTATCAGGTGCCGCCAACCCAGGTGGAGGATATGTACCGCCCCGAGCTGCGGGCTGTGGGTGAGGATATCCACGAGGTGCGTATCTCTGAGTAACAAACCCTCCCTTGAGCGGGTTCGCACGCTCACTTTCTGGCGGCGCGGCTGGCTGCGACTGTGTCACGGTGGCCGCATTTGCCGCCACCGACTGAGCCGTCTGCCACGCTGGCTGCGCTTCTCGGTGCTGGGGGCAGCCGCCCTGTTTCTGTCGCTGCTGGTGCTGGATCGGATTTTCCCGCCGCCGCCACTCGACCCCGCCTATGCGCGGGTGGTGCTCGACATGAAGGGGCGGCCGCTGCGCGCCTTTGCCGATACCAGCGGCGTGTGGCGCTACCCCGTGACCCTGGAGCAGGTCTCCCCCCGCTATACCGAGGCGCTGCTGGGCTACGAGGATCGCTACTTCTGGCGCCATCCCGGGGTCAATCCGGTGGCCATGGTGCGCGGGGTCTGGCAGTGGCTGCGCTATGGGCGTGCCGTGTCGGGCGGCTCGACCCTCACCATGCAGGTGGCCCGCCTCATCGAGCCCTACCACAGGAGCGTGCCCGGCAAGCTGCGCCAGATGGCGCGCGCGCTGCAGCTGGAGTGGCACCATGACAAGCGCACCCTGCTCACCGTCTACCTGAACCGGGCGCCGTTTGGCGGCAACCTGGAGGGGGTGCAGGCAGCAAGTTTTGCCTATCTCGGCAAGAGCGCGGCCAAGCTCACCTATGCCGAGGCGGCGCTGTTGGCGGTGCTGCCGCAGGCCCCCAGCCGCAACCGGCCGGACCGCCACCCCGAGCGGGCCCGCGCCGCCCGTGACAAGGTGATGCATCGGCTGGTGGCGCAGGGTGTCTGGCCCGAGCAGGCGTGGCTGGAGGGACGCATCGAGCCTGTGCTGGCCCGCGGCCACTTCACGCCGATGGAGGCGCCGCTCTTTTCCCGTCTCGCCGCCGACAATCAGGCTGGGGCGCTGGTGCACACTACTATCGATGGCGATCTGCAGCGCTGGCTGGAGGGGCGGGTGGCGAGCTATATCCGCCGCTTCCCGGAGCAGACCTCAGCGGCGTTGCTGCTGGTGGATAACAAAACCATGGCGGTGCGCGCCTATGTGGGCAGCGCCGAATATGGCAACCTGCGCCGCCACGGTTATCTCGACATGGTGCAGGCGATCCGCTCCCCCGGCTCCACCCTCAAGCCCTTTATCTACGGTCTGGCCATGGACGAGGGGCTGGTGCACTCGGCCTCCCTGCTCTCCGATGCGCCAAGGCTGGGCTCTGATTATCGCCCCGCCAACTTTTCCGGCGCCTTTCAGGGGCCGGTGACGCTGGCTCAGGCGCTGCAGCAATCCCTCAACGTGCCGGCGGTGCAGGTGCTGGAGGCGCTCGGGCCCGACAAGCTGGTCAGCCGGCTCGACAACGCCGGGGTGCGGCTGGCGCTCTCCGACAAACCCAATCCGGCCATAGCGCTGGGGGCGGCGGGCATTCGGCTCGAGCAGCTGGTGGCGCTCTACAGTGCGCTGACCCGGGAGGGGCAGGTGGCAATGCCGGTCTGGCTGGCGGGGCAGCAGGCGGTGTCGCGCCCCTTGCTGAGCCCGGGGGCAGCCTGGATCATCTGGCAGATCCTGAGCGCGCAGGGACGGGCTGATCAGCCCTTTGCCAGCGAGGCGACCGGCCGGGTCAACCGGCTGGCCTGGAAGACCGGCACCAGCTACGGCTATCGCGACAGCTGGGCGATGGGGGTCTCCGGTCGCTGGACCATAGGCGTCTGGCTTGGGCGCCCCGACGGCACCCCCATGCCCGGTTTTTACGGCCAGAGCGCGGCGGTGCCGCTGCTGCTCTCGGTTTACTCGCGATTGGCTGACAACAGCCCTCTGCCGATGCAGCCCAACACGGTCAGCGAAGCGGAGATCTGCTGGCCGCTGGGGCGCAGGGTGAGCGCGACCCTGCCTGAGACCTGTTTGCAGCGCCAGAGCGCCTGGCTGCTGGAAGGGCGCGATCCCCCCACCTTGCCAGATCCCATGGACTGGCCCTCGCCGCTGCGCCAGGTCGCACTGACCGTTGCGGGCAAGCCGACGCTGACACGCTGCCCCGATGCGGCGCAATCCGGTTTTCGGGCCCTGTGGCCGCTGTCGCTGGAGCCGTGGCGCACGCCCGGCGAGCGACGTCAGGCGCTGCTGGCAAGTAGGTGTGCAGGGGAGGGACAGAGCGCCGAGCTGCAGGCCCCCATTCGCATCCTGGCGCTGGGGGAGGGCAATCTTATTCGCAGCCAGCGCTATCGGCTGCAGCCCAGGGTGTTGGGAGGAGTTGGCAAGCCGGCCTGGTTTCTCAACGGGCAGCGGCTGCGCTGGGACGGGGATCAAGTAGTGAGCAAGGCGGGCCGCTATCAGCTGGTGGTGGTGGATGAGGCGGGAAACAGCGATCGCATCGAGTTTCGGCTGGAAAACCCCTCCTGAGGGCGTGGTGAGCGCCAGAATATTGACGGCATCGGTGATGGTCCCGATGCCGTCAGTTGATTGTCGATTCCCCGGCAGAGGCGGGGAGTCAGGGCTTGACCTGCCCCAGCCGGGTGAAGAAATGCCGGCTCTTGCGCTGGTGGAAGTGGCTCTTCTTGATGGGATGAAACACCAGGTCGCTCTGTGGGTGACTCCCCTTGAGGTGGTGGATCATCGCCATGGCCGGTAAGCCAGTACTGACGAGCGTGGTGAGCGGCAGGGTGACGGTCTCGGGTCCCAGCAAGGGTGTGAACCCCTGCTGGGCCTGCTCGAAGCGGGTCAACACGGCGGGTTCGGCGTAGCCGCTGCCCAGCATGGCGAGCAGGGCATCGAGGGCCTGATGGAACTCGGCGAGCTGCTGACGAAAGCCGCTTCGCCCCCGCAGGGCAATGAGCTCTGCAAACGGGATGTCGGCCAGGTGAGTGGGCACTTGCAGCGGGATCTCGAGGTGGAAGCAATCCTGACCGCCGCGATTGTGGTAGCGGGATTCGAGCAGGTGAAGCAGGCGGTCGAGATAGTCGTGATCGGTAATAAGCGCCCCGTCATTGGCGAGTGCCCACTCACGGGCGAGGCGCATGGAGAGCAGGTTGGCAAAGCGGCGCGCCATTCTGATCCCCCCTTCATCCTGCGTCGCAAAGCCGTGGGTCAGACAAAACCCGTGCAGCCGCTCCAGTCCCGCCTGGGCCGGGCAGAAGCAGTCGTGGTTGGGGGCTGAACGCCAGCGGGCGATGAGCTCCCTGTTGCCAAACACCTTGTGACGCACGAAGTCGGGGGCGACCAGGCCGGCAATCTGGCTCTCGACCTGGGGCGTGATATGGGCGAAGAAGGCGGGTCGTGGCGGCTCGGCCAGCAGGTCGGTTTGCTGGCGCAGGGTCTCCAGCAGGGCGGTGAGACCGCTCTTCTCACTGACGGTGAAGACGAAGGCGAGCCGCTCCAGATAGAGCAGGGCAAACTTGAGCCAGAGCTCGTCGCGTACCTCCATGCCGGGGTAGTAGATATGGGTTTTCATGGATGCTGTGTTGCCAGGATGCAGGGGTGGGAATATACGCATGATTGCCCGGATGCGGCAAACTTTGCGTGGGGGAATGTGAGCGGCCGCTCATGCAGTAGGCGCTGGTCACAAAGTTCTGATATAATTCGCGCCCTTAAATCAAGGCCACCCGAGTCATTACCATGAAGTTCATTATCAAGCTGTTCCCTGAAATCACCATCAAGAGCAAGTCGGTTCGCCAGCGTTTTATCAAGATCCTGCAGGGCAATATCCGCAATGTCCTGCGCCGCTTCGACGACGATGCCCGGGTGCGGATGGATTGGGACAAGCTGATCGTGAGCTCCCGCAATGACCAGTTCCGCGAGCAGGCCATCGAAGCCCTGGCCTGCATCCCCGGCATTCAGGCCTTCCTCGAGGTGCAGGCCAGCAAGTTTACCGACCTGCACGACATCTTCGAGCAGGTGAAAGCCGTCTGGGGTGATCAGCTCGAGGGCAAGACCTTCTGCGTGCGTGCCAAGCGCCACGGCAAGCACGAATTCTCCTCGCTGGAGATTGAACGTTACGTGGGCGGCGGTCTGAACCAGCACTGCGTGAGCAACGGTGTGCGCCTCAAGAACCCGGATGTGAAGATCAACCTCGAGATCGATGGCGAGGAGCTTTTCATCGTCAGCGCCATCCACCAGGGGCTGAGCGGCATGCCCATCGCCACCCAGGAAGATGTGCTGAGCTTGCTCTCCGGCGGGTTTGACTCGGGTGTCGCCTCCTTCCAGTTCATCAAGCGCGGCTGCCGGGTGCACTACTGCTTCTTCAATCTGGGTGGGGCGGCTCACGAGATCGGCGTCAAGCAGGTGGCCTATCACCTGTGGAACCGTTTCGGCTCCTCCCACCGGGTGCGCTTCACCGCGGTGGACTTCGAGCCCGTGGTGGCCGAGATCCTCGAGAAGATCGACAACGGCCAGATGGGGGTGGTGCTCAAGCGGATGATGATGCGTGCCGCTGCCAAGGTGGCCGACGAGTTCCAGATCCCGGCCCTGGTGACCGGCGAGTGCGTTGGCCAGGTTTCCAGCCAGACCCTCACC
>NZ_JAGKRK010000102.1:0-293 GCF_017939325.1 Aeromonas sp. MaB10011B | reverse complement strand
GCTTCAGCGGTGCCATGCTGCGCCCTTCGCCGTCGATCCACCACGGCACCCGCAGCTCGGGCGCCTGTTGAATGCACCGGGATTGCATCACCATCTCCTCAGGAAAAAAACAGACACACCGGGTCGGCCCGCCCACTGGCGCGCCGCCCCCCACCGTTCTTGAGCGTTGGCCGTCAGCCGATCTCGCGTCGCGGCAGCTTCCAGCCCGCACGGGGGTAGTGGCAGGTGTAGCCGTTGGGGTGCTTGACCAGGTAGTCCTGATGCTCGGGCTCGGCCTCCCAGAACGGCCCCGC
>NZ_JAGKRK010000001.1:0-169502 GCF_017939325.1 Aeromonas sp. MaB10011B | reverse complement strand
TCTTCCTCATCAGCCTCAAGGCGGGGGGGACGGGCCTCAACCTGACCCAGGCCGACACCGTGCTGCACCTCGATCCCTGGTGGAACCCGGCGGTGGAGGATCAGGCGAGCGATCGGGCACACCGCATGGGCCAGACCCAGCCGGTGACCGTCTATCGCCTGGTGTGCGAGCAGACGGTGGAGGAGAAGATAGTGGCGCTGCACGACGAGAAGCGAGCACTGGCCGACGGCCTCCTGAGCGGCCAGTCCGAGGTGAAGGGGCTGGATGTGGAGAGCCTGCGGGCACTGCTGATGAGCTGACGGCGGGCTGTCGCTCGATGTGACAAGGGGAGCATCCGTGATGCTCCCCTTGTCGTTTGTGGCGGTGCCGAGCCTGCGCTACCCCTGATAGAGGTAGAGGTGCAGCCGCTCTATGATGGGGTCACCGCCAATCTTGCGATCCCGACGTGCCTGGCGCAGCTTGGGCGGGTAGTGGCCCAGATGGGTGACGGCCGGCTGGGTATCGGAGCAGAGCAGCAGGGGAAGGCTCGCCTTGATCTGCTGCTTGCGGGGCTCCCGGTCCTGCCAGAGCAGGTTGATCATGGGGTGGGTCTTGACCGGCCTGCGGATCCGCAGGGCCGCATCCGCCGGCAGGCGGCGAATGTCGTATACCTCCTGATCCACCATCTTGCTCCACTCTTCGTTGTCAAAGAGCGCCGGTACATACCGGCGGCTGCGCTCCAGCATCTCCAGTACCTGCTCCTGGCTGAGGCGGCTGATGCTCTGCTTGTCGGCCCAGGTGAAGCCCAGCGAATGCAGATCCCCCTGAAGCCAGGTCAGCTTGCGATAGACCTGCAGGGTGATGACGCCGGGCAGGGCGCCGTGCACCAGCTCGAACTTTTCGTCCCGCCCGCCCGCCGCCTGGACCATGGCCTTGAAGGCGAGCTTGTGCGCGTTGATCTCCTCGATGACGGGGGCCAGCTCCCTGGCGCAGGCGGCAGGAAAGCGCAGCCAGCCGGGCAGACGGTGGGTCGCCTTGGTGGAGCAGCCGGGGCGGGCGCTGTGGTCCTGAAAGGCGGCGAGGGTGGCGGCCAGGGCCGCCTCGCCCGAGAGATAGCCCACCTCGATGGCCTCGATGGGCTCATGCTCTTCCCCCTGGGCCACGGCCGGGAGGGGATAGACATGAGCCTCCAGCAGGTCGAGCTGGCCCAGTTGCCGGGCAAGGCGTGCCAGCGACGCCTCCAGCAGGGCCATCTGTTGACGCAGGGCGGCGGTGGGGGTAAAGGTGTCCATCGGCAGATCCTGTGTGTGTGCCGCTCCCCCTGTTCAGCATGGTATCGGGACAACGTGGGGAGGCAGCATGATAAACCACTGTATAAATAACCATACCAGTATGATGGCAGGGTGCCAAGTGTCCGGTGCCACCCTGACGATGGGGGTGACATGGGGGCATCCGGTTCAGGTTGCCTGTTCGTATCTTTTTGTTAAATAACGATCTTGTTGCGATCTATTTGTTAACAAAACCTGGTGACTGAGAGTTTGCACCCTGCTGACTCGCCGTCGTGCCGTGCATAGCTAGCGTGGGAAAGTGCATAGTTAGAAGTGGGTGGCGCAGGAGAAAATGCTGCCAGGTTGAAAGGGGGAAAGTTTCAGCATTATTTCATTTTAAAATCATATGGTTATGGTTATTGCCCTGGCGATATCAACCATTACTTTTACTAATGTCATGTATCAAAATTCGTCAATTGAGGCACCTCCCCGCCCTGACTAAGCTTTGCGCATCAAATCCGAGCCTTGCGCAGAACGAGAGAGAGGAGCCATATCATGGCCAACATGACTTATACCGAAGCCGGTTACCAGCATTCCAGCGAATCGAATCTGGTTGCTCGCGTCAAGATGACCGTCCTGACCTGGCTGGAACGCAGCCGCAGCCGTCGCCAGCTCTCCGAGCTGCCCGCCTACCTGCTCAAGGACATCGGTCTGAACGAAGCCGACCGCTATCAAGAGACCACCAAGCCGTTCTGGCGTGGTTGATCAGCCGGGCATGGATGCCTTGTTTTTCTGCTGATCCCAGGGGCATTCTGCCCACCCGTCTGCCGAAGGCATGCTGCCTTCACCTGCCGATACCCGTTCACTGATTTCCCTCTCCCGTGTTTCCCCCCGCTTGACCCTGTTGCATGAGTTGTCACTCATTCTCGCCACTGTTGTATCCTTACTGTTTGAATTTGTTTAAAAACTGATTTTAAGCCCGGTTGCCTTGCGTATAATCCGGCCATGGCATTCCAGACTAAAGGGTGAGACGGATGATTCCCCAGCATGACTTTTTGGCCCTGACGCGCCGCCATGAGTGGCAGCTCGAGCCTTTCGCCTTCAATCTGACCGACGGTACCCGGGTGAGCGTGTGGGATACCGGCGTGATCTGCCTGGAACCCGCTTCCGAGGCGGGGCAACCCGGGCACAAGGACATCGTCCTCTCCTGCGGCATCCACGGCAACGAGACCGCCCCCATCGAGATCTGCAACCAGTTGCTGACCCGGTTGCTCGCAGAGGAGCTCAAGGTTCGTCACCGGGTGCTCTTCCTCTTTGGCAACCCCGCCGCCATGAACCAGGGGGTGAGGGAGGTGGAAGAGAACATGAACCGCCTCTTCTCGGGCGCCCACAGCAAGGGGGAGGGGCTGTGCAACCGGGAGCGCATCCGTGCCATGCGTCTGGAGCAGTATGTGAGCCGCTTCTTTGCCGACTCGGGCAGGCCCCGTTACCACTACGATCTGCATACCGCCATTCGCGGCTCGCGCCACGAGAAGTTTGCCGTCTATCCCTTCCCCCACGAACGCCCCCACTGCAAGGAGCAGGTACGTTTCCTCGGTGCCTGCGGCGTGCGCACCATACTGCTCTCGAACGGCCCGACTACCACCTTCAGCTATTACAGCTCGCACCAGCACGGCGCCCATGCCTTTACGGTGGAGCTGGGCAAGGTGCGGCCTTTCGGTGAAAACGACATGACTCGCTTCATCGAGGTGCGCCAGACATTGCAGGAGCTGGTGACCCGGGATGAGGTGGCCCTCGAGCCATGGCGAGCCGATGACTTCACCCTTTTTGCCATAGATCGGGTGATCAACAAGCAGTCGGAGCAGTTCCGCTTCCTGTTTGCCAGCGATGTGGACAATTTCACCGAATTTCCCCAGGGTTTTGTGCTGGCAGAAGATGGGGATCGGCAATACAGGGTAGAGAAACCGCGGGAGGCGGTGGTCTTCCCCAACGCCAACGTGGCTATCGGACAGCGCACCATGCTGCTGGTAGTACCCACCCGTTTGTGGGAGTGAATTGACGCCTTTTTCTCATGCTGAACCTGCGCCACGGGCGGTGGCAAGCAGCATGACGGTGATGGGCGTGATCCCGAACTCGATATGACAGGGAGCCTGAACAGGCTCCCTTCTTTGTTTCTGCTCGCCGAAAGTTCCGATTACCTTCGAAAATAAAAGAAGTTTCTACTGGTCTTACCTGGATGAATCTCGTTGCTCTTTAGTTAACATGTTGTTTACATTTTAAATGTCACCTCATGGTGGTGACGCTGACAACGGCAAGGAGCCAGTTATGACCCATGTCGACATTCCCTTCCTTCGTTACCTCGATGAGGAGGGGCGCCCGGTCGCGACACTGCCGACCTGGCTGGACAAGGCGATGCTGCACACCTTCTACCGCAACATGGTGATGGTGCGCAGTTACGACAAGAAAGCGATAGCACTGCAGCGAACCGGCAAACTCGGCACCTTTCCCTCCCATCTCGGGGCGGAAGCGGTGGGGATCGGTGTCGGGCTCGCCATGCAGCCAGAGGATGTCTATGTGCCCTACTACCGGGACATGCCCACTCTCTACGTGAGGGGCGTGCCAATGGAGCAGAACCTGCAGTATTGGGGCGGCGATGAACGGGGCAGTGTCTTCTACAAGGCCGATGGCGAGTTGTCGGAAGACTTGCCCATCTGCGTTCCCATCGCCACCCAGATCACCCATGCTGCCGGCATCGCGGCCGCCTTCAAGCTGCGCAACCAGCCCAGGGTCGCCGTGGTGACCATCGGCGATGGCGGCACGTCCAAGGGAGACTTCCTCGAGGGGCTCAACTGTGCCGGTGTCTGGCATCTCCCCATGGTGATGATCATCAACAACAACCAGTGGGCCATCTCGGTGCCGCGCAAGTTGCAGTCGAGCGCGCCCACCCTGGCCCAGAAGGGCATAGGGGCCGGGGTGCGCAGCCTCCAGGTGGACGGCAATGACGTGGTGGCGGTCTATGAGGCGACCCGCGCCGCCGTCGAGCGGGCTCGCAGCGGCAAGGGGCCGACGCTCATCGAAGCCGTCAGCTACCGGCTCGGGGATCACACCACCGCCGATGATGCGACTCGCTATCGTGACGGCGCCGAGGTGGAAGCGGCCTGGGCCAGGGAACCGGTCAAGCGGCTGCGCCAGTTCATGTTTGAACGGGACTGGTGGGATGAGCAGCAGGAACAGGCACTGCTGGCAGAGGCGGGCCGGGAAGTGGAACGCGCCGTTGCCGCCTACGAGGCCATCACGCCCCAGGCGCCGGAGACCCTGCTCGATTACCAGTTTGCCGAGCTGCCGAAGGCCTATCTTGCCCAGCGCCAGCGCATCATCGCCAAGGGCATGCTGCAGAGCGGGGAGGGACTATGAGCGATGTCACGCTGCTCGAAGCGATCAATCTGGCGTTGCACCACGAGATGGCACGCGATCCTGATGTGGTGGTACTGGGGGAGGATGTGGGGGTCAACGGCGGTGTGTTTCGCGCCACCGTGGGGCTTCGCGATAAATTCGGGTTCAAGCGGGTCATCGATACGCCGCTGGCCGAAGGGCTCATCGCCGGGGTGGCGGTGGGCATGGCGACCCAGGGGCTCAAACCCGTGGCCGAATTCCAGTTCCAGGGCTTCATCTTCCCGGGCATGGAGCAGATCATCTGCCAGGCGGCACGGATGCGAAACCGGACCCGTGGCCGTGTCACATGTCCCATCGTCTACCGCTCCCCCTACGGCGCCGGCATCCATTCGCCCGAGCACCACAGCGAGAGCGTCGAGGCCCTGTTTGCCCATATCCCCGGGCTGCGGGTCGTTATCCCTTCGAGCCCGAAGCGAGCTTACGGCCTGCTGCTGTCGGCTATTCGGGATCCGGATCCCGTGATGTTCTTCGAGCCGGATCGCATTTATCGCTCCATGAAGTCGGATGTGGTGGATGACGGCATCGGCCTGCCGCTGGATGTCTGCTTTACCCTGCGTCCCGGCCGGGACATCACTGTGGTGGCCTGGGGAGCCTGCATCCAGGAAGTCATGCGGGCGGCGAACCTGCTGGCGGAGCAGGACATCCAGTGCGAGGTGCTGGATCTTGCCACCATCAAACCCCTGGACATGGAGAGCATCCTGACCTCGGTACGCAAGACCGGGAGGTTGCTGGTAGTACACGAAGCCTGTGGCAGTTTTGGGGTGGGGGCCGAAATCGTGTCCCAGGTGACCGAAGAGGCGATGACTGCCCTCAAGGCGCCGCCAAGACGCCTCACCGGCGTGGATGCCGCCGTCCCCTACTATCGCAACGAGGAGTATTACCTCATCACCGAGCAGGAGATCGCGCAGGCAGCTCGGCAACTGATGGAGAACCAGTGGCTATGACGCGCGACAGGTACGGATGCGCAAGTGCCTAGGCCACAGGGCTCCATGGTGTCTGTCAATGTTTGGTGATGTCCCAGCAGAGGGAGAGCAGGTCATGAAATTTTTCAAATTGCCGGATCTGGGCGAAGGACTGGCCGAGGCCGAGATCGTCGAGTGGAAGGTGAGCGCCGGTGATACGGTGCAGGTAGATCAGGTACTGCTGTCGGTGGAGACGGCTAAGGCGTTGGTGGATGTGCCCTCGCCGGTGGCCGGGGTCATCGCCAGATTGTGCGGGCAGGAGGGGGACATCCTCCACATCGGGGCACCGTTGGTGGAGTTTGAAGGGGGCGAGGATGACGGCACCGTCGTTGGCAAGGTCAGCGCCCATCAGCAGCATATCGAGGATCATTTCGTGGTGGGGGCCATGGCGCCCGGCGGTACGTTGGTGCAAGCCATGCCAGCGGTCCGTCTGCTGGCGCAAAAACTGGGGCTGGACATCGACAAGGTCAAGGGAACCGGCAGCGCTGGCATGGTGACCGAGCAGGATGTGCAGCAGGCGTTCGAGGCCCAGCAGGAGAGCGGCAACGAATTCCTGAAAGGCTCGCGCCGGGCCATGGCCAAGGCGATGGAGCTCTCGCACCGGACTGTGGTGCCGGTGAGCATCACCGACGAAGTGGACTTGCGCCACTGGCGCCCGGATGAAGATGTGACTGTGCGCCTTATCAAGGCGATCGGCGTGGCGTGTCGGGCCGAACCCTCCATGAATGCGTGGTTTGACGGAGAGACCCTGTCGCGGCGTCTGTTCAGGGAGGTCAATGTGGCCATCGCGGTTGACTCCAAGCATGGGCTCTATGTGCCCGTGATGGAGAACGTGGCTGAACGGGACTCGGCTGACATACGGCAGGGACTGGATCGGATGATCGCCGATGTCAAGGCCCGTGCCGTGCCGCGGGAAATGCTGCAGGGGGCAACCATCACCCTCACCAACTTTGGCGCCATCGCTGGCCGTTACGCCAGCCCCATCGTCACACCACCCCAGGTGGCCATCATAGGTGCGGGCAAGTTGTTCGAGAAGGTGGTGTTCATCCACGGTGAGGCGCGCCCGGTGCGTGCACTTCCCTTGTCGATGACGTTTGACCACAGAGCCTGCACCGGTGGAGAGGCGGCTCGCTTCCTCAAAGCCTTGGTCCAGGCACTGGAGTCGGCGCAGGTCTGACCCGCTGTACCCCGCCGCTGGCGGGGTACAAATTTGTTTGCGTAATCGACAAAGGCACGTATAATGTTAACCAGCTTGAAAAGGCGATAGTTATGTCAATGAATATGATGTTTTACATCTTTTCCTGTTGTTCATAAGTAATCCCGTTTTTTGAGCTTTACCCGCTGAAAAGCATAAGTAATTATTTTGAATACAGGTTTAAAGATATGTCTAACATGATCACCGGTACCGTTAAGTTTTTCAACGAAACCAAAGGTTTTGGCTTCATCCAGCAAGAAAACGGCCCGGACGTTTTCGTTCACTTCAGCGCTATCCAAGGTAACGGCTTCCGTACCCTGGCTGAAGGTCAGCGCGTACAGTTCTCTGTGACCCAAGGTCAAAAAGGCCCGCAGGCTGAGAACGTAACTGCTCTGTAATTCTTGCAGAATTTAAGAAAGCCGTGGTACCTCTGGTGCCACGGCTTTTTGTTTTCATGGCTTCATCAATACGCGTCATGACCCTGCTCGCATCCCTCTTGCTGACCGTGGCGTTGACCGGTCAGGCCAGCCCGCCAACGCCGGATCCTGCGGTGAATGATGCCGTGTCCGTGTGTCAACAGTTTGTACATGTTCGCCTGGGAAACGCGGTGAAACCCGATGAGATCAGGGTACAGCCGGTGCCAAAACGGGCGGGAGAGTGGCTGGTCGATGGCAAGATAAAAGGACCCGAAGGTCCTTTGCTGTTTGCTTGTCTGCTGCGACAAGGAGAGCGCTGGGAGTTGCTCAACTTCTCGCTCTGGGCACCACAACCGCTCAATTCGGCTTGAGTGCGACCAGCAGGTGTTGGAGATGCTCCAGCATGGTCATGCCGAAAGGGGTCAGATAGCCGCCATCTGCCGCGGTGATCAGGCCCTGGCTGTGCAGGCGCGCTGCCGCCTGGCAAAGCGCTTCCGACATGTCGCTGCGCAGCTTGATCCCCAGGCTCATGTTGGCCGGATCAAAACACGCCAGTATTTTCAGCTCATTCACAAAATCGTCAGAAACCTGGTTGATCCCACTCATGGATGCACTCCTTACGCTAAAGATGTATGCAACCTAGCATCCCCGGTGCCTCTTTAGTGGGCGCTGGCTCAAACAATTGGCCTTTATCGGGGCCGCTCTGGTTCAAACGCTGCTTTTTTGGACGCTATCTATCACCGGTCCGGCTGGACGCAAACGCCCCCAGCAAGGCAAACATGCTAGAATGGCACCCTCGTTCACCCTCATGACCAGGCGTGATGCCAGGTCATCTTGTTCAAGGCGCGTCTCATGATCACTGTCACTCTGGTCTCTCTGCTGCACTCTCTGGGTCCCCGTTTTCCTGTTTATGCTCCCTCCTTGCTGCTCCCTCTCCTAGCGCAACATCAAGGAGATCTCTGGCTGCCGGCCATTCGCGGGGAAGACGTGACGACCCTGCGTCAGCATGGCAAGGATGCCCAGAGTCTGGCTACCTTGTCGGCAGGCTGGTGTGAATTCGCGGCCCAGAGCAAAGAGACGCCGGAGCTCGATGCGCTGGCAAGTTACGATGAGGAGATGCTGGACAACCTGCAGATGTACTGGCGCCACCCGAGCAAGATAAACAGCCCGATCACCGATAACCTGTTCGAGCTGCGCCGCGAGGTGGTGGACGAGGCCCATGGCGGCAAGCTGGTTGCTGCCTGGAGTGCCGCCCAGCAAGCACGGCTTGAGCAGATCATGGTGGGGGTCGCTGCGGGGCGGGATCAGCTCTGCTTTGTGGAAGTGGAGTCCGCCTATTGGCTGAGGGAGCGACTGGGTGAGACCGCGGGACTCCGGCTGTTGACCCCCGAGCTGGGGTGAGGCGATGGAAAGACGGATGACCTATTACTCCTGCTGGACAAGGGGTCGGCAAGATGTGAACATGTCGCCCTTTATTGAACGAGAGACTTGACCGATGAGCTATGAACTTAGCGACACCGAGCGCAATGCCGCGCTGCAACTGAACGCCGATTACCGCTTTGATCACTTCATCAGCAAGCTGGTCGAGCACGAAGAGCTGTTTGTCCTGACCGACGAACACGGCGTCATGATGCTGACGACCGAAGAGGAAGACTGCATCCCGGTATGGCCGCATCCCGACTACGCCAAGGCCTGGGCCGAAGGGGAGTGGGCCGAGTGCAAGCCGCAGTCCATCACCCTCAAGGTGTGGCTGGATCGCTGGGTGGACGGCATGGAGCAGGATGATCTCTGCGTGGCCGTGTTCCCGACGCCGGATCAGGAAGGCATTGTGCTGGACCCGGCCGACGTCGCCGACGCCATTGCGCAAAAGCAGGCCAAACGCGGCTGAGCGCCCTCTGCCTGGTGCCATCCCGGTTGTAACAAAGACCCCGCCAATGTGCGGGGTCTTTTGTTTTAGGGCCGACGGTGCCAGCTGCCCTATTTTTGCTGGTAGGTGGTATCCGTGATGGTCACTGGCGGGAAGGTCTGCCCCCCTTTGATGGCGGCCCGGGTCTGCGCCTTTGCCGCTTCGTCAATCCAGAGCAGGCCGCCAAAGCTGTAACCCGAGTTGGAGCCGTCGAGGGGCCAGTAGAGCAAGTCGCTCTGGGGGGTTGCCGGCACCTTGGGCAGGCGTATCCAGCGCCAGGCGCCGGCCCGGGTATAGGGCACCTGATAGGCGGGGACGAAGCTGGCGAGCTCATAGAGTCGCTCCTGGATCTGGCGGGAGAGGTCGGCCTTCTTGCCGAAATCGAACGCCTTGTCGTATTGCTCCACCAGGGCTGAGATCCTGTCGTCATCGATGTTCATGATGTTGTTGGTCTGGGGCTTGTTGGCATTGACCCTGTGGAAGTGTTCCCAATAGGCGGGATAACGACCACCGCTCCAGGCCATCCAGGCACTCTGGTGTTTTTTCTCCAGCATGGATTTGAAGCCGGCAGACGCATCCATCAGATTGAGCTCGAGGTTGAGCCCCGCCTTTTTCGCCTCTTCCCGCAGCAGGGTGAGACGCTGGGCATGTTCCGCCGTGGTGTAGGTGATGCTGAGGGAGAGGGGCTGGTCCTTGTCGTTTCGCAAGATGCCATCCGGTCCGGTCTTGGTAAAGCCCGCCTTGGCAAAGAATTCGCGAGCAAGGGCGGGATCGAAGGGGCGCGCCTTGAGGTCGGTATTGGTGAACTCTCCCTGGCCCGAGCCATAGGTGTTGAGACGCTGGTAGTCCCCCCGCAGCAAAGTCGCGATCATCTTGTCCAGGGCGAGGGCGTGCTGGATGCCGAGTCTGACGTCGAGATTGCTCAGCAAGGGATCGGCGGTGTTGAGATAGAGCCCCATGGGGGGCTGAGGCGTCTGGTTGTAGAACCAGAGCCGCTCGATATAGCCCTTCTCGAATTCGGCGGTCTTGCTCTTGTCGTGCCACCAGTTGGGCATCACGAGGGGGAAGGTATCGAGCTCACCGCGCAGGAAGTGCTGCCAGGCGATGTTCTGATCCCTGAGCACCTTGATCTCGATGCGATCCGGATTGAAGCGGTGCTGGAAGTAGCGCTCGTCGTTCCCCCACCAATCCTTGACCCGGTCGAAGGTAACCGACTTGCCCTTCTTGAGCTCGCCAATCTGGTAGGGGCCGGTGACCGGCAGCACCTTCCAGTTGTACTCCTTGACCCAGTTGGCGGTCAGCTTGATGGCGTGGCTGGGCTCCGGGGTGAAGGGGAGAGCTTCGAGCAGATCTTCCCGGCTCTTCTCGGTGCCGCTGGTGATGGCGAGGGTGTGATCGTCAAACTTGGTCACTTCGCTTATCTGGGTGCTGTAGTAGTTGTTGTACCAGGGGTCGTTGATCTCCTTGCTGCGCATCATCTTGAGGGTGAAGACCCAGTCATCCGCAGTGACGGGCTGGCCGTCCGACCAGCGGGCCTTGGGGTTGATGCGAAAATAGAGCGTCTTGTTATCCGTGCCAAAAGCCCACTGGTTGGCCAGCATGGGGATGGGATTACGCGTCACGGGATGGGTGCTCAGGAGCGGCAGGTTGGTCTCGCGCACGTAGGCTGCAAAACCGCCGTTGGAATCCGGCCCGTATTTGCGCAAGGTGAGCGGAAAGCTCGACATGAAATCCCGGAAGGTGCCGCCTCGCTTGGCCTCGGGGTCTGCATAGACGGGGTCGGTGTCGTTGCTCTCCCATTTGAGATCTGCCGGCAGGGTGGCACTCCAGCCGAACGGGCTCCAGCAGAAGGGGAGCAGCATGGCCGTGACCCGCATGATGCCTGGTAAAGAGGGAATGATCGAAAGTGACGGATGACGCATGTCCTTGCTCTCCTGATGATGGCATCCTGCCGAAATAACGGGGTGGGCCCAAGAGGGCCTGACCCATGATGGGAAGTTTCCCGGGCGAGGTCAATCCTCGGTTTGGGTCTTCAAGAAGCGCATCTTGCCCCCCAGCAGATGCACCACGAAGCCGAGCAGCACCAGACCCGAGCCCAGCCATTGCAGGGGAGTGGGGTGTTCATCGAGCAGCAGGGCGGCGGCCACCATGCCGACACAGGGCACCAGCAGGGAGAGGGGGGCAACCTGGGCCACCGGATAGCGCATCAGCAGCCTCCCCCACAGGCCATAACCGAGCCAGGTGGCGATAAACGAGAGATAGAGCACGCACAAGACGCCCTGCCAACGGATGTTGAGCAGGCTGCTTGCGATGAGTTCGGGCCCCTCGAACAGCCAGGAGAGCGCGAAGAAGGGCAGGATGGGCACCAGCCCGCCCCAGGCGACCAGGCTCGGCAGAGAGGTGCGATAGCGCAGACCTATCTGGCGATTGATGACGTTGCCAAGGCCCCAGCAGGCGGCTGCGCACAGCGTCAGCACAAACCCGATGAGGGTGAGGTTGCCCTCGCCATGGGTGGCAATGAGATAAAGACCTGCTCCCGCCAGCGGCAGTGCCACCCAGTGGTGGGGCTGCCAGCGCTCTCCGAGCCAGATCATGGCGAACAGCAGGGTGAAGACCACCTGGGATTGCAGCACCAGGGAGGCCATGCCGGCGGGCATGCCGAATTTCATGGCGCAGAACAGGAAGGCAAACTGGCCCAGGCTGATCGCACCGCCATAGGCCAGCAGCCAGCGCCAGGGCATGGCAGGCCTGGGGACCAGCAGAATGGCCGGGAAGACGACTCCGACGAAACGCAGTGCTCCCAGCAGCAGTGGGGGGATGCCTTCCAGCCCCCACTTGATGGCGACGAAGTTGAGTCCCCAGCAGAGAATGACCAGGGCGGCCAGACACTTGTCCTTGGTTTGCATGCGGCATCCTTGTTTGAGCGGCGCCCGCACGGCAGGGCGCCGAAGGGGTCGAGCATACCTGCTACAGGGTGGGCACCGTCAAGGGCGCAGGTGTCTACCTGCACACCGGGCGAGCGCGGGCGGGCTAAGCTAAAAAGTGAGCGCCCCGATTGACGGGTTGGCGTCGATGGCTAACCGGAGGTATTCCATGGTGAAGACTTGCGCCGCGCGGTGCGCTGGCTCAGCGAACACCATTGCCGCGAGCAGCCGTCAACAAGCCGGACAGGTTAGACGAAGTTGGCCAGGTTGATGCCAAACTCCTTGGGGTCCACCGTGCTCTCTATGGTCTCTTGAACCCCTTTCTTAGCGAGATCCAGCCACTGCACATCGAGATAGTGTCGACGACCGGCGTGATAGATCACCTTGACCACGGGCTTGAGCGGTTGTTGTTCATTGCGTTGCATTACGACAGCCAAACGTTGGTTGGAGAGCTGCACCAGGGTGCCCACCGGATAGACCCCCATGCACTTGATGAATTTGGTCACCAGGTCGGCATCAAAATGCAGATCAACCCCCTTGAGCAAAATGCGAAACGCCTGGGTAGGCTGCATGCCTTGTTTGTAGACCCTGTCTGCCGTCACCGCATCGTAGACATCGACGATGCCACTCATGCGGGTGTAGAGGGAGAGCTGATCCCCCTTGAGGCGCCGCGGGTAGCCGGTGCCATCGATCCGTTCGTGATGATTGGAAGCGACTTCCAGCATGATGGGGGTGATGCCGGCGGTGGCGGCCAGGATGTCGTGGCTGTGGATGACGTGCTCGCGCATCACCTCCAGCTCCTCATCGGTGAGCTTGCCCGGTTTGTTGAGCACCTCGTCCGGGGTCATGATCTTGCCCACGTCGTGGAGCAGGCCACCCAGGGTCAGCTCCTTGAGCACGCTGCGATCCAGCCCCAGATAGCGGCCGAAGTTCGCCAGGAGGATGGCGACATTCATGGAGTGCTCCATCAGGTAGGCATCCTTGGCACGGATCCGCGCCAAACAGAGCATGGCATCGCCGTGGGTGAACATGGTATCGACCATCTCTTCGGCCACGGCGGCAAGGGGCGTGATGTCGATGGGCTCACCGGCCTTGAGATGGCGAATGAACTTGCCCTGGAGTTCGCGCGCTTCCTGATAGAGCCGACGGATCTTGAGCTCGCGCCCTTCACCACTGCCGATCTGACGAGAGGAGCCCGCCCCGTTTGTCACCACATCCGCCGGGCTTGCCGTGCCCCCTCCCGGCAGCTTGCTGCGGGCAAGATCCACCCGCACCGTCAGCACGCCGCGCCGGATCAGCGCCTCCACCTGTTGAGGGTTGGTCACCATGCCCGTCTGGGCAATTTCCATGGCGCCGGTCTGGCTGACAATGGCAATGACATACATGCCAGGTTTCAACTGGCTGACGGGGATGACGGGGTGAGACTTCGTCGGCTTCATGGGTACATCCTGGGCTTATTATTATGTGTGATGTCGGTCTGCTGACGGCAGTCTATCACTGGCACATCATGGCGTCAGGCGCCATCTTGAGTCCCTGTCGCTTAGTACTGGTGTTGTCGGGTCTGACCGATATAATGTCGCCCCCAATCATGATGGATTCCGAGGTTTTTGCATGCGGCTCGACAAATTTCTTTGCGATTGCTCCGATTTGACCCGTTCCCAGGCGGGCAAGCTGATCCGTCAGGGGGAAGTGCTGGTAGACGGCGTGCTGGTCAAGCAGCCCGCCTTTCACATCAATGAGCAACACCAGATCGAGTTTGACGGTGTGACCTTGACCCTGAACCTGCAGAATCGCTACTTCATGCTGCACAAGCCGGAAGGATATGTCTGCTCCAACGAGGACCCGGATCACGCCACCGTGTTCCACCTGCTCGACGAGCCGGCCATGGGCAAACTGCACGTGGTGGGGCGCCTCGATCTCGATACCACCGGGCTGGTGCTGATCACCGATGACGGCCAGTGGTCCCATCGCATCACGTCGCCCCGGCACGAGTGTGCGAAGACCTACCATGTCTGGCTGGCTGATCCCGTGAGTGAAGAGGCCATCTCGCCCTTTGCCGACGGTATCTACCTGCGCAACGAGAACGACAAGACCCGCCCTGCGGAGCTGGAAATCCTGGACGATCGGGAAGCACGCCTGACCATCCACGAGGGCAAGTATCACCAGGTGAAGCGGATGTTCGCCGCCATCGGCAACAAGGTGGTCGGACTGCATCGGGAACGCATCGGCGATCTGGCTCTGGACGATGAGCTGGCACCGGGGGAATACCGGGAGCTGACCGAAGAGGAAGTGGCTCTGTTCTAGGGGCGCGATCGCCTCTCTCCCTGTCCGGCGCGGGGGAGCATCGGCGGCTCAGAGCCGCCGATGGGCGTGTTGGTCCTTCCTTCTTGCAGGAGAGACGGGGCTCAGTTCCCCATTCCCAGCACCAGGGCCGTGCCCAGGGTGGCCAGCAGGGCTCCGGCCCAGGCGGGGAGCGAGGGACGCATCCCCGAGTGCCACCACAGCAAGGGCAGCAGAATGACCGGTGTGGTGGAAGACAAGATGGCCACCATGCCCACATCTCCCTGACGCAGGGCCACCAGGATCAGGGTCATTCCCAGCGTCATCGCCAGAAATCCGTTGATGCCTATCATGCCGAGCACCTGCCGGTTGATGGGGTTGTGCGGCATGGCGAGCGGCAGGCGCAGCGCCCGCAAGACGCAGTGTGCCAAGAGGGCGCTGCCCATGCGCACGCCGGAAGCGCTCACCGCGTCCACGGTGCCGCTCATCATCACCGGCTTGGCGATGATGGCTCCGAGGCTCTGGCACAGGGCTGCGGTGAGGCCAAGGGCTATGCCGACCACGAGGCGGCCGCGCACCTGCTCCCATTCGTTCTGCTGGTTGTCGCCACGACGACCAAACAGGATGGCGAGCATGACCCCGGCCAGGACCAGCAAGGCGCCTGGCAGGCGCCAACCATCGAGCCGCTCGCCAAAGAGCCAGAGCCCAAGCAGGGCGGAGAAGAGGGCGTGGCAGGAGAAGAGCAGACCGCTGCGCCTGGGGCCGAGTCGGTTCATGCAGGCAAAGAGGGCGGTGTCGCCGACGAAGATGCCGATGAGGCCGGAGAGGGCCAGCAGGGGAAGGGCGCTCTCGGTGAGGGTCTGCCAGCCTCCCGTCACCAGACTTGCGCTGGCCAGCATCAGGCTGACCAGGAACATCCGCCAGCGGCTGTAGGCAAAGGCCCCCAGATGGCGAGCCGGTTTGACGGAGATGAGGGCGGCGATCGCCCATAAACTGGCGGCAGCCAGCGCCAACCATTCGTAACCCATAAAGACCCCTGAAACGGTAGACGACAACCGGACCTACAGGCGACATATCACCCCGGGCCGATTGCTTACGGGGCAGGGGAGCGTGCCTTCTTGCTGTCGCACGCACCCGTGGCGGCCGTGTCGTCATAAAACCATGAAAAAAATAGCCCGGAAGACTCCCTCTATCGGGCAGGCCCGATACAATACGGGCCGTCTTCGGGGATAACAAGCGCGGCATCATGCATTCGTTTCCAGGCGCGCCGCCGGCCTTCTCCCTATTGCAGTCAAAAGAATTGAACGAGGTTAATGTATGTTTTACCGTTTCGCCGTCAGGCCAGCCCGTCGCTGGCTATCTCCCTTACTGCTTGGATTGATGGCGGTGCCGCCGTCACTGGCTAGTAGCGTGGTTGAGCAGACTTACATTTCAGATAGACAAACCCTGGTCAAAGGCAATGGCGCCGAACCCGAGTCCCTCGATCCGGCCCTGATCCGCTCCGGCTTCCCAGGGGAGGTGGTGCTGGTGGACCTGTTCGAGGGGCTGGTGAGCGAGGATGGACAGGGCATGATAGTGCCCGCCCAGGCCCAGCGCTGGGAGACCAGCGAGGATGGACTGGTGTGGCGTTTCTTTCTGCGTCCCCAGCTCAAATGGTCCAACGGCGAGCCCCTCACAGCCCGGGATTTCGTCTACGCCTGGCGGCGGCTGCTGAATCCGGCGCAGGCTTCCCCCTCCGCTGGCCTGTTGCTGGCGACCGGCATCAACAATGCCCAGTCCATTTATGCCGGTGCGCTCGATCTCGATGCCCTGGGGGTGGAGGCCGAAAGCGACCAGATCCTGAAAGTGACCCTGGAGCGTCCCGTTCCCTATTTCCTGCAACTGGTCAGCCAGCGTCCCTTCGTGCCGGTCAACGAACGGGTCATC
The DNA here is from genome assembly GCF_017939325.1 of Aeromonas sp. MaB10011B. NCBI lineage: Bacteria > Pseudomonadati > Pseudomonadota > Gammaproteobacteria > Aeromonadales > Aeromonadaceae > Aeromonas > Aeromonas sp. MaB10011B. The sequence goes on along the minus strand of NZ_JAGKRK010000001.1, from coordinate 153,193 downwards.
ACCCAGTTTGGCAAGCAGTGGACCCAGCCAGGCAAGATGGTGAGCAATGGCCCTTACAAGCTGGCGAGCTGGGTGGTGAACGAGCGCATCGAAGCCGAGCGCAACCCCCAGTACTGGGATGACGCCCATACCCGGATCCAGCGGGTGACCTACCTGCCGCTCGCTTCCCAGCATGGGGAGCGGCTGCGTTACGAAGCGGGGGAGATCCAGCTCACCAACAAGGTGGCGCTGGAGTACTACCAGAAGACCATGCAGGAGGCACCGGAGCGGATCTGGGGTTTGCCGCTGCTTGGCACCTATCTTTATACCTTCAATCTCAATCTCCCTGAATTGCAGGATGTGCGGGTGCGCCAAGCGCTCTCCATGGCCATTGATCGCTACCTGCTGACCGAGAAGGTGAGCGGCCAGGGAGAACGTCCTGCCTGGTCATTGCTGCCCGCCATGCCAGGTTATGACGAACTGGATATCCCCCTCTCCCGGGAAGACCAGTCAACTCGGTTGGCCCGCGCAGCCGCGCTGTTGGCCCAGGCAGGCTACAACAGCGCCCATCCTCTCAGGTTGACACTGACCTACAACACGTCGGAGAACCACAAGAAGCTGGCTCTGGCGGTGGCGGCCATGTGGAAACCGCTGGGGGTAGAAGTCTCCCTCAACAACATGGAGTGGAATGCTTATCAGGTGGCCAAGAACAGTGGTGATTTCATGCTGGCTCGTTCATTTTTGTTTGGTGATTATGTCGAGCCGTCGTCCATGCTTGGCAGTTTCCGCTGCCAGGATCCCCAGAACGAGAGCGGCTACTGCAACCCCGTCTTCGATGGTCTGCTGCAGCAGGCCTCCGAGACCCTGGATGCCAACGTTCGGTCCGGGATCTATCATCAGGCCGAGCAACTGCTGATGGAGGAGGTGCCCGTCATCCCCGTCTATCACTACAACCAGATGAGACTGGTGGACCCGGCACTGCGCGGCTTGCCGAGCCGCAACCTCAAGGGCGCCATCGCCACCAAGGATCTCTATTTCAGCCAGCCATGAGGAGTGTGGAATGAAGATTGCCATTATCTCGGATCTGCACGGCAGTCTGACTGCCCTCGAGCAGGTGCTGGCGCAACTCGCTCCCTGGCAGCCTGATCACTATCTGCTGCTCGGGGATCTGCTCAATCACGGGCCGCGCAATCCGGTGCCGGCGGGGTATGATCCTGCTGCCGTGGCGGCAAGGCTCAACCAGCTGGCTCCCCGCATCATGGCGGTGCGTGGCAATTGCGATTCGGAGGTGGACCAGATGCTGCTCCACTTCCCCATCACGGCGCCCTACAACCAGCTACTGGTGGATGGGCGGCGTTGGTTTGTCAGCCACGGTCATCTCTATGAGCCCAGCAACGTGCCCCTGCCTGCAGGGAGCCTGTTCATCAGCGGTCATACCCATGTGCCTGTACTATGTCAGGAAGGAGAGATGATCCTGATGAACCCGGGGTCTATCTGTTTTCCAAGGGGCGAGTGGGTGGCCAGTTATGGGCGATATCACGAGGGCCGCATGAGCATTCATGCCTGCAAGGATGGAGAAACCCTGATGCAGCTGGTGCTCTGACTAGGGGCCCAAAAGGAGAGGAAGCCCGAAGGGGGAGAGGAGATCAGGCCTTGATCCCGAAAGAGCGGGTGCCTGAGCGGGTATTGCCTTTGGCGTCATAGGTCAGGGAGCTGCTGTCTCTGAGCTTGCTGAGGAAGCTGGCGAGACGGCGATTGGAGACAATACTGAGTTCGAGCAGACGTCCGTTGAGATTGTTCTGCTCCTGGCAGGCTTCCAGCTTGGCTTGAAGGGCCTGCAATTGGGTCGGGAAGGCGCTCAGCTGTTGCTTCAGGTCGGGTAGCTCCGCCAGAGTCTTGTCCAGCGTCTCGATGGCCACCAGCAGTTGCTGCTTGCGATCGGCGAGTGCCGGCAAGGCAAGGGCCCGGTGAGCCTTGAGGAGGTCGAACTCCTCTGCCAGCAAGCCTTGCATCTGGGAGAGGTTGTCGTCCTGAGCGCGCAGTAGCGAAGGGAGGTCCATCATCCCAACCGTTTATCCAGATCGGCTTCAAAGCTGAACATCTTTCTGGCCACGGTTTCGCTGTTGACCTTGTACTCCCCACTGGCCACGGCCTTCTTCAGGCTCTCGACGCGGCTCTCGTTACCGGTGGAGGCGGTGTTGAGGGTCTTCTGCATCTGTTGCAATTGCTGCGCCTCACTGGTCAAGGAGACAGAGTCGCTCTTGACGGTCGTCGCACGGCTGCTCTCGCTGGAGGTCGCCGACTTGGTGACTACACCTTGGCTGTTGCCGCTGTTTTGCAGGCGGTTGTTAGCCAAGTTGTTGATATTGTTGATAGCCATAAGGTTTACCTTCGTCTGCTTTGCTGTTCGCTTACCTGTGTATCGGTGACGGCGGTCAGAACTTTAGAAAAAAATTGCGCAGTGCATTCCTGTGTCAGAATGTCACGACCACGGAGCCCACTGCACTGACCTGGCCTTGCACCGTTCTGCCCGAGCGCGTGTTGACAAGCCGGATCATGTCTCCGAAGCTGCCATCTTGCAAGGCGCGGGCCATGGTTTTGATCTGCATGCTGCTGTTTTCAGCACTCAGGGTGACCTGGTCCCCCTTGCAGACCACGCAGACCTGGGTCAGTCTGATTGGCTGGCCCGGTTTGAGCTCACGTTTGCTGCGTACCCCGATGAGTGCGGTCGGATCGGTAAGGTAGTCGCCACGGATCAGGGTTTGGTCCTGGTATGCCAAGGTCAGCATCGGTTCGCTCAGGATGTCTCCCTTGGCAACCGGGACGGCGACAGTGACATAGGGTTTCTGGATGCTGACCCGGACAGGGAGATAGAGATCCCAGGATTTATCTCCCTCGCACTTGAGGTAGACGGTGGTGTTGCGACGGATCTCCATCCGGGCGGGGAGGGAAATGGTGAGGGCATCTTCGCAGCGCGTGAGGGGGAGGCGCTCGTCAATGGTGCCGGCCTTGACGTCGGCCTGTGCATCGAGGGGAATATCGAGCTGGTCGAGCACGAACGCCTGTGCCTGTTCTTGCAGATAGTCGGTGACCTCGGACGCCATGGCGTGAGACAGACTGCAAAACGGCAGTAAGATAAGGAAAAGTCTACTAATCATTTTTGCTTACCGGTCGATAAGTTATTCACGTATACCACCGTAGTTAACTATGCTTGCTCCAGAATTATTCTGTTGTTGAAACAACGATGGTCTGATGCAAGTCAATGTGCATGCATAATGATATGCACGATCAGTGCCAAGCATTTTTAGGGAGTGTTTATGGCGAGTGTTCTGGACTCGGTTAACCAGCGAACCCAATTAGTGGGACAAAATAGGCTGGAGCTGCTGCTGTTTCGTCTCAATGGACGTCAAAGATTTGGCATCAACGTATTCAAGGTACGCGAGGTGCTGCAGTGTCCCCCTCTGACCGTCATGCCCAAGCTCAACTCCTGCATTCGCGGCGTGGCACATATCCGTGGCCAGACCATCTCGGTGATCGATCTCAGCATGGCGATGGGCAAGCGCCCCATCCAGGATCTCTCCAAGTGCTTCATCATCATCTCCGAGTACAACCGCTCCATTCAGGGGTTCCTGGTCCACTCGGTCGAGCGCATCATCAACATGAACTGGGAGTCCATTCTGCCGCCACCCAAAGGGGCTGGTCGCATCAACTACATGACGGCAGTGACCGAGGTAGATGGCGAGCTGGTGGAGATCTTGGACGTGGAGCGCATTCTCAACGAGATTTCGCCGGTCTCCACTGAGGTGTCCACCGAGTTGGTGGAAGCAAGCGTGGAGCGCAATCCTCACGGGCGTCCCGTGCTGGTTGCGGACGACTCTTCGGTTGCGCGCAAGCAGGTACAACGTGCACTGGAGGCTATCGGGGTGCAGTGCGTGCTGGCCAAGGATGGACGGGAAGCGCTCAACATGTTATTGGAGATGTCCAAAAATGGCCCCATACATGATCAGATTGCATTGGTTATTTCAGATATTGAAATGCCGGAGATGGATGGTTATACCTTCACCGCCGAGATCCGCAACAATCCCAACCTCAAGGATTTGCATGTTATCCTGCACACTTCCCTCAGTGGGGTGTTCAATCAGGCCATGGTGCAGAAAGTCGGAGCGAACAATTTCATTGCCAAATTCCAGCCGGATGAATTGGCCAAGGCCGTACAAGGCGCTCTCTAATCAAGAAGAACAACTGCATGAAGACACTTTCGGACGACTTATACAGGCAATTCAGCAATTTTCTGGCACAACAGAGCGGCATAGTACTGGGTGACAACAAACAGTATCTGGTTAAAAGCCGCCTGTCGCCCTTGATGACTCAGTTTGGTATCGAGAGTCTGTCTGATCTGGTCACCCGGGCGATGAGCGTGCGCGAGCGGGAACTCAAGATGGCAGTGATCGATGCCATGACCACCAACGAGACTTTGTGGTTTCGCGATACCTATCCGTTCCAGTTATTGAGTGACAAGATTTTCCCGGAGCTTGGTAAGAGCGGTCGCACCATCAAGATATGGTCTGCCGCCTCTTCGTCCGGACAGGAGCCCTACTCCATCGCCATGACGGCGCTGGAGCAGCAAGTTAAACGGCCGGGTAGCATGCCGGGCGGGGTGCAAATAGTAGGGACCGATATATCCAGCACCATGCTGAACCAGTGTAAGGAAGGGATCTACGATAGCCTTGCACTGGCTCGCGGGCTTTCCCCCGAGCGCAAGCGACTCTTTTTCGAACCCTATGGCGACAACAAGATGCGGGTGGTGGAACGTGTCAGAAAATTGACCAGCTTCCGCCCTCTCAACCTGCTGGAGAGCTACAGCCTGCTCGGCAAGTTTGACATCATCTTCTGTCGCAACGTGCTCATCTACTTTGCGCCCGAAGTGAAATCCAAGATCCTCAACCAGTTCGCCAGCAGCCTCAATCCTGGCGGCTACCTGATGCTGGGGGCCTCCGAGTCTCTGGCTGGCCTCACCGATAAGTTCGAGATGATCCGCTGCAACCCCGGCATCGTCTACAAGGTCAAATAACCCCGCTCAATACCCTCTTGGCACACCTCTTGCTAAATATCCATGAAGCAGGAGGTGTGCTATGGCAATTTCATTCGACAAGGCATTTGGTGTTCATCAGTACACGCTGAGCGTGCGCGCCAAGCGTGCCGAGGTGTTGTCCAGCAACATCGCCAATGCGGATACGCCGGGTTTCAAGGCCCGTGACATCAACTTCTCACAAGCGTTGCAGGATGCCCAGGGCCAGCAAGGGTTCGGGCTCAGCACTACCAGCGAGAAGCACTTCGCCTTGCAGATGGATTCCCCGGGCACGACCCAGTACCGCAATCCCCTGCAACCGGATACCGGTGACGGCAACACGGTGGACGTACAGCAGGAGCGCAGCGAGTTCCTGCGCAACAGCCTTGAATACCAGGCCTCTCTTGAATTCATGAACAGCAAGATAAGCGGCCTGCTCAAGGCACTGAAAGGAGAGCAAGGATGAGTTTGTTCAAGGTCTTTGACATTGCAGGCTCAGCCATGAGCGCGCAGTCCGTTCGCCTCAACACGGTGGCGAGCAACATGGCCAACGCTGACAGCGTCAGCTCCAGCGTGGAAAAAACTTACCACGCCAGGCGGCCAGTCTTTGCCGCCCAGTTGGATCAGGCCATGTCCGACAAGCAGGCCTCGGTCGGGGTGGATGTGAAGGGCATCGTCGAGAGTGATGCGCCCCTGCTCAAGGAGTACAACCCGAATCACCCCATGGCGGACAAGGATGGCTTCATCTTCAAGCCCAACGTCAACATGGTGGAAGAGATGGCGGACATGATAGCGGCGTCGCGCAGCTACCAGACCAACGTCCAGGTGGCCGATGCGGCCAAGAAAATGTTGCAGCAGACCCTGGGTCTGGGCAAGTCCTGACAGAGGTGAACCCGGATGAGAGTGACCCATGATCGCCTGCCAGGCGGCAACAATCGGCCCAGTGGGCACGCCCTAGAGGGGGGAGCATAAGTGGCAGATACCTATGACAGCCTGCTGGGCGTCAACCGGACGACGTCGGCCCAGACCAGTACGGTCAACACCAGTACCCAGAAAAAGGAGCTGGATCAGGAGTCCTTCCTGAAACTGCTGACCATGCAGCTCTCCTATCAGGATCCGTTCAAACCGGTGGACAACGCCCAGATGCTTTCCCAGATGACCTCGATGTCGACGTCTCAGGGGATCAGCAGCCTCTCCACCCAGATGGAGAGCCTCAACAGCCTGATGACCTCCAGCCAGGCGCTGCAGGCCTCCGCGCTGGTGGGGCAGAACGTGCTGATCCCGTCCAACACGGGTTACGTGGAGAAGGGGGGCACCCTCACGGGGGTCATCGCCACCGGCGATGGCGGCAGCAACATTAAGGTGACGGTGAAGGACGAGAGCGGCCAGGTCATCAGGGAGTTCGCCATTGAAGGGAGCCACAAGGGGAACGTGGCCTTCGAATGGGATGGCAAGGACAAGTCCGGCAACGAGGCCAAGAGCGGCAAGTATTCGATAGAGGCGCATGCCACCGTCGACGGCACGTCGGAGAGTGTCCCCGCCCTGACTTACGCCAAGGTGGAGAGCGTCACCCTGGGAACGAGCACCAACCCCAGCACCCTCAAACTCAAGGGACTGGGCGGCATCTACCTGACCGATGTATTGGAAATTGGCGCGACGACCGGCAAGACCACCACCCAGTCGGCTTCGTCCTCTAACGCAGTGATCTAAGGAGAAAGACATGTCATTCAACAATGCCCTCAGCGGCATCAATGCGGCTCAAAAAGACCTGAACGTCACCGCGAACAACATTGCCAACGTCAATACCACCGGCTTCAAGGAGTCCCGTGCCGAGTTTGCCGACGTCTACGCCAACTCCATCTTCGTCAACGCCAAGACCCAGGTCGGCAACGGTGTGGCGACTGGCGCTGTGGCTCAGCAGTTCCACCAGGGCGCGCTGCAATTCACCAACAACGCGCTTGATCTTGCCATCCAGGGCAACGGCTTCTTCGTGACCTCGGACGGCCTGACCAACCTGGATCGCACCTACACCCGTGCGGGCGCCTTCAAGCTCAATGAAAACAGCTATATGGTGAGCAACTCCGGCGGTTATCTGCAGGGGTACGAGATCAACGCCGATGGCACCCCAAAAGCAGTTAGCATTACTGCAACTCGGCCAATTCAGATCCCTGATCGTGCCGGAGAGCCTGTACAGACATCACAAGTCAATGCCAGTTTTAATCTACCCACCACCTCGACACCAAAAGCCAGTGGTGCAGACCCATTGATGACTTCTCAGGTTAATAGCAGTTTTAATTTGGACTCTAGCGCTAATGTCATTAATCCTGGTTTGGCATTTGACCCGAATGATCCCAGCACTTATTCAATGCAAACTACTACTGATGTCTATGACTCACTTGGAGAGAAGCACACAATTACTCAGTACTTTGCCAAGGACGCAGATCCAGCAAATCCCACTCAGTCTGCAGTACCTGCAACTTGGCGTATGTACCTCTTCCAAGGGACGACTCCTATAAATATTAATGATGCGGGAACCCCACAGCAGTTTGCGCGAATTAATTTCGATACTTCTGGCACTATGACTGGTACGGTTCCTGCTGAATTAAAAACAGTACCTTTAGGAACTCCCAACCCGCCGAGTGCTGTTCCTGGTGCTGGCATTAACATGAATGGTGCTAATGAGTCTCAGGTTGTTGAGTTCAAGTTCGATGCGGTAAGCGAATCGGCATCACCATACAAAGTTAACCAATTGAGCCAGGACGGTATCGCCCGCACATATTCCAAGTTTGATCCAAAAGATTCAACTACATATTCCTCATCAACATCTGTGGTTGCATATGACTCCCTTGGTGAACCGCACACTATCACGCAGTATTTTGTCAAGGAGGCAGATTCTACAGATCCAAGCAAGGCGACTGTACCTACTGCTTGGCGTATGTACCTTTATGAAGGTGATAAACCCATTGATATTGTTGGCGGTCAAGCGACGGCAATGGCAACTGGCCTAAGTCAAGCACCTCTAAGTGCGCGTGTCACTTTTGATGCTTCTGGAAGAATGCAGACACCTACTAGTCCTGAGGTCATTAAGACCGAACCCTTGGGCACTCCAGGCGCCGGCATTATTACTAATGGTGCCGATGGCACTCAGGATATCGAGCTCAAGCTCGGTACCGTGACACAGTACGCTTCACCTTTTGAAGTCAACCAATTGACCCAGGATGGCTCCACTGTCGGTCGCTTGACGAAGGTCGAAATTACGGGAGATGGCATCATATCGGCAACCTACAGTAATGCCACCACCGTCAAGGTTGCCATGGTGGCCATGGCTAAGTTTGCCAATTCTCAGGGGCTGACCCAGGTCGGCGACACCTCCTGGCGCCAGTCCCTGCTCTCTGGCGATGCCTTGCCCGGCACCCCGAACTCCGGCACGTTCGGCTCCATCAAGTCGTCGGCGCTGGAGCAGTCCAACGTGGACCTCACCACCGAGCTGGTCGATCTCATCACTGCCCAGCGCAACTTCCAGGCGAACTCCCGTTCCCTGGAAGTGAACAGCTCCCTGCAGCAGAACATACTGCAGATCCGCTAAGACGGCGGGTAGTTGGCAGGGGCGCTTCGGCGCCCCTTGTCATTTCCGTCCCGCCTCATTTCCTCCTTTCATGCCATCTTCGTCATCTCTCTTGGCATTCAACTTGCAGTTGAGCTGTGAGAGTCATCTGTTTGACGGAGGATCCCATGGATCACCTGCTTTACATCGCCATGTCCGGGGCCAAGGAGAACATGAACAGCCTGGCTGTTCGTGGCAACAACCTGGCCAACGCCAACACCATTGGCTTCAAGTCTGACTTCGAGCAGGCGCGCAGCATGCAGGCGTTTGGCGAAGGGCTGCCCACGCGGGTGTTCGCCATGACCGAGCGGCCGGGCCAGAACTTGCAACACGGCCTGCTGCAGACCACGGGGCGGGATCTTGACGTTGCCGTCGATGGGCCGGGCTGGATTGCGGTGCAGGATCCCAACGGCGCGGAAGCCTATACCCGCATGGGCAACCTGCAGCTCAATGCCACCGGCAATCTGCAGACTTCCACCGGTCTGAATGTGGTGGATGATGCCGGTCAGCCCATCGTGCTGCCCCTGCCCATGGAGAAGATCGAGATCAATCGTGACGGTACCATCAGCGGCCGTCCCGAGGGGGCCGCCGCCAACCTGCCGGAAGATTTCCAGCGTATCAAGCTGGTCAACCCGGCGGCAGATGCGGTGGAGAAAGGCCAGGACGGCCTGTTTCGCCGCAAGGATGGCCAGAATGAGGCCGCGTCTGCGGATGTGGGCCTGATCGCCGGCTCCCTTGAGGGGAGCAACGTCAACGTGGTCGACGAGATGACCAACCTTATTCGCTTGCAACGTCAGTTTGAAACTCAGGTCAAGATCATGAAGACCGCCGAGGAGAATGACGAGGCACAAACCCAGCTGCTGCGTATCAGCTAATCAAGGAGCACCCCATGAATCCTGCACTCTGGATCAGCAAGACCGGCCTCGATGCCCAGCAGACCAACATCTCGGTCACCTCGAACAACCTGGCGAACGCCAGCACCGTGGGCTACAAGAAGGCGCGGGCCATCTTCGAGGATCTGCTTTATCAGAACATCAACCAGCCTGGCGGTCGCTCCTCTGCGGACACCGAGCTCCCTTCCGGCCTGATGCTGGGGGCGGGGGCCAAGGTGGTCGCCACCCAGAAAAACCACAGTCAGGGCAACGTCCAGACCACGGACAACTCCCTTGACCTGATGATCAGTGGCCGCGGCTACTTCGAAATCCAGCTGCCCGATGGCAGCGCCGCCTATACCCGCAACGGCCAGTTCACCCTGAACGACGAGGGGACTATCGTCACCCCGGGCAACGGTTACCCGTTGCAACCGGAGATCCAGATCCCCGAGAACGCTCAGAGCGTCACCGTGGGGGAGGATGGCCAGGTCTCCGTCCAGCTCAAGGGGGATGGCCAGTCCCAGGTGGTGGGCCAGATCAACACCACGGACTTCGTCAACCCCACCGGCCTGCAGCCCATGGGGGAGAACCTCTTCCTCGAGACCCAGTCCAGCGGCGCCCCCATTCAGGGGACTGCCGGCGCGGACGGGCTGGGGGTGATCAAGCAGGGGATGCTGGAGACCTCCAACGTCAACGTGACCGAGGAGCTGGTGAATCTCATCCAAGCTCAGCGGGTCTACGAGATGAACTCCAAGGTCATCTCCGCCGTCGACTCCATGATGTCCTTCCTGACCCAGCGGACCTGATGAAAGGAGTGCCATGATGAAAGCCATATGGATGCTGGGACTGCTGACCCTGGCGGGTTGCACCAGTACCCCCAATACCGCCAAACCGGATGACCCGGATTTCGCCCCCGTCTACGGGGAGTCGGAGCCGGTGTCGGTGCGCCCGACCGGCGCCATCTTCCAGCCCGAGCAGGTCAACGGCATCTACTCGGACATCAAGGCGCACAGGGTGGGTGACATCATCACCATCCAGTTGGCGGAGTCGACCTCGGCGTCGAAAAAGGCCAACACCCAGAGCGGCAAGGACAACAAGTTGGCGCTCAACCCCGTCACCCTGGGTGGCGTGCCGGTCACGGCGGGGCCCTACGATCTGTCGGCCTCTATCGGCCAGAACAGTGCCTTCAAGGGGCAGGCCAAGGCGGATCAGAGCAACAGCCTGCAGGGCAACATCTCGGTCAGCGTGGTCAAGGTACTGCCAAACGGCAACCTGCTGGTGCGCGGCGAGAAGTGGATCATGCTCAACAATGGCAACGAATACATCCGTATCACCGGTCTGGTGCGCCCGGAGGACGTGAGCTCGGAAAACAGCGTCTCCTCCCAGCGGGTGGCCAATGCGCGTATCTATTACGGTGGTACCGGGGATCTGGCGAACACCCAGGAACAGGGCTGGCTCACCAGCTTCTTCAACGGCCCCTGGTGGCCCATTTAAGACTCAAGAGTCCGGGGCGTTCACGGGTCCCGGATCAGGAAGGTTTTGTTAGGAGATGTCATGAACCGATTCCGTCTGCTTGCCCTGCTGTGCTGCCTGCTGCCCTTCGGGCTGGCGCACGCATCCCGCATCAAGGACCTCGCCTCGGTGGAAGGGGTGCGTAGCAACCAGCTGATCGGTTACGGTCTGGTGGTGGGCCTGCCCGGCACGGGGGAGAAGAACAACGCCTTCACCGAGCAGACCTTCAGGACCATGCTCAACAACTTCGGCATCAAGGTGCCTGACAACATCAAGCCCAAGATCAAGGACGTGGCACCGGTGGCCATCCACGCGGATCTCCCCCCCTTCTCCAAGCCGGGCCAGACCATAGACGTCACCGTCTCCGCCATCGGCGAGGCGAAGAGCCTGCGTGGCGGCACCCTGCTCCAGACCTTCCTGAAAGGGCTGGATGGCCGCGTCTATGCGGTGGCCCAGGGCAGCCTGGTGGTCGGTGGCCTCGGGGCCGAAGGGGCGGACGGCTCCAAGGTGGTGGTGAACACGCCCACAGTGGGGCGCATCGCCAACGGGGCGACCGTGGAGCGGGAGGTTCCCAACTCCTTCAGCCAGGGCGACACCATCACCTTCAACCTGAACCGGCCGGACTTCACCACCGCCCGCCGTCTGGCGGACGTGGTCAACGATCTGGTGGGTCCGAACACCGCCCAGGCGATGGACGCTACCTCCATCAAGGTATTCGCGCCGCGGGATCCGGCCCAGCGGGTCTCCTACCTCTCCACCATCGAGAACCTGGAAGTGGACCCGGCGAGCGAGTCCGCCAAGATCATCGTGAATTCGCGCACCGGGACCATCGTCATCGGCAGCGAGGTCAAGCTGCGCCCGGCGGCCATCAGCCACGGTGGGCTGACGGTCACCATCGCCGAGAACCAGCAGGTCTCCCAACCCAATCCGCTCGCTGGCGGGCAGACGGCGGTCACCAACAACTCCACCATCAACGTGCAGCAGGATCCCGGTCGGATGTTCAAGCTCGATACCGGCGCGACCCTGGACGACCTGGTGCGGGCGGTGAACCAGGTGGGGGTCGCCCCCGGGGATCTGATGGCGATCCTGGAGGCGCTGCAGCAGGCGGGCGCGATCCAGGGCCAACTGGTCATTCTGTAATTTCGTGAGCGGCAAGCGGTTGCCACGGGCGGCAAAGAGGTAGGTTATGGCAGAGTTCGACACCCAGAGCGGTATCAATATTGGCATGGTGCAGGACGTCCAGAACCTGGACAAACTGCGCCAGATGAGCCTGAGCAAGGAGGGGAAGCAAGGGGCCCTGATGGCGGCCGCCCGCCAGTTCGAATCCATCTTCACCCAGACCCTATTCAAGGGGATGCGCCAGGCCAACTCGGTGCTCACCGAGGGCAACCCGATGAACAGCAGCTACACCCAGTTCTATGAAGGGATGCTGGACGAGCAGCGGGTTGCCGACATGTCGAGCAAGGGGGGGCTGGGCATTGCCGAGATGGTGGCCAGGCAGCTCTCTCCCGAGCAGACCTTCACCCATCAGGATGGCCGGGTACTCAAGCTGCCCCAGCGTACCGAGCGGGTCTACAAGCCCTATCAACCCCCCAGTGCCTCCAACGATCTGATTGCTGCCTCCAAAGTTGGCAAAGATTTTGCTGATAACGAAATGAAGGGTGAGCTGAATGGGGCCGAGCGTACGCTGGCCATGCCAAGACGCCCCCACCGCACCGTGCCGCCCATGGGCAGCAGCCAGAGGCCTTCGGCCCTAGATGGCAGCGCCAAGGTGTTTGACAGCCCGGAAGAGTTCGTCGACAGGCTGATGCCGCTGGCCAAGAAGGCGGCGGATAAGCTGGGGTTGAGCCCGGCGGTGTTGGTGGCCCAGGCCGCCCTTGAGAGTGGCTGGGGAAAGCGGGTGATCAAGGATGCAGACGGAAACGTGACGCACAACCTGTTCGGCATCAAGGCGGATCCGCGATGGGAAGGTCCCAAGGCGGTGGTGAGCACCCTGGAATACGAGCAAGGGGTGGCCTCGCGCCAGAAGGCGGCGTTTCGCTCCTACGAGTCGTTCGAAGAGAGCTTCAACGACTACGTGGATTTCCTGACCTCTGGGAGTCGCTACAAGGGAGCGCTGGCCAAGGTGGACAGCCCGGACCGTTACTTCGAGGCGTTGCAGCAGGCCGGTTATGCCACCGATCCCCAGTACGCCAGGAAACTTAAACAAGTGTTGCGCAGTGATGCCATCGCCGGCTATTCGACGCCCGGCAACATTGCAGACAGGAACACAGAGATGGAGCTGTAAGCTATGGCAAGCGATCTGCTTGGAATTGGGACCTCGGGTGTGTTGGCCCAGCAGCGGCTGCTGCAGACCACCAGCAACAACATAGTGAACGTCAATAGCCAGGGCTATGTACGTGAACGCACCCTGATCTACACCAATTCCGTCGGATTGGGGACGGGCGACATGGTGAGTGATCGCATCATCAACGCCTATGCCCAGGCCGAGGTTCGCCGTGATACGTCCGCTTATAACGCCGCCAACACCCGCTACGATCAACTGTTCCAGCTCGACAGCCTGCTCGGTGATGCCAGCAACAGTGTGGGGTCCACCATCACCTCCTACTTCAAGGCTTTCCACACCGCCAACGAGTCACCGTCCGAGATCGGAGGGCGCAAGACGACCCTGAGTGAACTGAGCGGTATGGTGGACAGATTCCACACCCTCTCCGCCCAGCTCGACAAGCAGTCCGATACCATTAACGCCACCATAGGGGACGAGACGGACAGGGTGAACAGCCTGCTGAACAGCATCAACGATCTGAACCAGGCCATCGTCCGCACCCAGGGCTCCCCTGAAGAGAACCTGATGCTGTTCGATCAGCGTGATGAGGCCATTCGCCAGCTCTCCGAGAAGATGGAGATCCGCACCGTGACCCAGCCCAACGGCAGCATGCTGGTCAACATGAGCACAGGGCACTCCCTGGTGCTCGATGGCGGCGTGGCCCAGTTCAAGGTGGTGCCGGGGGACCCGGATTCCCGTGAGCCTTCCCTGCAGCTGACCCTGGGCAAGAACCAGGCCAGCATCAACGACAAGGATATTGGCGGCGCCATCGGTGGCCTCTTCACCGCGCGTCGGGATCTGGAGCCCGCCAAGCGGGAGCTGGGGCAGATGGCCGTCGCCCTGGGGGATGCCATGAACCAGCAGAACCGGTTGGGGATGGATCTCGACAACGAGCTTGGGGGGGATCTCTTCACCCTCAAAGGAAGCCAGGGGTTGCCCTACGCCAGCAACCAGGGCAACGGGGCGGCCAGCGTCAACTTCGTTCCCGGCAAGGGGAGCGAGGTCACCACCTTCGACTACGAGGTGCGGTTCAACAGCGCCACCGGTTACGAGGTGTTCGCCATCGACGGCAGCGGGCAGCGTACCTCGCTCGCCACGGGGACCACGCCGCCAGCCACCTTCGAAGTGACGGGCCACGGCATCGAAATCGATCTCTCCGGCACACCGGCTGCAGGTGACAAGATCTTGTTGCAACCCACCCGGAATGCGGCTGCCAACCTGGAGCAGGCGATCACCCGTCCTGAGGATATCGCGCTGGCTTCCCCCCTGAAGGCGGACAAGGGATCCCAGAACCTGGGCTCTGGCGAGATAACGCTGGGCGGTGTCTACAACACCGGCACGGGCTCGGGTTTTGGCACCAACACTTTGGACCCGAGTGCCCCCCAGGTCATCAAGATCGACGGCAGCGGCAACTACGAGGTCTATGACAAGAACAACAACCTGCTGGGTGTCGCCCCCGCCTCCAGCAAGGGACAGAACCTGATGGCCGCCCTCGAGAGCCCCCTGGGGGGAGCCAAGGTCTACGCCGATCCGACCCAGAGCCCGGGCTATGAGTTCAGCATCACCGGCAAGGTGGAGGCCAGCGACAGCTTCACGCTCAGCTACAACAAGGACGGCTTTGCGGACAACGCCAACGGCCTGGCGCTGGCGGAGCTGCAGAACAAGGAGCTGGTGCGCAAGAACAACAACGCCGCCACCAGCAACGACAAGATGACCTTCAACGATGCCTACTCGGGTCTGGTGAGCGGCATTGGCAACAAGACCAGCCAGGCCAAGACCCTGCTGCAGGCCAACGAGGCGAAGCTGACCCAGAGTACCGCCATCTTCGAGAGTGTCTCCGGCGTCAATCTGGAGGAGGAGGCGGCCAACCTCATCCGCTTCCAGCAGTCCTATGCGGCCTCGGCCCAGATAGTGAACACCGCCAAGACCATCTTCGACACCCTGCTCTCCTCCGTGAGGTAAGTCATGCGCATCACCACCAACATGATCTATGACCGCAACCTTGCCTCCATGAGCAAGGTGAGCGAGCGCCAGAACACCGCCTACAACCAGTTGATGACGGGGGATAAATTCTCTCGCTCCGGGGAGGACCCGGCCGGCATGAGCCAGAAGATGGCGCTGACCAAGGAGATCGATCTCTTCAAGCAGTACGGCGTCAACGGCAGCCTGCTGGAGAACAGTCTGGGCCACGAGGAGACGGTGCTGACCTCCCTCAACAGCGCCATGCTCAGTGCCCAGACCCTGATCCAGAAGGCGAACAACTCCGCCATGGGCTCCGAGGAGCGCAGCGCCATCGCGAGCGAGCTGGAGGGGCTGCAAAAGCAGATGTTCGACCTGATGAACAGCAAGAACTCCCAGGGGGAGTACATCTTCGGCGGCAATCAGAGCAAGACCCAGCCCTTCGTCAAGGATGCCAGTGGCAACTATGTGTTCCAGGGGGACACGGGGCAGCGCAACATCCAGGTCTCACCCACGGTGCAGATCCCGGCCAACGACTCCGGTTTCGATCTGTTCGAGATAGTGGCGACCCGGCGCACTGCCAGCGCCGCCAGTGGCAACATCCAGGTGTCGGTGGCGGATCAGGGGAACTTCGAGAGCTTCTATCGCAACAACTATGACGCTTCCCTGCCGAGCAACCAATATGCGGTCAGCACCCTGGCCGGGCCGCCGGACACCTACGAGATCCGTGACAGCGGTGGCACCCTGCTGCAAAGCGGCGACTATGTGGCGGGCAACAAGATCCCCTTCAACGGCCTGGCGCTCACCCTCGACCTCCCTGCGGGGTCGGCGACCCAGAACTTCGTGCTGGATACCCCGAAAAACGACAACATCCTCAATGGCATGTCCGATTTCATCTCCGCCATGCGCGATCCGACCCTGTCCGAGAGCGATTTCCAGCTGGCGGTCTCCGATGCCACCACCCACATGAGCAACGCCAGAACCAAGATAGACCGGGGACTGGGGGAGCTGGGGGGAAGGATGAACAGCCTGGAGCAGGTGATGAGCTCCAACGACGGACTCAGCACTCTGAACCAGCAGGCGCGGGCCAAGGTGTCCGAGGCGGACATGTACGAGGTGATCGCGGCCCTCTCCAAGGAGGATGCAGCCATGAGCGCCTCCCAGCTCGCCTTCAGCAAGATAAGCAAGCTGACCCTCTTCGACTATATCCGCTGACGTTCATCCGTTGACCGCAGGCTCCCCCGTGCCACGCACGGGGGAGCCTCGTTTCATGAAAGGCCCGCCGTCCGGCCAATTTGTAACAACCCGTTGCCAGGGGCCCGTTTGCCTTGACTCGACCTGCGCCTGGGCAGATGATGCCGCCCGCACGGTAGCGCCGTGCAATCAATGTTCGCAGCATCTCGTTAGGCGAGGCTCCTGCATAAACACAGGCCACTGATCTCACGACGTCCAGAGACGCCCAAGATCAGGACAGTTTTCATCGGATTAAGGTGTCAACCCAAGTGGCTTCCGGCATGCCGGATACGTTATGCAGTGCTAAAGCTGGTACGTGGGGATGAAAACACGCCGGACGGCGTCATTTCCTGCCTGTTACTCGTCAATCAAATTGCTGTTTTCTTGCCGTTGCATCCGGCCAGGTGCCGGAGGCGTTCAGGTTCGCCTGAAATCACATGAGGACATCTGTGATGAAGAAAACACACACCCTGCTCAATCGTCATCAACTGCTCGACCCGGTTGCCCTGCGCAACTGGCTGGCGCACAACCTGGATCCGGTGGCCCGTGCCGATCAGCTTCTGACCCTGCGCCCGGAAGAGCTCAACTGCATCTTCGATACCCTCTCCATGCCGGAAGGGGCGTCCTTGCTCGCCTCCCTCCCGGCGGAGTGTGCCGGCCATCTGCTGCTCAGGCTGCATGGCAGCATCGTGGGAATACTGCAGGGCACCCTGGCCCGTCGTGACCTGCTGGTCATCCTGCGCAGGCTCGACGAGCACGATCGCAAGACCCTGCTCGCCCGGCTGCCGGAGCCCGCCCGCAAAGCCTTCCAGTCCCTGCTGGCCTGGCCGAACGAGTCGGTGGGGGCCAACATGCGCCACGAATACCTGGCAGTGGAGGCCGATGCGACGGTGGAAAGCGCCAAGCAGCTGATCCACGGCGCCTGGGATCAGGCCAGGCTGTTTGGTCATCTCTATGTGGTTGACGGCGAGCAGCGCCTGCTTGGCAGCGTCTCCCTCAAGTCGCTGCTGATCGCCGATCCGCTGCTGCCGGTAGGGGAGCTGATGGAGGGGGAGGCGGTGCGCATCAACGCCCGGGCGGATCAGGAGCTGGCGGCCCGCCTGCTCATTGACCGCGACCTCTCGCTCCTGCCGGTGGAAGATCAGGGGCGTCTGGTGGGGGTCTTCCACGTGGACGATGCCGCCGACATCCTGGAGCTGGAGTCCACCGAGGATGCGGAGCTGCAAGGGGGCTCCTCGCCGCTGGATACCCCCTATCTGCAGGCGACCCCCTGGCAGTTGTGGCGCAAGCGGGTGGGCTGGCTGCTGATCCTGTTCGTGGCGGAAGCCTACACAGGCACCGTGCTGCGGGCCTTTGAAGAGCAGCTGGAGGCAGCCATCGCCCTGGCCTTCTTCATCCCGCTCCTCATCGGTACCGGTGGCAACAGCGGTACCCAGATCACCACCACCATAGTGCGTGCCATGGCGGTGGGGGAGGTGAGCCTGAAAAACCTCGGCACCGTGCTGAAGAAGGAGATCTCCACCGGTCTGCTCATCTCGGCCGCCATCGCGCTGGCGGCCTGGGTGCGGGCCTGGAGCCTGGGGGTGGGGCCCGAGATCGGCATGGTGGTGACCCTGACCATCGTCGCCATCGTGCTCTGGAGCGCCACCGTCGCCTCGGTGATCCCCATGGTGCTGCGTCGCTTTCGCATCGACCCGGCGGTGGTCTCCGCCCCCTTCATCGCCACCCTGGTGGACGGTACCGGCCTCATCATCTACTTCGAGATAGCCAAGCTGATCCTGCCGGATCTGCAGTAGGAAAAGACAAGAGACAAAAAAAGGCAGCCATCGGCTGCCTTTTTGCACAGAGGGGCGGGTTACCCGAGCTGGAACAGCAGGGGCCAGCCCTGCTCGTGGCAGTAGCGGTGCTCCTTTTCCAGGTTCTGCATCAGCAACTTGTTCTCGTCGCACCAGTCCAGGGGCAGGGTGACCACCAGCTGATCCCCGGCGGCCTGCACGTTCCACTCGGGCAGCAGGTTGTCCTGACGCCTGTGGTGGGCCGCCACCGCGAGGCGGAGGATG
Organism: Aeromonas sp. MaB10011B; assembly: GCF_017939325.1. Taxonomy (NCBI): domain Bacteria; kingdom Pseudomonadati; phylum Pseudomonadota; class Gammaproteobacteria; order Aeromonadales; family Aeromonadaceae; genus Aeromonas; species Aeromonas sp. MaB10011B. The sequence continues at coordinate 134,580 of NZ_JAGKRK010000001.1, read as the reverse complement.
CGGATGCAGCGCAGCACCGTCTGCTCGTCGTGGTTGGGCAGGGCCGGCAGCTCGGAGAGCTTGAGCCCCTTGCGATGAAAGCGCACCAGGGCCGCCAGCAAGGCCTGATCGTCCTGGTTGAAGCCGGGCAGGTCGGTGTTTTGCAAGATGTAGGCGGAGTGTTTGTGGATGCCGCTGTAGTTGATGGCAAGGCCGATCTCGTGCAGCCGCGCCGCCCAGCCGAGGATGGCGCGATAGGGCTCTTCCGGCATCTCCCAGGGGCCGCTCAGGGCGTCGAACAGGGAGAGGACGCTGCTCTCCACCCGGGTGGCCTGGCGCTTGTCGATGCGATAGTGGGTGCTGAGTGCAAGCGCGGTGCGTTCGCGAATGTCGTGATGCTGCAGACGCTCCTCGAACTCGTAGAGCAACCCTTCGCGCAGGGCGCCGTCGGAGTACTCCATCCGCTCGATGGGCAGGGAGGTGAAGAGCCCGAGCAGGATGGCCACCGCGGCGGCGAACACCCCCTGACGCTCCTCGGTGAGGCCCGCCAGCTTGAGCTGGTCGACCCGCTTGTGCTTGAGCATCTCTTCTTTCAGCCGCTCGAGTCCCGCCAGGGTGATGGCACCATCGGTCCACTCTTCCCCCTGCAACACGTCCCGCACGGTGCGGATGGAGCCCGAGCTGCCGAGGCAGCTCTGCCAGCCCAGCTTGCGGTACTGGTTGATGATGGGGGCGAGCTGATGCTGGGCTTCCAACACGGCGGCGTTGAAGGCCTTCTCACCGAGCTTGCCGTTGCCAAAGAAGCTCTGGGTGAAGCTCACGCAGCCCATCTTGCGGCTGGTGAGCGCCTTGTGCTCAAACCCTTCGCCGATGATGAGCTCGGTGCTGCCGCCGCCGATGTCCACCACCAGCACCTGGCCCTCGATGTGCTGGGTATGAGCGACCCCCTGATAGATGAGGCGGGCCTCTTCCTGGCCGCTGATGATCTCGATGGGGTGGTTGAGCACCTTGGCCGCCTCGCGCACGAAGTCGCGGGCGTTGCTGGCGCGGCGCAATGTGTAGGTGCCGGCGATGCGGATCTGATCCGGCTTGATGTTGGTGAGCCGCTCGGCGAACAGGGCGAGGCAGTCCAGCCCGCGCGCCATGGCCTCCGGGGACATGCGGCGCTGACCGTCCATCCCTTCGGCGAGGCGCACTCGCTCCTTGATGCGATCGATGATCTGCATCCGCCCCTCGGTGAGGCGGGCGATGACCATGTGGAAGCTGTTCGAGCCCAGGTCGACAGCGGCGTACAGACTATTGTCCATGGTTTGACTCTATGCGTTTGAGGTAGTCGTAAATCGCCACCTGGGAACGGACCTTGCGGCGGTTGCCCCGCTTCACGTATTCGTTCTTCTGGTCGGCATCGATCACCCGCGCCTTGCAGGTATCACTCAGTTGTAGCTCGAGAATGTCGAGGATGCGCTGCTTGAGCCGCTCGTCATAGATGGGGGTGCCCACCTCGATGCGACCGTCGATGTTGCGGCTCATCCAGTCGGCACTGGAGATATAGAGCTGGGGATTGCCCTTGTTGTGGAACACCATCACCCGCGGATGTTCGAGGAAACGGTCGATGATGCTGATGACCCGGATGTTGTCGCTCAGACCCGGCACCCCCGGGCGCAGGGCGCACATGCCCCGGATGATCATCTGGATGGGCACCCCGGCCTGGCCGGCGGCATAGAGCCGGTTGATGAGGTCTCTGTCCACCAGGTTGTTGATCTTGAGGGTGATGCCGCTGGGTTGCCCCGCCTTGGCGTTGGCCAGCTCGTTGTCGATGAGGCGATAGAGCTGGCGGCGGCTGTTGATGGGGGAGACCAGCAGGTGGTTGAACTTGTAGCGCCGGTACGGGTACTCGATGTACTCGAACACGCTCTCCACCTCGGCGGTGATGTCCGGATGGCGGGTCAGCAGGGAGAAGTCGGTGTAGATCTTGGCGGTCTTCTCGTTGAAGTTGCCGGTCCCGATATGGGCGTAGCGCACCGCCTCGCCGTTCTCGTGGCGGGTGATGAGGCAGAGCTTGGAGTGGATCTTGAGGCTGGGCACCCCGAACACCACCTTGACGCCTGCGTCGGTCAGGATGTTGGCCCAGTCGATGTTGGCCGCCTCGTCGAAGCGGGCGCGCAGCTCCACCACCACGGTCACCTTCTTGCCGTTGTTGGCGGCGTCGATGAGGGAGTGGATGATCCGCGACTTCTTGGCCACCCGGTAGATGTTGATGCGAATGGCGCTGACCGCCGGGTCGAAGGCCGCCTGGCGCACCAGCTCGGTGAAGTGGTGGAACTTGTGGTACGGGTAGTAGAGCAGGATGTCCTGCTTGGCGATGGCGTCGAAGGCGTTGACGAAGCCGTCAAAGTCGCGGCAATCGAGGGCCGGCAGCTTGGGGTTTTCCAGATAATCCCGACCCACATTGGGGAAGCCGATGAAATCCTTGAAGTTGTGATAGCGCCCACCGGGCATGATGGCGTCGTAGGAGCTGATCTGCAGCTTGAGCTTCAAGAAGCTTATCATGGCCGCCGGCATCTCCCGCTCGTAGACGAAGCGCACCGGCATGGCAGTGAGGCGCTGTTTCAAGCCGTCACTCATCTTGTCCACCAGGCTGAGGTCCAGCTGGTCGGAGAGGTCATATTCGGCATCCCGGGTCAGCTTGACCGCGTAGGCGGCAATCTCGTCGTAGTCGAAGAAGCCCTTGAAGATCTCGTCCAGACAGAAGCGGATAACGTTGTCCAGGATGATGATCTGCTTCTTGCGACGGGTGCCCTCCGGCGGTAGCTGGAAGAAGCGGGGCAGATCGTCGGTGGGCACTTCCACCAGGGCGTACTGGATCACCTGGCCGTTCTTCTTCATCTCGATGGCGAGATAGGTGTGCTCGTCTTTCAGGAACTTGACCGGGTTGACCTCCTTGTTGAGGAGGATGGGGATGATGTGGCGCAGCACCTTTTCCCGGAAGAAGATCCGCAGCCACTGCTGGATGGACTCGGAGAGCTGGCTTTCGTTCACCAGGAAGATGTTGTGGCGGGCCAGCGCGATCAGCAGCTCCTTGTAGGTGTTGTCGAACGCCTCGCCGAGCGCCATCACCTTCTGCTGGATGGCGCGCAGCAGCACCTTGGCCTCGTCGTCGCCGCCGTGGACTTCGTTGATGAGGATGCGGCGCTTGACGTCCGACACCCGTACCTTGAAGAACTCGTCCTGATTGGAGGAGAAAATCCCGAGGAAACGGACCCGCTCGATGAGGGGTACCGTCTTGTCCATCGCCTCTTGCAACACCCGTTCATTGAATGAGAGCCAGCTAAGCTCTTTCTCTTCATACTGCTTGTCGGTGCTCATCTGGTGCCTCTTTGCTCTGGTTGCGTCTGCGCGGAAGTTATGGCGTCAAACCATGACAAATTTATGACAGGCGACACTATTCGCTCAGATCCTGATCGATGTCGACGACGAGGTCGTCGGAGAGGGACTCCAGGGCCGTGACGAGATCGTCCAGTTCGAGCTGCGGCGGCAGGGCCACCAGGGCGTGGGCATAGAAGAGAGGGGCGCCTGAGTGGGGCGCAGGTTCGCAACCTGTGGTGAGGTCGGCGACGTTGATGTTGAGCTGGCGCAGGATGCTGGCCACTTCGTGGACGATGCCCGGTCTGTCGTTGCCGGTGACGCTGAGCATCACCTGATGGGCCGGTTGCGGGCTCAGCTGCCCTTCGGCGAAGCTCACGGTGAGGCCAGGCAGCATCACCAGGGCCTCGCACAGGCTGCGGTAATGCTCGTCAGGCACGGCGACGTGCAAAATGCCGGCAAATTGCCCCGCCAGCTCGCTCATGGAGCTGGCCAGCCAGTTACCCTGCTGCCGGGTGATGGTATCGGCCAGGCTCTCGACGATCCCGGGTTTGTCTGCGCCGATCACGGTGACGACCAATTGCTTTTGCATCCTGCTCTCCTTGAATGGGGCTGCGTGGGGTCCGTTGACGCCTGGCGGCGACGGGGTGCGCGCCAGAACGTCCATGGGCTCTAGCATTGTGCCTGCTGTGACAGGCCATATGAAGCCCGCCTTGCGCAAATTCAGTGAAAAAACGCGAATGCCGGGACGGGCTTGATTTCTGCGCTGCCTGAGTCGCTTTCCCCGTGGTAGAGTGTGCCCCTTCCTTTGGTGTGAACTGAATTTGTCTTGTAAACGGGATGTGCGTGTATGAATAGCCTTGTCGTATCAGGAGCCGTGTTGCTGGGGTTGCTCCTGCTGGTGATCGTCTGGCGCAGGGAGAAAGAGGGCAAGGCCGAGCCCTATGATCTGCAGGAAACCTTGATGAGCCCAGCCGAGCGCACCTTCTTCGGGGTGCTGGATCAGGCGGTGGGGGACAAGGCCCGTGTCTTTGCCAAGGTACGAGCCTCCTATGTATTGACGCCCGAGGCGCACCTTGGCAAGGGCAAGCGCCAGCAGGCGCTCGGCAAGATAGGGGAGAAGCACTTCGATTTTCTGCTCTGCCACCCGGCGGATCTCTCTTTCCTGTGTGCCGTGGAGCTGGATGACGAGGGGCACCGCCACCAGAAGCGCAAGTCGCGGGATCTCTTCCTGAAGGCGGCCTGCGATGGCGCCGGCCTGCCGCTGTTGCAGATCCCGGCCAGCAGCCACTACCAGGTCGACGAGTTGCGGGAGCAACTGCTGCCCCTGCTGGCGAGAACGACGGCGCCGGTGGATGACCTGCTGCCCGGCGAGCGCCGCGAACCGACCTTCAGCCCGCTGCTGCTCGATGGTGTCGATCTGGGCACGTCACACCCGGGGGCTGCCAGGGAGCCCCAGGTGCCGCCCCCCCAGGCCGGAGAGGCAATGCCCGTGTTGATGGAGGAGAATCCCTTCCTCGATCCGGATGAGGAGGAGCCCCGGGAGACGATCCCTCATTGCCCCCGCTGTGCCGCGCCCCTGGTGGCACGGGAAGCACGAAAGGGTCCCCATGCCGGTCGCCTGTTCCTCGCCTGCAGCCGGTTTCCCGAGTGCCGCTATGCCGCTCCCCAGGAGAGCGTGAAACACTGATCCCTCCTCTGACGCCGCACCCTGTCGGCGTCATTCTTTCCCCTTCGCTGGTTTTCATCCGATACTCAATCTGGCTGGAAGCGTGATCCCCGTCCCGCCAGGGTCCGGGAGGATGTGACAAGTTTTGACAATCCGCCATAATTTTGGCACTTTGTCCCCCTTATGACACAGTGCGAAATTGGTTTTAATAAGCACTTAAAAAACAATAGTTTGGCGTCAGGTGTGAAAATATGGATAGGATGGCTATGGGTGTGCTGCTTGTTGATGCCAATGATGTGCGGCGCCAGCAACTGGGGACTGTGCTCTCCTTCATGGGGATCCCCTGGCAGGAGGTGGTTGAGAGCGATCTCGATGTGGCCATCGAGACTGCCGGGCCCTTGCAGGGGATTCTGGCCGGGGAACTGCGCGAGCGCGCCCTGAGTGAGCTGCTTGCCGCCCATCCTCGTCTGCCCTTCCTCTCCCTGATGCCGGCGAGCCATGGTTGCAGCAACTTCATCGGGGTGGCCGAGGCGCCCTTTACCTATGAGTCCCTCACCCGTCATCTGCACTTCTGCCAGGCCTTCATCTCCCTGCATCCCCGTCATCAGACCCACGACAAGGGTCAGACCCTGCTGCGCCTGCTGGTGGGCAAGGGGAGGGGCATCCAGGAGGTGCGCCGTCTTATCGGCCAGGTGGCCGAGACCGACGCCAACGTACTGATCCTCGGTGAGTCCGGAACCGGCAAGGAGGTGGTGGCTCGCGCCATCCACGAGCTGTCCGCCCGAAGCGCGGGCCCCTTCGTGCCCATCAACTGCGGCGCCATTCCGGCTGAACTGCTCGAGAGCGAGCTGTTCGGTCACGAGAAGGGGGCCTTCACCGGTGCCATTGCCGCTCGGCGCGGCCGCTTCGAACTGGCCCAGGGGGGCACCCTCTTCCTCGACGAAATCGGCGATATGCCGCTGCCGATGCAGGTCAAGTTGCTGCGGGTGCTGCAGGAGCGCCAGTTCGACCGGGTCGGGGGCGGCAAGGCCGTCCAGGCAGATGTGAGGGTGATCGCGGCGACCCACCGGGATCTGGAAGCCATGATCCGCACCCAGGCATTTCGCGAAGATCTCTACTACCGCCTCAATGTGTTCCCCATCGAGACGCCCCCCCTGCGGGATCGGGCCGACGACATCCCGCTGCTGCTGCAGGAGCTGCTCAATCGCCATGCCGAACAGCACAAGGGGATCATCCGTCTGACCCAGCGCGCCATGGAGTCCCTGATGCAGTACGCCTGGCCCGGCAACGTGCGCGAGCTGTCCAACCTCATCGAGCGCCTGCTCATCCTCTATCCGAACCAGATCGTCGATGTGGCGGATCTGCCCGGCCGCTATCGCCTGCTGCCCTGCGAGCCACGAGATGAACGGCTCACCGAGATGGACGAGCGGGACGCCCTGGCTGCCGTGTTCCAGTCCCCACCAGAGCTGGATCCCGGCATCGCCATGCCCCTGCCCATGCAGTTGCCCCAGGAAGGGGTCAACCTCAAGGAGATGCTGGCCGATCTCGAGGTGGAGCTGATCCGCCAGGCCCTGGAGTCCCAGGACGGGGTGGTGGCCCGCGCCGCCGACCTGCTCAGCATGCGCCGCACCACCCTGGTGGAGAAGATGAAGAAGTACGGCATGAGCAAGGACAATTGAGGTCAATGCTTTGACGCATTGAGCCAATGGATTGATAAATAACGTCTATTTTGCTGGCATGGAAATTGAATAAGCTGACTCAATCGCCAGTTTGAGGTCAGCTTTATGACAATCTTGCAGCAGGATGTCCCCCTCCAGTCACATGAAGTGAGTCAGCTTTACGCCATCTTCACGGCGCTGCCGACCGGCGTGCTGCTGCTCGATGGCGAGGGGCTGATCACCCGTGCAAACCCTGCCGCCCTGGCGCTGCTGGGAGAGCCACTGGAAGGCCTCTCCTGGCGCCAGATCATTGCCCGCTGCTTCGAACCCCGTGAGGATGACGGTCACGAGATCTCCTTGCGAGACGGTCGCCGGGTTCAGCTGTCGACCCAGCCGCTGCCGGATCAGCCCGGCCAACTGGTGTTCATTACCGACTTGACCGAGACCCGCCAGTTGCAGGACAGGGTCAACCACATGAAGCGTCTCTCCGCCCTTGGCAACATGGCGGCTTCCCTGGCGCACCAGATCCGCACCCCGCTCTCCGCCGCCATGCTCTATGCGGCCAACCTGGCCAACCGCACCCTCAAGCCTGAATCCCGCAGCCAGTTCCAGCAAAAATTGATGGCGCGCCTGCAGGATCTCGAGAAGCAGATCAACGACATCCTGCTGTTTGCCCGCAATGGCGACAACCAGGTGGTGGCGCCCCTCTCGGTGCAGGGCTTGCTGGCGGAAGTGCAGGCGGGGGCCGAAGCCTTCTGCCAGCAGCAGGGCTGCGCCTTGCATCTGGAGGCCCCTGAGCCCGATCTCTGTCTGCTTGCCAACAGCAGTGCCCTGGCGGGGGCCATCAACAACCTCATCGCCAACGCCCGGCAGGCCGGCGCCGATTCGCTCCTGGTGAGCGCTGTGCGCAGCGGCAACCGGGTGGAGATGCGGGTCATCGACAACGGCAAGGGGATGGCCCCCTCCCTGCTCAACCAGATCTTCGAACCCTTCTTTACCACCCGATCCCAAGGCACGGGCCTCGGTCTTGCGGTGGTGCAGTCGGTGGTACGAGCCCATCAGGGAGAGGTAAGCGTGGCCTCGGTCCCTGGCGAGGGCACCTGTTTTACCCTGTCCTTCCCCCTGCATCAGCAACAGGTTCAGTTGGGGGGCGTGGCATGAGGCGCGCAAAAGCCGGAGCGCCGGTGAAGATGATTCTCGACAAGGCCATGTTGGTTGTAGGAGGTGTGGCATGACCCAGGCTCGCATTCTGGTGGTGGAAGATGACAACGGCCTGCGCGAGGCGCTGGTGGATACCCTGCTGCTCGGTGGGTATGAGTGCCGCGAGGTGGACAGCGGCGAGCGGGCCCTGCTTGCCCTGTCCCGTCAGCGCTTTGACATGGTGATCTCCGACATCCAGATGGGGGGCATGGATGGCCTGACCCTGCTCGCCAACATCCGCCAGCAATATCCCCAGGTGCCTGTGCTCCTGATGACTGCCTACGCCAACATCGACGGGGCGGTGCGCGCCATGCGCGAGGGGGCGATCGACTATCTGGCCAAGCCCTTCTCCCCCGAGGTGCTGCTCAACCAGGTCAGCCGTTATGTGCCGGCCCAGAAGGTGGAGAAGCGGGCCGTGGTGTACGGGGACCCTAGGACTGCGGAGCTGTTCCAGCTGGCGACCCGGGTGGCGAGAAGCGAAGCCACCGTCATGGTGACCGGCCCGAGCGGGACGGGCAAGGAGGTGTTGGCTCGCTACATTCACGACCACTCCAACCGGGCAGAACAGGCCTTCGTCGCCATCAACTGCGCCGCCATTCCGGAGAACATGCTGGAAGCGACCCTGTTTGGCTACGAGAAGGGCGCTTTCACCGGTGCGGTGCAGGGGTGCCCTGGCAAGTTCGAGCAGGCTCAGGGAGGAACCCTGCTGCTCGACGAGATCACCGAGATGGATCTGGGACTGCAGGCCAAGCTGCTGCGGGTCTTGCAGGAGAAAGAGGTGGAGCGGCTCGGCAGCCGCAAGATGATCCCCCTGGATGTGCGGGTCATTGCCACCAGCAACCGGGATCTGAAAAAAGCGGTGCAGGACGGGTTGTTCCGCGAGGATCTCTACTACCGCCTCAACGTCTTCCCCCTGCGCTGGACGGCGCTCTGGGAGCGCCCGGGGGACATTCTTCCCCTGGCGGAGCATCTGCTGGCGCTGCATGCCAGCCAGATGGGGCTGCCGACGCCGCAGCTCGCAGAGGACGCCCGAGAGCGTCTGATGGCTCACCCCTGGCCCGGCAACGTGCGCGAGCTCGACAACGTGGTTCAGCGCGCCCTGATCCTCTGTCCAGACGGCCTCATCGACTGTGAGCACCTGATCCTGGAGGAGACGGACGAGACCCTGGTGCGCCCGCTCGAGCGGCTGTCAGGGGAGGGGCTCGGCGGCGAACTCAAGCAGCAGGAGCACCAGATCATTCTGGACACCCTGCAGGAGTGCAACGGCAGTCGCAAGGCGGTGGCCGACAAGCTCGGCATCAGCCCGCGCACCCTGCGTTACAAGCTGGCCCAGATGCGTGACGCCGGCATCGAGCTGCCCGCCTAGGCCTGACAGGCGCATGGCCTTGCCGGTCCGGCTCGATTATCATGGGCTCTGACGATCGGAATCCGGCTCCCCGCACAGTGCGTGGGGAGCCCAGCTAGGAGACCCCCATGATCTCTCATCGTAAACTGGAAAGCCTGCTCAACCACCTGCTCGAACCCCATGCCATCAAGGATTACTGCCCCAACGGCCTGCAGGTGGAGGGGCGCGAGCGCATTCGCAAGGTGGTGACCGGCGTCACCGCCAGCCAGGCCCTCATCGATGCCGCCGTGGCCGCTGATGCTGACGCCATCCTGGTCCATCACGGCTACTTCTGGAGCGGCGAGCCGGCCCAGATCACCGGCATGAAGCAGCGTCGTCTCAAGACCCTCTTGACCCACGACATCAACCTGTTTGCCTACCACCTGCCGCTGGACGTGCACCCCGAGGTGGGGAACAACGCCCAGCTTGCCAGGCTGCTTGGCATCAAGGTGCGTCGCGGCCTCGAACCCTGGAACAGCAAGAGCGTCGCAATGGTGGGCAAGCTGGAGGAGCCCATGAGCGGCAGCGATTTTGCCAAGCTGATTGCCGAGCGTCTCGGTCGCGAGCCGCTTCATTGTGGTGACAGTGGTCCCGAGCTCATCCGCTCCGTGGCCTGGTGCACCGGCGGTGGCCAGAGCTACATCAGCCAGGCGGCGGAGCAGGGCATCGATGCCTTCATCTCCGGCGAAGCCTCCGAGCAGACCATCCACACCGCCCGCGAGATGGGCATGCACTTCTACGCCGCAGGCCATCACGCCACCGAGCGCTACGGCGTCAAGGCGCTGGGAGAGTGGCTCGCCACCGTACACGGGTTGGAGGTGACCTTTATCGATATCGACAATCCGGTGTAGGGCCGATTAGCCGCGCAGCGGCGTCATCGGACGTGATGACAGCCATTGCGCTGGTCGATGGAAATGACAAGGGAGGCCTAAGCCTCCCTTGTTGTGTCTTACGGCTGCTAGCGGTTACTCGCTGGCATAGCCTGCCAGGCCAAGCTGCTTGCCATCGAGGAAGGCAGACCCTTCTCGCATCTGCAAGCGCCCTTCACAGAACCACTGCACCACCAGGGGGTAGATGCTGTGCTCCTGCACCTGGACCCGGGCCGCCACCTCGTCGGCACTGTCCCCTTCGAAGATGGGGACCCGTGCCTGGAGGATCACCGGGCCGCCGTCGAGCTCTTCGGTGACGAAGTGGACGCTGGCGCCGTGCTCGTCATCACCGGCCTCGATGGCGCGCTGGTGGGTGTGCAGACCCTGGTATTTCGGCAGCAACGAGGGGTGGATGTTGATCATCCTCCCCGCGAAGTGGCGCACGAGGTCGGCGCTCAGGATCCGCATAAAGCCGGCCAGCACCACCAGATCCGGCTGATAATCCGCCATCAGGGCCAGCAGGGCGGCATCATACTCCTCCCGGCTGGCGAACTGCTGCTGGGCCAGGGTGGCGGTTGCCACCCCGGCTTCCCTGGCACGCACCAGGCCATAGGCATCAGCCTTGTTGCTGATGACGCCGACCACCTGACCGGCAATCTTGCCGCCGGCACAGCCATCGAGGATGGCCTGCAGGTTGCTGCCGCTGCCTGAGATGAGGACGAGGATGCGTTTCATAGGGGAAGTCATCTGGCCGTTGATCCGATCATTCATTGAATGATGACCTGCTCCTCACCATCGGCCGCCTTGGCGATGTGGCCGATGTGCCAGGCGTTCTCGCCTTCGGCCTTGAGCAGGGCCAGTGCCTTGTCCAGCTGATCCGCCGGCAGGGCGATGATCATGCCGACGCCGCAGTTGAAGGTGCGATACATCTCGTGGCGGGTGACGTTGCCTGCCTGTTGCAGCCAGCTGAACACCGCCGGCCACTGCCAGCTCTGCTCGTCGATGACCGCCTGGGTGTTGGCGGGCAGCACGCGCGGGATGTTCTCCCAGAAGCCGCCGCCGGTGATGTGGGACAGGGCGTGGATCTCGCACTCCTTGATGAGCTTGAGCACGGGCTTCACATAGATGCGGGTCGGCTCCAGCAGGGCGTTGGCCAGGGTGGTGTCACCCAGCGGCTGCTGCACGTCGGCCTTGGAGACTTCCAGGATCTTGCGAATGAGGGAGAAGCCGTTGGAGTGGGGACCGCTGGCGGCCAGGGCGATCAGGGCATCCCCTTCGCCAACCTTGCTGCCGTCGATGATCTCGCTCTTTTCCACCACGCCGACGCAGAAACCGGCGATGTCGTAATCTTCCCCTTCATACATGCCAGGCATTTCGGCAGTTTCACCGCCAACCAGGGCACAGCCGGACTGTTCGCAGCCGGCGCCGATGCCGGTGACCACGGCAGCGGCAGTGTCCACGTCCAGTTTGCCGGTGGCATAGTAGTCGAGGAAGAAGAGGGGCTCGGCGCCCTGCACGATGAGGTCATTGACGCACATGGCGACCAAGTCGATCCCTACGGTGTCGTGCTTCTTCAGGTCGATGGCCAGACGCAGCTTGGTGCCCACCCCGTCGGTACCGGAGACCAGTACCGGTTCCTTGTAGCCAGCAGGGATTTGACACAGGGCCCCAAAGCCGCCAAGACCACCAAGGACTTCAGGACGACGAGTGCGTTTTGACACGCCCTTGATACGTTCAACCAGTGCATTGCCGGCATCGATATCTACGCCAGCATCCTTGTAGCTCAGTGAGGTTTTGTCAGTCACGCGTATTCCCCGTCATATAAAGAAGTGGAGGGTAAAATTCGGGGCGTATTCTACCAGCGGGCACGAAAAACCAGAAAGAAAATCGTTTGCGCGTTTTTGAATCGAAAAGCTCTACAAGCCGTGGCTTTTGTTGTATGATTCCGCGATTTTTTTGGCGCCGGTTAGAGGAGATAATAATGAAAGTCGTTGAAGTCAAACACCCCCTGGTCAAGCACAAGATCGGCCTGATGCGCGAAGGCGACATCAGCACCAAGCGTTTCCGTGAACTGGCCAAGGAAGTGGGCAGTTTGTTGACCTACGAAGCGACCTCTGACTTCGAAACCGAAAAAGTGACCATCGATGGCTGGAACGGCCCTGTGGAAGTCGACCAGATCAAGGGCAAGAAGGTCACCGTCGTGCCCATCCTGCGCGCCGGTCTTGGCATGATGGACGGCGTGCTGGAGCACATGCCGAGCGCCCGCGTCAGCGTGGTCGGTATCTATCGCGATGAAGAGACCCTGCAGCCTGTCCCCTACTTCGAGAAGATCGTCAGCAACATCGAAGAGCGTCTGGCCCTGGTCATCGACCCCATGCTGGCCACCGGCGGCTCCATGATCGCCACCATCGATCTGCTCAAGAAGAAAGGTTGCCAGTCCATCAAGGTGCTGGTGCTGGTTGCCGCCCCCGAAGGCATCAAGGCCCTGGAAGCCGCTCACCCGGACGTGGAGCTGTTCTGTGCCTCCATCGACCAGGGGCTGAACGAGAAGGGCTATATCGTCCCGGGTCTGGGGGATGCCGGCGACAAGATCTTCGGCACCAAGTAAGCATCACCCCATCGCCGCGCCCAAGGCGCGCAAACGGAGCCGGCATCCTGCCGGCTCCGCTGTTTCTCCCCCCCTTTGCTTGCTGCCATGCGCGCCTTGCCGCTACCATAAGCACCATCCCCCATTTCGAGAATCTTCTTTATGCTGAAACGCTTAGCGACTCTCCTCTGCTGCTGTCTGCCTCTCGTGGTGTCGGCCGCCCAGGTAACCGACCTCTATCAGGGCAAGGCTCCCACCAGTGGCGACATGACGGCCGCCCAGTCCCAGGCGCTGGGGGATGTGCTCGTCAAGGTGACGGGCAAGCGTGATATCCTCACCCAGCCGGATGTGGTGAAGGCCCTGGCGGCGCCGGCGGATTACGTGCAGCAATACAGCTATCAGGACATCGGCTCGGTCAAGTTTCTCAAGGCGGATTTCAATGTGGTCAAGGTGAACGCCCTGGTCGGCCAGAGCAAGTTTGCCCTGCTTGGCCCGGTGCGGCCGCAGGTCGCCATCTGGCTGGTGGTCGACGAAGGGGAGCGGCGCATTCTGCCGGATCAGTCCGGCGATGGCTGGTCCGAGGCGCTGCGTGCCCAGACCCAGGCCATGGGGCTGCCGGTCAGTCTCCCGCTGATGGACTTGGATGACAACATGGCGGTCAATGCCACCGATGTCTGGGGCCGCTTTGCCGATCCCGTGCTCAAGGCGAGCCAGCGTTACGGCGCCGAAATGGTGGTGCTCGGCAAACTGAGCCCGGAGGGGGAGGCCTGGAGCATCGACTGGGGTCTTTATGGTACCAAGCCGGGGGCGCAGGCAGGAGAGCTGACCGAGCTGACCAAGGGCACGGGTTCAGGTACCCAGGCCGAGGTGGCAAAGGGCTTTGCCGATGCCCTGGCCGGTTGGCTGGTGCAGCAGTACGGTACCCGTCTCTCCGGTGTCGCCTCCAGCCAGACCCTGGTGGTGGAGGGGCTGTCCGACATCGATGGCATGATCCAGATCCAGAAGCTGCTGCAGGGGATGGCCAGTGTCACCAAGGTGGCTATCGGCAAGCTGGAAGGGGACAAGGTGACCTTCAACCTCTCGCTGCAGGGGGACAAGGCCGAGCTGGTGAGGGGGTTGCAACTGGAGAGCCGCCTGCATCAGGCGGAAGACAACGAGAGCGGCCTGCGCTATCAATGGTCGCAGCCCTGATCCCGGGGAAGGATCCTGACCGCCCGACATGGTCCGGGCGGTTCTCTATCTGCCCCGCTGGTGATACACTTGCCCGCAAATATCACAGTCAAAGCCCAACGAGTGAAGCAACCGGCCCAACTGTCTTTAGCCGTACAACTACCGGATGATGAAACCTTCGTCAGTTTTTATCCCGGCAACAACGCCCATCTGATCACCGCCCTCAAGAATGCGGCCATCGGTCAGGGCTCGCCCTTCCTCTATTTCTGGGGAGCCAAGGGGTCGGGCCGCTCCCATCTGCTCCATGCCACCTGTGCCGAGGTCAACGCCCGCGACGCGGCGGCGGCCTATCTCTCCCTCGATCAGTTTGAACAGCTTGACCCCAGCATGCTCGATGCTTTGGAGAGCCTGCCCCTGGTCTGTCTTGACAGCCTGGAGGCGATCGCCGGCAACGCCCTGTGGGAGCGGGCCCTGTTCGACTTCTACAATCGATGGAAGGAGAAGGGGGAGGGGACGCTCATCGTTACCGGCTGCAGCGCGCCACGCAAGCTGGGGCTGCAACTGCCGGATCTCGCGTCCCGTCTCGACTGGGGAGTGAGCTTCCACCTCGACGAGCTGGACGACGAGGGCAAACTCAGCGCCCTGCAACTGCGCGCCGAGCTGCGGGGTTTCAAGCTGCCCATCGACGTGGGCCGTTTCCTGCTCAACCGCCTCTCCCGCGACATGCGTACCCTGCTTGCCACCCTCAATCGTCTCGACAACGCCTCCTTCCGTGCCAAGCGCAAGCTCACTATCCCTTTCGTCAAAGAGATCCTCGAGCTCTGAAAACCTATCACATTAGGCTATCTTATTCGCCATTTTGAACCTGGGCAGTGCTCGAAATCCTCACGTACTACAGTACGCTCCGGTTTCTGCGCGCTGTCCGTGTTCAAACTGCCTTCAACGATTACGCCTACTGGGATAGGTTCTAAGCCCCATAATGACAAACCCCGGGACTTGGCCGGGGTTTGTTTGCGAGCATTACACAGTTATCAGTGGAACTGATCTTCTTCGGTCGAGCCGGTCAGCGCGGTCACCGACGACTGGCCGCCCTGAATGACGGTGGTCACCTTGTCGAAGTAACCGGTACCCACTTCCTGCTGGTGTGCCACGAAGGTGTAGCCCCGCTCGGCGGCGGCAAATTCCGGCTGCTGCACCATCTCGACATAGTGCTTCATTCCCTCGCCACGGGCGTACTGGTAGGCCAGCTCGTACATGTGGAACCACATGTTGTGGATACCCGCCAGGGTGATGAACTGGTACTTGTAGCCCATGTCGGAGAGCTCTTGCTGGAAGCGGGCGATGGTGGCATCGTCCAGGTTCTTCTTCCAGTTGAAGCTCGGGGAGCAGTTGTAGGCCAGGATCTTGTCCGGGTACTGGGCCTTGATGGCCTCGGCAAATTTGCGCGCCTCGTCCAGATCGGGCTTGGCGGTCTCGCACCACACCATGTCGGCGTAAGGGGCGTAGGCCAGGCCGCGGGAGATGGCCTGCTCGATGCCGGCCTGCACCTTGTAGAAGCCCTCACTGGTGCGCTCACCGGTCAGGAAGCCGGCATCGTAGGGGTCGGCATCCGTGGTCAGCAGATCCGCTGCGTTGGCGTCGGTGCGGGCGATCACCAGGGTGGTGGTGCCGCAGACATCTGCCGCGAGGCGAGCCGCGACAAGCTTTTGCACCGCTTCCTGGGTCGGGACCAGCACCTTGCCGCCCATATGGCCGCACTTTTTCACGGACGCGAGCTGATCTTCGAAGTGCACGCCGGCGGCGCCCGCTTCAATCATCCCCTTCATCAGTTCGAAGGCGTTCAGCACGCCGCCGAAACCGGCTTCCGCATCCGCTACTATGGGCAGGAAGTAGTCGATGAAGCCTTTGTCCTCTGGTCCAACCTTGTTGGCCCACTGGATCTGGTCGGCCCGGGCGAAGGAGTTGTTGATGCGCTCCACCACGGAGGGGACGGAGTTGGCCGGGTAGAGGGACTGATCCGGGTACATGGTGGAGGAGAGGTTGTTGTCCGCCGCCACCTGCCAGCCGGAGAGATAGATGGCTTCGATGCCGGCCTTGGCTTGTTGTACCGCCTGGCCGCCGGTCAGGGCGCCGAGGCAGTTTACATAGCCCTTCTTGGCGCCGCCGTGGATCAGCTCCCACAGTTTGTCGGCGCCGCGTTGGGCCAGAGTGTGTGCCGGCTGCAGGCTGCCACGCAGGTTCACCACGTCCTCGGCGCTGTAGCCGCGCTTGATCCCTTTCCAGCGGGGGTTTTCTGCCCAGTCTTTCTCGATAGCCTGGATCTGTTGCTCACGGGTCAGTGCCATATCAGTTCCCTCTTTCATTGATTTCACGTTTCCATTGACTTGTTATGGGGGCCGTTACCGGCCCGGGTCTCACAGCCGCTCGTAGCCGGGCAGCGTCAGAAAATCGATGAGTGTGTCGGCGCAGGTGATCTCGTCCATCAGGGCGTTCGCCTCGGCGAAACGGCCCGATTGCCAGCGGGCCTCGCCCACTTCGCCTCTGACCACCTCCTGCTCCTCGGCCAGCATCTGGCGGAACAGCGCCTTGGTCACCGCCTGACCGTTGGAGAGGGTTTTGCCGTGGCGGATCCACTGCCAGATGGAGGTGCGGGAGATCTCGGCGGTGGCGGCATCTTCCATCAGTCCGTAGATGGGCACGCAGCCATTGCCGTTGATCCAGGCTTCCAGGTATTGCAGGGCGACGCGGATATTGGTGCGCATGCCCGCCTCGGTGCGATCACCCTCACAGGGGGCCAGCAGGTCGGCGGCCGTGATGGGGGCATCCTGCTCGCGCAGCACGCCGATCTGGTTCTGGGCACCCGCCGGAATGGTGGCGTTGAACACCGCCATGGCGGTATCGGCCAGACCGGGGTGGGCGACCCAGGTGCCATCGTGGCCGTTGTCGGCCTCGCGCTGCTTGTCTGCGTGCACCTTGGCAAACACCTGTTCGTTGACTGCCGCGTCCTTGGCCGGAATAAAGGCGGCCATGCCCCCCATCGCCAGCGCGCCGCGTTTGTGGCAGGTCTTGATCAGCAGCCGCGAGTAGGCAGAGAGGAACGGCTTGTCCATGGTCACCACCTGACGATCCGGCAGGACGCGATCCGGGTGGTTTTTCAAGGTCTTGATATAGCTGAAGATGTAATCCCAGCGGCCGCAGTTGAGGGCGACGATGTGATCCTTCATCTGATAGAGCAGCTCGTCCATCTCGAATACCGCCGGCAGGGTCTCGATGAGCACGGTGGCCTTGATGGTACCGCGGGGCAGAGCAAACCTGTCTTCGGTCCAGGCGAATACCTCGCTCCACCAGCGCCCTTCCAGATGGCTCTGCAGCTTGGGTACGTAGAAGTAGGGACCGGAGCCCTTGGCCAGCAACGCCTTGTGGTTGTGCAGGAAATAGAGGGCGAAGTCGAACAGGCCGCCGGGAATGGGGGCACCATCAAAGGTGACGTGCTTCTCCGGCAGATGCAGACCGCGCACCCGGCAGATGAGCACGGCCGGATTTGGATTCAAGGTATAAGCCTTCCCCTCCGGGCTCTGGTAGGCAATGGTGCCGTTGACCGCATCGCGCAGGTTGATCTGGCCCTCGATCACCTTGTTCCAGGCCGGGGCCAGGGAGTCCTCGAAGTCCGCCATGAAGACCTTGACGTTGGCGTTGAGGGCATTGATCACCATTTTGCGCTCGACCGGGCCGGTGATCTCCACACGGCGGTCCTGCAGATCGGCGGGGATGCCGCGAATGGTCCAGTCACCATCGCGAATATGGGCGGTCTCTGGCAGGAAGTCCGGCAACTCGCCGCCATCGATACGGGCCTGGCGTGCGACTCGCTGCTTCAGCAGCTCGTTGCGTTGGGGTGCGAAACGTTCCACCAGTTCGGACACCAGGGCCACCGCATCCGGCGTCAGGATCTGCGCGTAATCGGGAAGCATCTCGCCTTGAATGCGCAGGCGGGTGCTGCTGATGGTCTGGGCCGGTGCCGACATAGTGGGTACTCCTCCAAAAGTTACATTTTGAATTTATTAACTACGACTAACGTCTATATCCCTTTCTTTCAAACTCCCCGTAACAGCGGGGTAACACGATTCATAAGGTGCAAAATAATGGCGGATTCGTCAACTTGATTTTTAAAACGGGTGTTTTTTGATGATAGTTAAGGTGCTGTTTTAAATGGATTTATGTGATTAGTGCAAAAGCTCTTTGCAGATGGTTATGCTCTTGGGTCGCCGGGGCGGCAGGGGGGAGGATTTCGGTAGAGGGGATGGGTTAAAAATGTAACTAATTACGTAATAAAATTACAAATGCAAAAACAAATCCCGACATTACTCCAAGCTTTGCAAAAACAGCTGTATGAAATGCCTTCGTTCAATCCAGACTGCATGGGGGCTATGAAGTAACCGGGTAGTGAACTGGCGTTTAAAACTAAAATGTCAAATTGAGTCAAAATGGCGAAGGCGAACAGGAGAGAGGGAAATGACGAGCAATAACGTAGGTTTGTATCAAGGCGTGTCCATGAAGGAGAGGGAGGTTGGAACGCAGGAGATGGTCAATTAAACTGATTTTTGAAGAAAAACTAGCATTTTGTCGTTATTTGCGGTGGCGGTCTGTTGGCCTGGGTCAAGGGCGGTGCCGGACAGCAAAACCGGCGTCTTGAACCGCACTATGGCACGGGCTCGTCTCAGTAATCTTCATCCGGGGCGGCGAGATCGATCACATCGAGGTGCACTGAACTGCCAAACCCGTGCTCTGCGGAATCGAGCTCGGAGGGCGTGGGGGAGATCAGGGGCTGAACGGGCTGGGAGTCAACAGCTTGGGTCATGGATGCTTGCCTCATTGATTGCAAGCCGGTCGGTGATTCCATCACCCTAGTGTCCACCTCCCTGTTTTTATGGCCGGCGGAAAAGTTGCGTATCCTAGCGGCACTTTATGAAAGCTTCAAGTGGTTCTGTATAAAATTCATGCCAATAAAAAGCGGCGACCCGATGAACGGGGGAGGTGAGAGGAAAAGAGGCAAGCGTCGGGCGTGCAGGCAAAAAAATAGCCCAGTCGTTTGACTGGGCTATTTCGGGGAATTTGGTCGGTGTGAGAGGATTCGAACCTCCGACCCTCTACACCCCATGCAGATGCGCTACCTGGCTGCGCTACACACCGACGGAGTCAGCTCGGCTGACGGGAAGGAAGTCTAATCGGATGATTTGGCGGGCGCAACTCCTTTTTTATCAGGGAGATGCCGACTGCTTCTTTATTGTTCAGCCAAGATGCAACTTGGGCCCTGGCCGGAGTTTTGGCATAATCGCCGCCCCCTTAGGCGGGCACAGGGTGGCGAACACCCGACTCGGGGCGTTCTTATGTCGCCGGGGCCTTTGGCCTCTCTTTCATTGACAGCATCTTCTGCCGTGGGCTACCGGCTACCGGCCAGCGCGAGGGGGAAGGGGCCCGGTGTGCCCAGGGCCGGGACGCAGCAATCCGGGAGTACGCGGCCGATGCCGTGCAGGGGCCAGGCAAGCCGACATCATATCGACGAGAGGATCAGGGCGTGAAACCATCTGAAGTTGCAGCACAGATCAGCCAGCGCGAGGAGGACGAACGCTGGATGCGCCATGCCATGGCCCTGGCAGCCAGGGCAGAGGGGATAGGCGAGATCCCGGTGGGCGCCGTGCTGGTGCTGGGGGACAAGATAGTGGCAGAGGGGTGGAATCGCTCCATCAGCGAGCACGACGCCTGTGCCCATGCCGAGGTGATGGCGCTTCGGGAAGCGGGCAAGCAGCTTGAAAACTATCGCCTGCTCGACACCACCCTCTATGTGACGCTGGAGCCCTGCTGCATGTGTGCCGGCGCCCTCATCCACAGCCGGGTCAAGCGGGTGGTCTATGGTGCCCGGGATTTGAAGACGGGGGCGGCAGGGTCTGTGTTCGATATCCTGCTGGATCCCCGCCACAACCACCAGGTGGCACTGACGGGGGAGGTGCTCGCCGACGCCTGCTCGGCCCAGCTGTCGGATTTCTTCAAACGGCGCCGCGCCGAGAAGAAGGCGGCCAGACTCGCCGCGAAAGAGGCGCTTCCTCAAGATGACAGCGGGGCCTGATGGCCCCGTTTGCTTTTATTTCACTGCCAGACCGGCTGCCTGCTTCCCACCGAATATCAACTGCCACCCCCCCGATGGAGCCTGCGCTCTTTGCCGCTGTTGATGTAACAAAACTGTCATGCATCCGCCATATAATGCCGCCAAGCCTAGCTCACATTGAGGTCTTGCATGTCATCGGAATCGTTAAATCTGGTCATGGCGGGCAGTCGAAAACGCCGGATCAAGGATAAATTGGCCAAATATGGCGTCACCACAGGGGGAGCCCTGGTGCTGGTGGCGCTGCTGCTCATCTTCTTCTACCTGCTTTATGTGGTGAAGCCCATCTTCAATGGCGCCAGCATGGAGAGCACCGCTTCCTTCACCCTGCCCATCAAGGGCAAGACCGCCTGGCTCGGGGTCGAGGAGCAAAACGAGATAGGTTACCGCTTCAGCGACCAGGGGAAGGTCAAATTCTTTGCCGTGCAACCGGATGGCAAGATCAAGACCGGACAGGTGATTGGTGAGGCGCAGGTGGACGGCGAGATCACGGCGGTCGCGCCGCCTGCGCCGGGCCAGAAACTCATCGCCTATGGGTTTGCCGACGGCAAGGCCCAGGTGGTGCAACCCTATTTCAAGATCTCCTATCCCAATGACGTGCGCGTCATCGAGCCCAGCCTGCAATATCCCTTCGGCGAGACCCCTGTGGTGATCGATCCCCAGGGCAAGGCGCTGACGCGCATGGTCTTCGAGGCGACCAAGGACAAAATGGCGACCGCGGCCGTGACCGAAGATGGTCGTGGTGTGCTGATGGTGATGAGCGGTGAGGAGAATTTCCTCTCCGGCGAAATCGAGTGGAGCAACCAGACCTACACCATTCCGTCCCTGCCACGCCATGTTGACCAGATGCTGCTGACCCCGAACCTGCGCCTGTTGTTCGTGCGCGAGGGCAACCGCCTGTCGGTCTATGACATCCACAACCTGAGCGACATCTCCCTGCGCAATGTCATGGAGATCAACGCCCCCAATGCCAGCGTGACCCAGGTGGCACTGCTCTCCGGTGCGTCCTCCCTGCTGGTGGGCAACGACAACGGCGTCATCTCCCAGTGGTTCGAGGTGGCAAAGGATGGCAAGCGCCAGTTCACCCAGATCCGTGACTTCAAGAGTGACGCGCCGGTCGCCCTGCTGACCCCCGAGCACTTTCGCAAGGGCTTCATCAGCGCAGGCAGCGACGGCACCATCAACTTCTTCCATGCCACCGGCGAAGCCAAGCTGCTTGGCGAGAAGGTTGACGGGGGCAACCTGGCTGCCGTTGCCATCTCTCCTCGCCACAACCTGCTGTTGACCCAGCAGGGGGATGACTTCAAGGTCTTTGACGTCGAGAACGATCACCCCGAGGTAACCTGGTCTGCCCTCTGGCAACAGGTGTGGTATGAAGGCTATCCCGAGCCCCAGTACGTGTGGCAGTCCACCTCCGCCAGCAACGACTTCGAAGCCAAGCTGAGCCTGGTGCCCCTGGTGTTCGGTACCTTGAAAGCCTCCTTCTATGCCATGGTGTTCGCGGTGCCCCTGGGTGTCGCCGGTGCCATCTATACCGCCTACTTCATGTCGGCGGGGCTGCGCAAATACGTCAAGCCGACGGTGGAGATCATGGCGGCGCTGCCGACCGTCATCCTCGGCTTCCTGGCGGGTCTGTGGCTTGCGCCCATCATCGAAGGGGCCCTGCCCGGGGTGATCCTGCTGCTGATCCTGCTGCCCATGGGCATGCTGCTCACCGCCCTGGTGTGGAACTATCTGCCGGAGCGCGGCCGCACCTGGCTGCCGGAAGGCTGGCACGCCATCCTGCTCATCCCTGTGCTGCTGTTCATCGGATGGGGCGCCTTCGCCTTGAGCCCCATCATCGAGAACGCCTTCATGCACGGTGATTCGCGCATCTGGCTGACCCACGACATGGGCATCAAGTTTGACCAGCGCAACTCCCTGGTGGTCGGTATCGCCATGGGCTTTGCGGTCATCCCCACCATCTTCTCCATCGCCGAAGACGCGGTCTTCTCGGTGCCCAAGCACCTGACCCAGGGCTCGCTTGCGCTGGGGGCGACCCCGTGGCAGACCCTGAGCCGGGTGGTGATCCTCACCGCGAGCCCGGGCATCTTCTCGGCGGTGATGATGGGCCTTGGCCGCGCCGTGGGCGAGACCATGATCGTGCTGATGGCCACAGGCAACACCCCCATCATGGACTTTTCCATGTTCCAGGGGCTACGGACCCTGGCGGCGAACATTGCGGTGGAGATGCCGGAATCGGAAGTGGGCAGCTCCCACTACCGGGTGCTCTTCCTCGCCGCCTTCGTGCTGTTTGTGTTCACCTTCTTGTTCAATACCCTGGCCGAATTCGTCCGCCAGCGGTTGCGTGAAAAGTACAGCTCTCTGTAAGGACTAAGGAATCGACAATGGGTAAGTGGTTTAAATCGGGGGCCCCCTGGATCTGGATGACGGGGGGCGCCGTCAGCCTGAGTCTGGTGGCCGTACTGGGTCTGTTGTTGCTGATCGGCTGGCGTGGTCTGGTCTATTTCTGGCCCCATCCCATCTATGAGTGGCAACTTGAAGATGCAAGCGGCAACAAGAGCGTCCTGATTGGCGAGATCAACGACCGGGAGCTGGTGCCGGTGGAGCGCCTGCGCGCCGCAGGCCAGGCGCTGGAAGGGGAGGAGCGCGAAGAGATTACCCGTTATCTGGTCAAGACCGGCAACCGGGAGTTCGTCGACCTCGATTTCCGCTGGGTACTGGAGACCGATATCAAATCGCGCACCCAGCCGGTGGAGCTCGCCATGGTGGAACGCGCCACCAACGGCAACTTCTATGGTTACATCACCTCGGTGAAGGAAGATGGCCAGGAGCTGACCACGGATCTGCATCCCGCCTTGCAGCGGGTGCTGGCCCGTGCCAACGGCCTCTCAAGCCAAGCCAACGACCTGCAAAAAGGGGCCATCGGCAGCATCAACTATCAGCTGGAGCGCCTGCGCCTGAAAGAGCGCAAGGCCGAGCTGGATGACAAGTTGACCGATCAGCTTAAAGCCGAGCTGGCGAGCGAGCGTCAGGCGCTCAACGACCGTTACCAGGTGCTGGAGAAAGAGCTCTTCTCCCTGCGTACCCAGGCGGACAGAGACAGCATCACCGTCAAGGACATGCGCGGCGAGCTGGTGACCATGCCCATGTCCCGGGTGCTGGATGTGGTCTGGCCCAACGACATGAGCCTGATGGCCAAGGTGGGTCACTGGTTCCACCAGATAGGCAAGTTCGTCTCCGATGACCCCCGGGAGGCGAACACCGAGGGCGGCGTCTTCCCTGCCATCTTCGGCACCGTCTTCATGGTGATCCTGATGGCCATCATCGTGACCCCGCTCGGGGTGGTGGCGGCCGTCTACCTGCATGAGTACGCGGGCAAGAACAGCCTGACCAAGATCATCCGTATCGCGGTGATCAATCTGGCGGGGGTGCCCTCCATCGTCTACGGCGTGTTTGGTCTGGGCTTCTTCGTCTACACCCTGGGGGGCAGCATCGACCGCCTCTTCTACCCGGAAGCGCTGCCGAGCCCGACCTTCGGTTCCCCCGGAGTCATCTGGTCAGCCCTGACCCTGGCCATTCTGACCCTGCCGGTGGTGATCGTCTCCACCGAAGAGGGGCTGGCCCGGATCCCGAGCACCATTCGCCAGGGTTCGCTGGCGCTGGGTGCTACCCAGGCCGAGACCCTCTGGCGCATCGTGCTGCCCATGGCCAGCCCGGCCATCATGACCGGCCTTATCCTGGCGATTGCCCGTGCGGCGGGCGAGGTGGCGCCGCTAATGCTGGTGGGGGTGGTGAAGCTTGCTCCAACGTTGCCGATGGACGGCAACTTCCCGTACCTGCACGTGGAGCGCAAGTTCATGCACCTGGGCTTCCACATCTATGACGTGGGCTTCCAGAGCCCGAACGTCGAGGCGGCGCGTCCTCTGGTCTACGCCACCTCCTTCCTGCTGGTGACGGTGATCGTCGGCCTCAACCTGACGGCGATCGGTATTCGTAACCACCTGCGCGAGAAATTCCGGTCGCTGGAACATTAATCCAGCCATTACAGAGACGGGCAGGGACCTTCCCTGCCAACCAGATATTCCGGCAGCGGGCAAGACGTTTGCCCGCTGCCACCAAGAGAATTTGAGGTAAACAGATGATCAACGTAACACCGAGTTCGGCCCCGCACACCGCCACCGACCTGCTCAACCTGACCCCGGAGCAGACTGCGCTGGAGGTGAAGGATCTCAACCTGTACTACGGCAACAAGCAGGCGCTGTTCAACGTCAACATGAAGATCCCCAAGGGTCAGGTCACCGCCTTCATCGGCCCGTCCGGTTGCGGCAAGTCCACTTTGCTGCGCTGCATCAACCGGATGAACGATCTGGTGGAGATTTGCCGCATCGAGGGGGAGATCCAGCTGCACGGCCACAATATCTACGACAAGAGCGTGGATGTCTCCGCCCTTCGCCGTCAGGTGGGCATGGTGTTCCAGCGCCCCAACCCCTTCCCCAAGTCCATCTACGAGAACGTGGTCTACGGCCTGCGCCTGCAGGGCATCAATGACCGCCGTACTCTGGACGAGGCCGCCGAGCGTTCCCTGCGCGGTGCCGCCCTGTGGGAGGAGGTGAAGGATCGTCTGCACGACAACGCCTTCGGCCTCTCCGGTGGTCAGCAGCAGCGTCTGGTGATTGCCCGTGCCATCGCCATCGAGCCGGAAGTGCTGCTGCTCGATGAACCGACCTCGGCGCTGGACCCCATCTCCACCCTCACCATCGAGGAGCTCATCAACGAGCTCAAGAGCCAGTTCACCGTGGTGATCGTGACCCACAACATGCAGCAGGCGGCGCGGGTCTCGGATCAGACCGCGTTCATGTACATGGGGGAACTCATCGAGTACTCGAATACCAACACCATCTTCACCACCCCGGCCAAGAAGAAGACCGAAGACTACATTACCGGTCGTTACGGTTAAGGGATGCCGCTGATTGAGATGAGCAAGATGAGCAAGATGAGCATCAACAAACAGATTGGCAGTCAGTTCAACGGCTAAGGCATAATCGGAGCAACAAGGATTACTGGTATGGACAATATGAACCTCAACAAACACATCTCCGGTCAGTTCAATGCCGAGCTTGAGAGCGTGCGCAATCAGGTACTGGTGATGGGGGGGCTGGTGGAGAAGCAACTCACCGACGCCATCGCCGCCATCCATGGCCAGGATCTGGATGCGGCGCGCAAGATCGTGGCCAACGACCACAAGGTCAACGCCATGGAAGTGGCGATCGACGAGGAGTGCACCCGCATCATCGCCAAGCGTCAGCCCACCGCGTCCGACCTGCGGCTGGTGATGGCCATCATCAAGACCATCACGGATCTGGAGCGGATTGGCGACGTGGCGGACAAGATTGCCCGCATGCTGACCGACAACGCCAACAAGCCCCAGCCACCGCTGGTGTCGCTGGAGAACATGGGGCGTCGCACCATCAAGATGCTCCACGACGTGCTCGACGCTTTCGCCCGCATGGATCTGGATGCCGCCCTGGCGGTCTACAAGGAAGATGACAAGGTGGACCGGGAGTACGAGTCCATCATCCGCGAGCTGATGACCTACATGATGGAAGATCCGCGCACTATACCGCAGGTGCTGAACGTCTTGTGGGCGGCACGGGCCATCGAGCGGGTCGGCGATCGCTGCCAGCACATCTGCGAGTACATCGTCTACTACGTCAAGGGCAAGGATGTGCGTCACACCAAGGCCGATGACCTGAGCGATCTGCTGGGCAAGGGCTGATGGGGCGCCTTGGGTGGAGCTCCCGTCGCGGCTGCACGACGGGAATCCAACCCTGATTGAATAAAAAGGCGCTTTGAGCGCCTTTTTCATTGCATGGCACGGCAGTTCAAGATAACGCCACCCGGCGGGCGCTTTTCTGCTAGAATATGGCCCCTGTGTGAGTCCCGGATGGAGTCACGGTCCGGTTTCCCGGGCCCAGTTTGCCGTCTTGTGCTAAGGCGGCTGTCGCAATAGGTTAATCATGAGTTTTGCCGATAGTTTGTTCTTTCTGATGCTGCTGGTCGCCGGCAGCGTGTTCTTCTCACTCTCCGAGATCTCCCTTGCCGCCTCCCGCAAGATCAAGTTGCAGGTGATGGCCGACGAGGGCAACCGCCACGCCGAGAAGGTGCTGGCATTGCAGGCCCAGCCGGGCAACTTCTTTACCGTGGTGCAGATAGGCCTCAATACCGTCGCCATCCTCGGCGGTATCCTGGGGGAATCCGCCCTCAATCCCGCCATCAGGGAGCTGATTGCCGGCTTCTACCAGGGGCCCTGGCTCGGCCAGATTAGCTCTGCGGCCTCGTTCGTCTTCGTCACCGGCATGTTCATCCTGATAGCGGACCTGATGCCCAAGCGCCTTGCCATGACCATGCCCGAGCGGATCGCCGTGGTGGTGGTGCGTCCCATGATGCTGTGCGTCACCTTGCTGATGCCGCTGGTGTGGCTGTTCAACGGCATGGCCAACGGCCTGTTCCGGCTGATGCGCATCTCCATGGTGCGCAACGACGAGATCACCTCCGACGATATTTATGCGGTGATGGATGCAGGTGCCGAAGCCGGTGTCATTCAGCGCGAGGAGCACCAGCTCATCGAGAACGTGTTCGAGCTCCAGTCTCTGGGTGTCACTTCCGCCATGACGGCGCGGGAGAGCCTCATCTACTTCACCCTGCAAGAGGGGGAGGAGAGCATCAAGGCGAAGATCGCCGAGCACCCCCACAACAAGTTCCTGGTGTGCGACCACAACCTCGACAGCATCAAGGGGTTCGTGGATGCCAAGGAGCTGCTGATCCGCGTCATCAGCGGCCAGAGCATCGATCTCAACAGCGGCTCCCTGGTGCAGAACGTCATCATCATTCCCGACACCCTCAACCTCTACGAGGCGATGGAGTACTTCAAGAACCATCGCGGCGACTTTGCGGTGGTGATGAACGAATACGCCCTGGTGGTGGGCATCGTCACCATGAACGACCTGATGAGCACCGTCATGGGGGAGTGGGCCACCCACGTGGTGGAAGAGCAGATCGTCCAGCGGGACGAGAACTCCTGGCTGGTGGACGGGGTTACCCCCATCTCCGACGTGATGCGCGCCTTCGACATCGAGGAGTTCCCGGAAAACCAAAACTACGAGACCATCGCCGGTTTCATCATGTACATGCTGCGCAAGATCCCCAAGCGCACCGACTCGGTCAAATATGCCGGTTACAAGTTCGAAGTGGTGGACATCGACAGTTACAAGATTGACCAGTTGCTGGTCACCCGGGTAGAACCTGCGAGCAATGAGAAGCCCGCTCAGGAATCCTAAAGGAGTTCGTTAGCAATCATGAAGATGAAGACTCATTCCCGTGCGCTGGCCTGTGTGGCGCTCGCCCTGGCACTGGGTGCCTGCAGCCAGAGCGCACCGCGCAAGCCAGTGACGCCTGCCAAACCCGTTACCCCCGAGCCTGCCGTGGTGGTCCCGCAGCAGGATCCCGATGCGGTGGTGCAAAGCGCCGTGGCAGAGCCCAGCCCGGTGTTCGACGAGGAGTATCACGGCCCGGATCAAGGGTCGCTTGAATCGGTCACCGCCCTGTTTGCCCGGGGTTACATCGAATCCGCCATGCGCGAGACCATGCTGGCGGCGGTGCACAGCGACTATCCGCTGCTCGGCATGCGGGACGTGCGTCTCACCGACCCTGTTGCCAAGTTCCTCACCTCGGCCCAGGCACGCACCACGGCCCACGACTACCTCTATGCCGGGGTGCAGCGTCGGCTGGGCCGCCCCCTCAGCCCCGCCCAGTGGGAGCAGATCTGGCAGGGCTATCCCCAGCAGGGCCGGGTCTCCGACTGGGTCAAGCAGACCAAGCGGGTGCTGGCCGGGCGCTGAGCCCCTGGTTATCGGCGGCTGTGCCCGCCTTGATCCCCTGTTTCACAAGAGGCCACCCCCCGGGGTGGCCTCTTGTCGTTTCAGTGCCTGGCCAGGTGATGCCTGTGCCGGGGAGATCTCCCTTTGCCGCCATCATCCTGAGCTTGCCCGGATTTGTTCGTAGCCCCCGATTGCCTCTTGTTCTACTTTGGGTCATGATATTTGGGATTTCTAGCCGTCTAGATGTTTTGATGGCTTAATATGGTTTCACACAATAAACACCCGTCATGGCGGGGAGACGCAGAGAGACAGAGATGGACAAGCAGGATTTGTGGGTACTCGATGGCGGTATGGGCCGTGAACTGGCGCGGCGTGGTGCGCCGTTCCGTCAACCGGAGTGGTCGGCGCTGGCGTTGATGGAAGCGCCCGAGACGGTGCGCGAGGTACACCAGGCCTATGCGACGAGCGGTGCCCGGGTGATCACTACCAACAGCTATGCCCTGGTGCCCTTCCACATCGGCGAGGCGCGCTTTGCCGCCCAAGGGGAGGCACTTGCAGCTCTGGCCGGGCAACTGGCCCGAGACGTGGCCGACGAGCAGGGGGGAGCCGTCAAGGTGGCCGGCTCCTTGCCGCCGCTCTTTGGCTCCTATCGTGCGGACCTCTATCAGGCCGAGCGGGTGAGCGAGCTGGCGACACCGCTTATCCGTGCCCTGTCACCCCATGTGGATCTCTGGCTGGCGGAGACCATGAGCCTCATCGCCGAGCCCCTGGCCCTCAAGGCCCTGCTGCCCGAGGACGGCAAGCCGTTCTGGGTCTCCTTTACTCTGGAAGACGAAGCGCCGGGCAGCGAGCCCACCCTGCGCTCCGGCGAGCGGGTGGCGGATGCCGTGACCGCGTTGGCGTCGGCCGGGGTGGATGCCATCCTGTTCAACTGCTGCCAGCCCGAGGTGATTGAAGGGGCGCTCAAGGTGGCCGTCGCCGCGTTGCAGGTTCAGGGGCGCACCGACGTTCGCCTCGGCGCCTATGCCAACGCCTTCCCGCCCCAGCCCAAGGAGGCGACTGCCAATGACGGTCTGGACGAGATCCGCGGCGATCTGGGGCCGCTGGATTACCTCGGCTGGGCCGAGCGCTGGCGCAGAGCCGGGGCAAACCTCATCGGCGGCTGCTGCGGCATCGGTCCGGAACACATCGAGGCGCTGGCCAGCCGGCTGCGTTAAGGAGCGCCCATGAAAGAGAGCAAGATCGGGCTCTGGTCCCTCACTGCGCTGGTGTTCAGCTCCATGGTGGGGGCCGGCATCTTCAGCCTGCCCCAGAACATGGCCGATGTGGCGGGCGCCCGCGCCGTGCTGATCGGCTGGGCCGTCACCGGGGTCGGCATACTGGCGCTGGCCATGAGCTTCCTTTACCTGTCGCGGCTCAAACCCGAGCTCGACGGCGGCATCTACAGCTATGCCCGAGCCGGCTTTGGCGAGCTGGTGGGGTTCTTCTCCGCCTGGGGATACTGGCTCTGTGCCACCATCGGCGTGGTGGGGTATCTGGTGATCGCCTTCGCGGCGCTGGGCAGCTTCGTCGACACGCCGGAGCGGGTCTGGTTTGGCGAGGGCAACACATTGGCAGCTTTTGTCGGCGAGTCCTGCATCCTCTGGGCGGTGCACCTGCTGGTGGCCCGAGGCGTGCAGCAGGCGGCCCTGTTCAATCTGGTGGCGACCCTGGCCAAGAGCCTGCCGCTGCTGCTGTTCATCCTGTTCGCCTGCTACTGGTTCGATCCGGTCACCTTTGCGGCGGATCAGGAGGGCAGCACCCTGGCGGTACCGGTCTCCGAGCAGGTGCGCAACACCATGCTCATCACCCTCTGGGTTTTCACCGGCATCGAAGGGGCAGCGGTGCTCTCGGCCCGGGCGAGAAACAAGCGGGACGTGGGCACCGCCACCGTGCTCGGCGTGGTGCTGGCGCTGCTGCTCTATGTGCTCATCTCGGTGCTGGCGCTCGGAATATTGAGCCGCCCGGAGCTTGCGGCCCTGCCCAACCCCTCCATGGCGGGATTGATGGCCCAGATGACGGGTTCCTGGGGCAAGCTGCTCATCAGCGCCGGCCTCATCGTGTCGGTGCTCGCCTCCTACGTGAGCTGGACTCTCTTCTCGGCCGAGGTGCCGTTCAGCGCGGCGCGTCACGGGGCCTTCCCGGCCATCTTCCGGCGCGAGAACCGCAACGGCACCCCCATCGCCTCGCTCTGGCTCACCAGCCTGACCGTGCAGGGCTGCTTGCTGCTGGTATGGCTGCTTGGCAAGGGGTATACCAACCTGCTGCTCATCTCCACCTCCATGATCCTGGTGCCCTACCTGCTCATCGGCCTCTTCCTGCTCAAGCTGGTCTTCAGTGGCAAGGGGGGGCAGGGCCGCGGCCTGATGCGGGTGGTGGCGCTGGTGTCGAGCGGTTATGGTTTCTGGCTGCTCTACGCCGCCGGGGTGGAGTACCTGCTGCTGTCGCTTCTGCTCTACGGGCCGGGTCTGCTGCTGTTTCTCTACAGCCGTCGCCAGCTCGGCGCCGAACAGCGGCTCAGCGGGCGCGAACGGCTGCTGGCCGGGGTGACGCTGCTGAGCCTGATCCCCGCCGTCTGGTCCTTCGTTCACGTCTGACCCGGGGGTTGTCCCTGTCATGAAAAAGAGCGCCCCTGTGCGCTCTTTTTTATCCTGGTCGGTGGGTCAACCGCTGGTGGGGCCCGCCGGTTTGCCAAACAGCACGGCGAGCTTTTGCCGCCATGGGAGGCCCCGGGCCTCTTGCAGCATGTCGCGCCACTCGTGGAAGGTGAGGGTGAGGGGGTTGAAGCTGTGAATTGGCTTGGTGATGCCGAAACGGCACGGCTCGCCCAAGTCTTCTTCCACGAAGGTGCCAAACAGCCGGTCCCAGATGATGAGCACGCCGGCGAAGTTGCGATCGATGTATCTGGCATTGCTGGCGTGGTGCACCCTGTGGTGGGACGGGGTGTTGAAGATCCATTCAAGTTTGCCCAGCTTGCCCACCACCTGGGTGTGGACGAAGAACTGAAAACCCAGGCTCAAGAGCACGGTGGCCACCACCGCCTCGGGGGGGAAGCCGATGAGGATCATGGGGATCCAGAACAGCCACATGCCGGAGACCGGGTACATCAGGCTCTGGCGAAAGGCGGTGGAGAGGTTGAGCCGCTCCGAGCTGTGGTGCACCACGTGGGAGGCCCAGAGCCAGCGCACATGGTGGCTCGCGAAGTGGAACAGCCAGTAGCAGAGATCCTGCAACAGAAAGAGCAGCAAGAGGCTCCAGAGGTTCAGCTCGATATCGAATAATCGCCAGCCCCAGAGGGTGTCATAGAGATAGGCGATGGCAATGGCGGCCAGGGCATCGCCCCCCTGATGCATCAGTGCCAGGGTGGCATTGGCGAAGAGATCCTTCCACTGGTAGCCCGCCGTGGGATAGGCGGCGCCGTGTTTTCGCAGGTAGAGCATCTCCCAGCCGATGAAAACCAGAAAGAGGGGCGAGAGGTAGAGCAGGAGCAGTTGCACATCCATGTGAGCCATCCGGTTGGACCAGTTGGATGTCAGCATACCGGATGAATTTAAAATTTCATTAACATCCTTGCTCGTTGGCGTGGTGACAACCCGATGGCAAAAGGCTGCGGCAAGCAATGCGCCAGGGAGATGATCTGGGGGGAAGGCAAGCATAGAAGAGGGAGCCATGGGCTCCCTCTTCGTGTTGGTGCATCGCGGGTTATAGCACCTGGCTCAGGAACTGGCGCAGGCGCGGGGAGGGTGGATTGTCGAAGAAGTCGGCGGGTTTCTCGTCCACCAGCAGCTCGCCGCTCTCCATGAAGAGCACCCTGTCCGCCACTTCCCGGGCAAAGCCCATCTCGTGAGTCACCACCACCATGGTCATCCCTTCGCGGGCCAACCCCTTCATGACGTCCAGCACCTCTCCCACCATTTCGGGGTCGAGGGCGCTGGTGGGCTCGTCAAACAGCATGATGCGCGGCTGCATGGCGAGCGCCCGGGCGATGGCCACCCGCTGCTGCTGGCCGCCGGAGAGCTGGGAGGGGTAGCTCTGGGCCTTGTTGGAGAGACCGACCTTGAGCAGCAGGGCCTTGGCTCGCTCCTCTGCCTCCTGGCGAGAGAGCCCTCTCACCTTCTGAGGGGCCAGGGTGATGTTGTCCAGCACCGTCAGGTGAGGGAAGAGGTTGAAGGACTGGAACACCATGCCCACCTCTTCCCGCAGCTTGTTGACATCCCCGGGTTCGGTGAGGCTGATGCCGTCGACCACGATATTGCCATCGTTGATGGTCTCCAGCTGGTTGAGGGTGCGCAGGAAGGTGGACTTGCCCGAGCCGCTCGGCCCCACGATCACCACCACTTCCCCTTCGGCCACCTGGGTGCTGACGTTTTTCAGGGCGTGCACCTCAGTGCCGTAGAACTTCTCTACACCGGTCGCCTTGATGATGGGATCAGTTGCAGCGCGCATAGTTCACCTCCAGACGACGCACCGGGAAGGGACAGGGAGTGCCGGTGATGGCAGAACGTTTCGACACCGATGGCGCCTTGATAACGGGATCAGTTGCTGCGCGCATATTTCACCTCCAGACGACGCACCAGGAAGGAGAGAGTGCCGGTCAGCACCAGATAGAGCAGAGCCACGGTGAACCACACCTCGAACGGGCTGAAGGTGGAGCTGACCACTTCGCGCCCCGCCTTGGTGAGATCGGTGATGGAGATGACGGAGACCAGAGAGGAGTCCTTGATGAGGTTGATGAACTGACCCGCGAGCGGTGGCAGCACCCGTTTGAAGGCCTGGGGCAGGATGACGTAGCGCATGGTCTGGGCCGAGGTCATGCCAAGGCTTCTGCCCGCTTCCATCTGCCCCTTGTGAATGGAGCTGATGCCGGCGCGCACGATCTCCGCCACGTAGGCGCCGGTGAAGACCGCGAGCGCCGCCACACCAGCGGTGAATCGGTCGAGGTTCAGCACGGTGCCGATAAAGAAATAGACGATGAAGATCTGCACCAGCAACGGGGTGCCACGGATGAGCTCCACATAGGTCACGGCCAGGTTGCGCAGGGCCGGATTGGGGGAGAGGCGGGCGAGCCCGGCCAGGGTGCCAAGCAGGATGGCGAAGATGCCTGCCACCAGGGAGAGCTTGACCGTGACCCAGACGCCCCAGGCAATGGGGCCGGCGGTCCAGCTCAGTTGCACATCCAGGGTATCGCCGAGGAAGACGGTATCCCCTTCAGCCAGCTGGGAGCCCTTGGGAGCGATGGCCTGACGGCGGCTGGGGTCGAGATCGTCTTGCAGGAAGAGCTGTCCCTTGTCCGCGACCACAGTGCCGTCAAACTCGGCATAGTGTTTCTGTTCTGCCTGATAGGCGATGTACTGGGGAATGCGTTCCCAGCGCCAGGTGTAATCCACAGCCTGCACGGCCTTGTAGATGCCGAAAATGGCGGCCAGCACCAGCAGCAGGAAGATCCCGTGCCAGAGCAGCTGATTGGGCTGTTTTTCCATCTGTCTTGTGAGTTTGGGGTTGATCACTGTCACAACCTCTTTTGTCGTTATCGTGTGGGGAGTCTGCGTGAAGGGGCGGCATGCCGCCCCTTTGAGAGGTTATTTGAGCTGGTTCAGCCAGGCGGTGGATTCAAACCACTTCTTGTAGAGACGGTCGTAGCTGCCGTCACCCTTGATCTGGCGCAGGTAGTTGTTGAACCAGTTGAGGGTGTCCTGATCCCCCTTGCGGATGGCCCAGGCCAGCGGCTCGAAGGTGAACGGCTTGTCGAGGTGCACCACGGCGCCCTGGTTCTGGGACGCGAAGATGGCGTTGTAGGGCAGGTCGTAGACGAAGGCATCCACCTTGCCGTTGATCACTTCCAGCTTGGCGTCATCCTGGGTTTCAAACTGCAGCAGGGTGGCTTTGGGGATCATGCGCTTGACCGCTTGCTCACCCGTAGTGCCGAGTTTGACCGCGATCTTGTATTTGGGATCGTTGAGGTCCTGGAAGGATTTGATTTCGCCCGCCTTGTCTTTGCGAAGCACGATGGTCTGGCCGACGACGATGTAGGGATCGGCAAAGTTCACGCGCAGGTTGCGCTGGGGAGTGACGGTCATGCCGCCCATGATGACGTCGAATTTGTCGGTCAAGAGCGCGGGGATGATGCCGTCCCAGGCGGTGTTGACGAACTCCACCTTCACGCCCATCTCCTTGGCGACCATCTTGGCGAGATCCACGTCAAAGCCGATGTACTGGCCCTGCTTGTTGGTCATCTCGAAGGGTTGATAGCCGGCATCGAAGCCGACCCGCAGCACACCGCGCTCCAGCACGGCATCCAGGGTGGAAGTGGGCGCGGCGTTGGCCAGCCCGCACAGCAGCAGGGTAGAAAGAATGAGTTTTTTGATCATAAATGACGTCTCTGTCGTAAATGTGGTCGGCCTTGAACCTGCTCCCGTGCGACTCCATGGCACAAGAGACTGCTGCATCCGGCAGCAGGCAAGACAGGATTATTGTCTTGGTCGGGGCAAAAGCCCCATATGAGATTCTATGAATGGTTCGTTGGATGAAAAATGTACCAAAACCTGTTTGTGCCAGAAGACTCAATAAGTTATGGAGACTTTTATCCGTCGTGGTGACTCATAAAACCACATGAAAACAACATATCTATCTAATGGCGCCGGTTCAAGTGCAAAATATCCGGCGGCCGTCTCGGTGGAAAATCCGGGCACAGACAGGGCGTTGTCCGGCACGCTTCACGGGGAATGGGGCGTGCGAGCCGGGCAAATATTTTTGCCCGGCCAATAGGCTCCCTCTGTGTCTTGTCATGGGCTTCCCATATACTCAGCCATCCCCATTGGAAGGTTCGGGAATGGACGCCTCAATTCTGCTCAATCTGGACGTATTTACCCTGATGTTGATGGCCCTCGGGGGCTACAGCCTGGGATTCATCACCCTCTCCATCATCTGGTCGACCCACAGGGAAATACCCGGTCTCGGGCTCTGGTGGTGGTCCAGCCTCTGTGCCCTGGCGGCGCAATCGCTCTTCTTCATGCAGGCATTTTCCCCCCATATCGCGGGGATCTGGCTGGCCAACCTGCTCATCACCTTCTGCCTCGCCCTGATGCCACTCGCCATCCAGCGCTTCTTCGGGGAGCCGCCAAACTGGCGGGCCTTCACCCTCTTCATGCTGGTCTATCTGCTGATCCTCTGCTGGAGCGTCATCTTCAACGACAAGATGGCCCCCCGGGTGCTGCTGGCCTGCCTGAGCTACATGATGGTGGGGGCGGTGATTGTCTGGCTCATCTGGCGCCATGGCTACCCTGACTATCTGCCTGCGGTGCTGGTGTTCACCGTGGTCAACATCCTGCTCTACGGTTTCAATCTGGTGCACATGGGGGCCCTGCTCGGCGGCGAGGTGCGGGTCCTGATGGATCAGCATGCGGTCAATGTGCTCCCCTTCCTCTCCATGCTGATGGGCAACTATCTGTCGACCTTCGGGGTGCTGCTGCTCTGTACCCAGTACCGGGCCCTGGCCCTGCGTCGACAGGCCAGCCAGGATCCCCTGACCGGCCTCCTGAACCGGCGCGGCTTCATGGATCACTGCGTGACGATGGCAAGGCTGGGGGCGCTGGTGGTGCTGGATCTCGACGACTTCAGCAGATCAATGATCGCCACGGTCACGAGACCGGGGACAGGGTGCTGGAGGCGGTGGGTCGCTATCTTGCCGGCCAGCGGGATCTGGTGGCCAGCCGCTTCGGCGGGGAAGAGTTTGTGTTGCTGTTGCCCGAGCGGGACCCCCTGGCCCAGCAGGCGCGCTGCGAGCAGATCCGCCAGGGGATAGAAACGCTGGGGCTGAAGGGGGTCCGGGTGACGGCCAGCCTGGGGTGGGCGCCCAGCGCCCGCGAATGGCACTTTGACACCCTGTTCAGCCAGGCAGATCGCGCTCTCTATCAGGCCAAGCGGGAGGGCAAGAACCGGATCTGTCAGGGGGCCTGATCCCCCGTCAGGTCATGCCCGGCCGGTGGCCCTTGACTCCGACCGGACAAAGGCATACCGAGTCAGCCACCTGGTCGCATCAGATCTGAATGGCAGCCTGGCAGCCTGTCAGCGGTGCAACTCCCCCGCGCGTTCCGGCTGATAGACCACTTCCAGGATCTCCACCTGGATGGTGCGACCGGCCGGCCCCGGCCAGGCGATGCTGTCACCCACCTTGAGCCCCAGCAGGGCGCTGCCCACTGGCGCCAGCACGGAGATCTTCGATTCGTCCCCCTGCACATCCTTCGGATAGACCAGCGTCAGGCAGAAGTCGTTGCCGCTGTTTTGCATCTTGAAGCGCACCGTGCTGTTCATGGTCACCACGTCCGGCGGCATGTCGGCGGGTTCGCGGATCTCGGCGCGATCCAGCTCCTCTTGCAGGGCAAGGTGCTGGGGGTGGTTGCCAAGCAGCTGTTCGATGCGATCCAGATCCAGGCTGGAGATGACGAGATGAGGCTGTTTCATAGGGTATTTCCTTATCAAGGACTGAAGGGACCAGGATGACGGGCAGACTGGTCGACAAAAAACGGTGCAAGGGTAAAAAGCAGACAGCAAAAGCGATGCCCCCGAGCGACTCGCGCAGCGGGGCGAGGGCGGGGGCTCAGCGGGGTGTGAGCGTACTGGAAAAAATCATGATTGCTTTCATGGAGATACCATAACCATTCTGGGGTGGTTTGGCAATTGGGCTGACTTTCTCATCAGGGAGCCTGGTAATCGTACTGGTGCAGGATGCGCGCGAGACTGCCATCCTCCCTCATTTCCTGAATGACCCGGCGCCAGCGCAGCGCCTCGCTGCGGGAGAAGCGGGGACTGGCGGCCAGGTAGAGGGTGCTCTGCTGCAAGGTCTCGCCCCGCACCAGATCCGGGAGCGGCAGACCCGCCCGCTGCTGGTTGTAACGGGCGGTGTTCCAGGCCACCGCCCAGGCCTGGATGCGGCCGCGCGCCAGCTTGCTGGCGTTGCTGACCTCCTCGGTGACCAGCTCCTGGGTCACCCCTGTCAGCGGCTGGATCAGGCTCTGGCTATGGGAGCCACGCATCACGCCAACGGTGAGGCCAGGCAACGTCTTCATGGAGAGCGGCGCTGGATGGTGACGGCGATGGCTGACCAGCACGAAGGCCTCCTCCAGCAGGGGGGCAATCCAGAGAAACAGTGGTTCGCGCTGGGTATTTCGGGCCGGGGGCAACAACAGGACATCCGGGCGGTGGCTGGCCTGGCTGAGGGCGCGAGCCAGCGGCATCAACTCGATCTCG
Organism: Aeromonas sp. MaB10011B; assembly: GCF_017939325.1. Classification (NCBI taxonomy): domain Bacteria; kingdom Pseudomonadati; phylum Pseudomonadota; class Gammaproteobacteria; order Aeromonadales; family Aeromonadaceae; genus Aeromonas; species Aeromonas sp. MaB10011B. The sequence continues at coordinate 97,379 of NZ_JAGKRK010000001.1, read as the reverse complement.
AGCGGTTCCCCGAGGCGGCGGGCAGCCTCCTCCAGCACCTCGATGGCCATGCCGCTCGGCGCACCCTGCTGGGCGCGGATCACATAGGGGGGAATGTCCGCGGCCACGACGACCACGGCACGGGCCGAAAAGGCGCAGACGATCAGAGGGGAGAGCAGCAGAAGCAGAGTAACAAGGCGCATGGATGTTCGGGTCCGGGATGAGTACAGAGAGTGTAACATCCCGTTACGTCATGTCAGCCAGGCGATTGCAGCCTGGGGGGATCAGTCGAAGAAATCCCGCAGATCCAGGGTCTGGTACCCTGCCAGTTGCTGCCAGGGGAGGGTCTTTGGCAGCGGCTTGAGCGTCACCTCCATCCGGTAGCTGCGATAACCGTCGAGGCTTGCCGACTCCACCACCAGGGGCAACTGCCAGCGGCTCGACCAGAGGATGCGGGTACGCTGGCGACCTTCGCGGGTCTCATACCAGTTCGCCTGGTCGGGGGCGGCCTCATCCAGCGGTGTCATTCCCTCTAACAGGGAAGGGTTGATGAGGTGGCGGATCCGCGCCCACTCCGGTTTGAAGGCCACCTGGCCGTACTCCTCCTGCGGTACCTCCACCAGCTGGTTGTGCCAGGCATCGGCGTAGCGCAACTGGAGTGCGTCTCCCTCGCTGCGGGTGACCCAGCGTGCCGCCATCTGGTGAGTGAAGTGTTTGTGGCCGGGGCGGGCATCATGGGTGGCGTGATAGGCACGGGCCAGGGGAACGGGAATGAGCCGCTGGCTCCACACCTGGTCACCGACCCGCAGCCACTTCTCCTGCCACTGGCTCTCCCGGGTGATGCCGTCGCTGCCGGTCACCCTGTCCACGTAGCGGATGCGGGCGGCCAGATCGGGCACCTCGTCGGCCAGGAGGGGGAAGGAGAGGGCGCTGCCCAGCAGCCATAAAGAAAGCAGATATTTCATCATCGTCTCTCGCTCGACGGAAAAGGTGCCCGGCGAGGTGCCGGGCCCCTTTATCACAGGCCGAGGGCCTCCCTGAGCTTGCCGAACACCCGGGTGTTGTCGAGGGTGCCCTTGAACTGGCTGCTGCCTGCGCCGCCCGCGAACAGCATCACATCTCCGCCGCCGTGAGTCTCGGAGCCGAGCTTGACCCCGGTCTCCTGTAGGTAGTCATCCGCCATCACCTCATCGCTGGTGAGGGTGGGACGCTGGTCCTGGCGGTTGGGGCCGTTGCCGAATACCAGGGTAGTGAACGGCTTGCCGTCCGCGTCGTTCTGGGTCGAGCCATCGGCGTTCTTGACCAGATCCAGCACCTTGTTGCCCTTGGCTGAATAGCCGTTGATGGTCATGGTGTGGTCGTGGTCGGCGGTGACCACGATCAGGGTATCGCTCAAATCCACTTTGCCGAGGGCCGTCTTGACCGCCTCGTCCAGCGCCACCGCATCGGTCAGGGATCGCTTGGCGTTGGTGGCATGCAGGGCGTGGTCGATACGTCCCCCCTCCACCATCAGGAAGTAGCCCTGGCTGTTCTGGCTGAGCAGATCGATCGCCTTGGCGGTCATCTCGGAGAGGGACGGCTGGGTACTAGCCGCCCCCTTGGCGACGCGGTCCAGTTCGTAGTCGAGGTGGGATTTGGTGCTGAACAGCCCCAGCACCTTGCCCGAGTTGACAGCAGAGAGCTCATCCTTGGTGGTGACATAGCGGTAGCCCCGGGCGGTCAGCTCGGCGGTGAGATCCCGGCCGTCGGCCCGGCCGCCCTTGTTGCTGGCGCTGTAGGGCGTCCAGTGGTTGGCGCCGCCCCCCATCAGCACATCGACCCCATCCCCCAGCGCCTGGTTGAAGCCGGCGCCGCCCGGTACCGCCTGCTCGGCGATGGCGTAGGCCGCATCCCGGTGGCAGATATGGGAATAGGTCGCCGCCGGGGTGGCATGGGTGAGCTCCGTGGTCGTGACGGCTCCCACCGACTTGCCGGCTGCCTTGGCCAGCTCGAGAATGGTGGGCACCGGGCTTCCGTTGTCGCTGGTGCAGTTGTTGATGCCCTTGTTGCCGTTGGCATCCTTGGACGGTGCCACGGCCCTGGTGTCGCTGCTCATGGCGATCACCTCGTTGTTCATCTTGACGCCGGTGGTGTAGGCCGCCATGGAGGGGGCGGAGTCCGTGGTCTGGGCATCGTGGGAGAAGGTCTTGATGCGCGCGCTCTGGGGCAGTTTCATCATCTCGAGATCCCCCTCTTCCCCCACCTTGAACAGGCGGGTGGCGGTGAGCACGGTGGGACCCATGCCGTCACCGATAAAGAGGATGACGTTCTTGGCATCGGCGGCGTGCGCCTGGGAGAGGCCGCCAAGCGTGCCGAGCAGGGCGGTGCAGACCAGCGTCTTTTTCATGGTGATGTTCATCCTGATAATCCCTTACAGCTTGGCCGCAGCCTTGATCTTGCCGAACACGGCGGTGTTGTCGAGAGAGCCGTGGAAGCGCTCCGCCCCCTGGCCGATGGCGCCGAGGAAGACATCGGTACCGCCGTGGGTCTCGTTGCCTATCTCGCCCACCTTGACCACCACCTCCTGGTGATAGTCGTCGGCGGAGGTGGTGGCGTCGTCGAGGGCCGCCACGCTGCTGCGCGGGCCATCCACTCGGTTGTAGCCGTTGCCAAAGCCGATGATGGTGTAGGGCATGCCATCGCTATCCTTGCTTGGCTCGCCGGTCTCGTAGTTCTTCACCAGCCCGAGCACGCCCGCATTGCCTGCCGTGGTCTTGCCGGTGCGCTTGGCGTACCCGTTGAGCACAAGCGTGTGGTCATGGTCGGCGGTGACCACGATCAGGGTGTTTTTCAGCTCGGGATCGGTTTTCTTCACTTCATTGATGGCGGCCAGGATGGCGTTGTCGAAGGCGAGGGTATCCTGCAGGGCGCGCTTGGCGTTGGTGTCGTGCAGGGCGTGGTCGATACGCCCCCCTTCCACCATTAGGAAGTAGCCCTTCTCTTTGCCCTTGAGCTGCTTGATGGCAGCCAGGGTCATCTGGGCCAGTGACGGCTCGCTGGCGGGCCGGTCCAGGTCATATTTCATGTGGCTTGAGCCAAACAGGCCCAGCAGCGGCTTGCTCGCATCGGCCTGGTTCAGCTCGTCCAGGGTGGCGGCAAACTGATAGCCCTTCGCCTTCATCTCGTCGATGAGGTTGCGACCATCGGTCCGCTTGCCCTTGTCGGCGCTGGGCAGGAAGAAGCTGCTGCCGCCCCCGAGCACCACGTCCAGCCCCTCCTTCAGGGCGCTGTTGTAACCGCTGCCCCCCGGCACCATCTGGACGGCGATATCAGCCTCCAGGTCCCGGTTGCAGATATGGGCATAGGTGGCGGCCGGGGTGGCGTGGGTGACCCGGGTGGTGGTGACCACGCCGGTGCCACGGCCATCGGCCTTGGCCAGCTCCAGCAGGGTGGTCACCGCTTTGCCGCCGCTCTGGCTGCAATCGCTCTCCTGGGTGGCGTCGCTGTCCATGCTGATGACGCCGTTGTTGCTCTTGACCCCGGTCATGTAGGCCGCCATGGAGGGGGCCGAGTCGGTCACCTGAGCATCGTGGGAGAAGGTCTTGATGAAGGCCGTTTCCGGCAGGGTGTCGATGGTGAGGCTGCCCTCTTCGCCGACGCCATAGATCCGGGAGGCGGTCAGGGTGTTGAGACCCATGCCGTCGCCGAGGAAGAAGATCACGTTCTTGGCGCTGGGTTCCGGGGTGTTGCTGTCGTTGTTGGAGTTGCAGCCGGCGGCCAGGGCGGCGCCTATCATCACTGCAAGTCCTGCCATCTTTCTCATTGGGGTTCGCTCCTTGTGAAACCTGAGCGCAGCCTAGAGGGGGCAGATGACACTTTTAGTGAAGAGAGATGACAATACGGTGAAAGCGCCTTGCAAATGTTATCTTATATCAATGGGTTATGTTGATTGTGTTCTGCCACTCACCTCCCGGTGGCGTGGCGGGCATCCGGCCACCCGGGTGACAACACCCGGCCAGAATAGCCTGTCAAATCGGGGCCGCAGCAGGTAAAATGCGCCCCCTTGCGATGAGTGCCAGCGGTCTGGCGCATCACCACGCACCCGCAACCCCGAGCGCCCGCAGCCCCGAGAGGGGACCGCATGCCAATGAGAGAGTAACGGATATGTCCATCAACTGGTTCCCCGGCCACATGCACAAGGCCCGCAAAGAGATTGCAGAGGTCATGCCCCAGGTCGATGTCATCATCGAGATGCTCGACGCCCGCATCCCCTTCTCCAGCGAGAACCCCCTGGTGCCGGAGCTGCGCGGGGAGACGCCGGTGATCAAGGTGCTCAACAAGGCAGACCTTGCCGACCCCGAGATCACCGCGCTGTGGGTGGCCCACATGGAGCAGGAGAAGGGGATCAAGGCTCTGCCCCTGACCCAGCAGGAGCCTACGATGATCAAGCAACTGCTGACCCTGTGCCACGAGATGCTGCCGGAGCGCAACTTCGAGCTGCGCGGGGTGCGCGCCATGATCATGGGCATCCCCAACGTGGGCAAGTCCACCCTGATCAACACCCTGGCGGGGCGCATCATCGCCAAGACCGGCAACGAGGCGGGGGTGACCAAGTCCCAGCAGCGGATCAAGCTCGACAACCACGTCATCCTGACGGACACCCCTGGCTTCCTGTGGCCCAAGCTCAACCCGCCCTCCTGCGGTTATCGACTGGCGATCACGGCGGCCATCAAGGATACCGTCTTCGATTACGCCGACATCGCCATGTTTGCCGCCGACTACTTCATCAAGGCCTATCCGGAGCGCATCAAGGCACGCTACCAGCTGAGCGAGCTGCCGGAGACCGAGATCGAGCTGCTGGATCTCATTGCCCGTCAGCGCGGCTTCATGCGCAAGGGGGGGCTTGCGGATCTGCACAAGGCCTCGGAAATCCTGGTCAATGAATTCCGGTCCGGCATGCTGGGGCGGATCTCCCTGGAGACGCCAGAGATGGTGAGCGTCGAGATAGTGGAAGCCGAGGCCGAGGCTGAGCAGAAAGCCAGGGAGAAGGCGAAGCGGGAAGAGGAGCGCCAGGCCCGGGCTCGTCGCAAGTACGCCAAGAAGCGCCAGCGCTGACCGGCGTTGTGCACGATAGGTTGTGCTTGATAACAAGAAGAGGCGGCCCTGGGTCGCCTCTTCTGGTCATGGCGCTCTGGCGTGAGGGAGGCACAGGGGCGATATTCAACCGCCCGCTTCTCCTTATCATGACCAACGTGCCGGCCAATCAAGGGGATGAGGCTCCCGTCAGGGGAGGGCCGTGCCGCGTTGCCATCACGGTGGGCAGAAAAACCTTGCGACCCGGCCTCAGTGCCGATTGACAAAGGCACAGGCGGTGGCATGATGCGCTCGCATTTTGCCTCTCCCCACGGTTCTATCCATGACCACATACTCCCGCCCGGTGCTGCTCCTGCTCTGTGGCCTGCTGTTGCTGACCCTGGCCATCGCGGTATTGAATACCCTGGTGCCGCTCTGGCTCGCCCATGAGCATCTGCCCACCTGGCAGGTCGGCATGGTCGGCTCCTCCTATTTCACCGGCAACCTGCTGGGAACCCTGCTGGCGGGCAGACTCATCGCCCGCTGCGGCTTCAATCGCAGTTACTACCTGGCCAGTGCGCTCTTTGCCGCAGGCTGCGTCGGGCTCGGCATTACCCTGGCGTTCTGGAGCTGGCTCGCCTGGCGATTCATCGCCGGGGTCGGCTGCGCCATGATCTGGGTGGTGGTGGAGAGCGCGCTGATGTGCAGCGGCAACGCCCGCAATCGGGGTCGCCTGCTGGCTGCCTACATGATGGTCTATTACGTGGGCACTGTGCTTGGGCAACTGCTGGTGAGCAAGGTGCCGACGTCGCTGATGGCGGTGCTGCCCTGGCTGACCGCCCTGGTGTTGGCGGCCATGCTGCCGCTCTTGTTCACCCGCATCGCCAGTCCGTCAGGGAACCACCAGGCCAGGACTCCGGTCTGGCCGATGCTGCGCATGCGTCAGGCGCGTCTGGGGGTGAACGGCTGCATCCTCTCCGGCATCGTGCTGGGGGTGCTTTATGGTCTGATGCCGCTCTATCTGAACCACCAGGGGGTGAGCGACGGGGCCATCGGCTACTGGATGGCGGTGATGGTGAGCGCAGGCATCCTGGGGCAATGGCCGGTGGGGCGTCTGGCTGATCGTTTCGGGCGCCTGCCGGTGCTGCGGGTACAGGTGCTGGTGGTGATCCTGGGGGCCATGGCGATGCTCGGCAACGCGGCCATGGGACCGACGCTGTTCATTCTGGGGGCCGCGGGCTTCACGCTCTACCCGGTGGCCATGGCCTGGGCCTGCGAGAAGGTGGAGCAGCATCAACTGGTGGCCATGAACCAGGCGCTGCTGCTGAGCTACACCATCGGCAGCCTGCTCGGGCCCACCCTGACGGCGCTCCTGATGCAGCACTACTCGGATCATTTGCTGTTCATGGTGATTGCCGGGGTCTCCCTGGTCTATCTGCTGATGCTGCTGCGCAAGATGGGCGAGCACCCGACGCCAATGGCCCATGCCTGAGGGCAGACGGCGTCATCATCCCTGTGCACTGATATAGAAGAGGCGACCCAAGGGTCGCCTCTTTTTCGTCATGGGCCGGGTGGTGCCGCTCAACCAAACCGGTGCCTTGCTACTTCAAAGAGCGAGAGGTGCAGCGGGATCAACTGCTGCCAGTCTCGCCGGTAACCCCCTCCCGGTACGGCGGTGATGGGCAGCCCGTGGCGAAGCGCAGAGTCAAAGACCATGGCATCGCGCTGGCGCACGCCGGAGTCGCTCAGGGAGAGGTAGCCTAGCTCGTCGTCCCGGTGCACATCCACCCCGGCCTGATAGAGGATGAAGTCAGGGGCGTAGAGGCGATGAGCCAGGGCGAGGGCCTGGTCCAGGGTCTCGAGATAGGCGTCGTCCTCCATGCCGCTTGGCAGGGGAAAGTCCAGATGGGAGGCTGGCTTGTGGCGGGGGAAGTTGTGTTCCCCGTGCAGGGAGAGGGTGATGATGTCACGGCTGCCCGTGCACAGGGCGGCGCTGCCATCTCCCTGATGGACATCGAGATCCACGATCAGTACCCGCTCGCAGAGTCCCTCGTCCAGGCAGGTTCGCGCTGCGATCACAAGGTCGTTGAAGAGGCAGAAGCCGCTGCCAAATCCCCGGTGTGCGTGGTGGTAGCCACCGGAGATCTGCAGTCCGCAGCCCTGCGCAAGGGCGTGGCGGCTGGCGGCCAGGGTGGCGCCGACCGAGTGCATGGTACGTTCTATCAGCAGGGGAGACCAGGGAAAGCCGAGCCGGCGAATGGCCCCTTCATCGAGGGTGCCGGCGAGGGCGGCCTGTACATAGGCCGCATCGTGCACCTTCTCTATCTGCTCACGGCTGGCAGGGGTGGCCTGTGCCAGCGGATAGTCGAGGGCGACGAGGCGTTCAAACAGCGCCTGGTACTTGGCCAGGGGGAAGCGGTGACGCTCGGGCAGTGTCAGGGCGGAGTAGTGGGGGTGATAGAAGATGCGCAGTGACATGAAGCATCGGCCATGAACGGGTATGAAAAAGGGGAGCCAGGCTCCCCTCGATGCAGGCGTGCGATGCGCCTTACTGCTGCTGGATCACCCAGATCTGGAAGGCTTTGCGGGTCTCCGCATCGGCCTTGTTGTACCAGCTCTGCAGCTGGGTCAGGGCTTCCGGGTTGCTCATGGCCTTGCTCGGGGCCACTTCCACCGGTGCGCTGGCGGCAGCCATCACGGCGGCGGTGGAGACGGAAACGGTCTTGGGCTGGTTGAAGGCCTTGCCCATCTTCAGCAGCTCCTGCTGATAGTCACGGGTCAGCTGGAAGCCACCCACGGTCGGCATGACGAACTGCTCGGATTTCAGGACCTGGCCGGTGGATTTGTCTTTCAGAACGACGTTCTGTTCCTTGACGAAACGCTTGGCTTCTTCTTCCTTGCGGGGCTTCTTGAAGTCGAGGAAGAGTTGCTGGTTGTCGGCGGCGGTGAAGTTGATCACCAGGGGCTCGGCGGTGACCAGCTTGGTTTCACTGCGGCTGGAGTAGTTGCCCTCGAAGGCGACCACGACCTGGTGCCTGCCGGGCTCCAGGGAGAAGACGGTGGCTTTGTCGAGCAGCTGGGGGTTGACGGGTTCGCCATCGAGCAGCTGGATGACATAGGGATTCGTAATTTCCAGTTGGCTAGCGGCCAGGGCGCTACCTGCCCACAACAGACCAGCCAGGGCCGGTACCAGAACAGTCAGTTTCATTTCATCTCCTTGAACAGTCAGGCAATTGCCCACTGAAAAATAGGGGGTCATTTTTACAGGTTTGCCCCACAGCGGCAATAGCCGTTTATGGCGCCTTCCGGTGTGCGGGGTGTGGATCCCGCTGCCCCGAGTCCTGCGGGCAGCGTGCTCTTCTATCTTCCTGCCCCCTCCTGACATGAGAGACAGGGGATCGCATGGCGGGCGTCAGCCGTGTCACTCGATGCGTCGGGTGAAGGGGGGGAGGGCGTCCAGCAGCCCCTTGCCGTAGCGCTTGGTCAGCAGGCGCCGGTCCAGGATGGTGACCCGCCCCCGATCCGCCTCTTTTCGGATGAGGCGGCCACAGGCCTGGATGAGCTTGCGCGACGCCTCCGGCACCGTCAGTTGCAGGAAGGGGTTGCCGCCGCGCTGCTCTATCCACTCAGCGGTCGCCTCTTCCACGGGGGAGTTGGGCACCGCGAAGGGGAGCTTGGTGATCACCAGGTTGGTGAGGTAGTGGCCGGGCAGATCCAGCCCTTCCGAGAAGCTGCCGGTGCCAAAGAGGATGCTGGCCTGGCCGCCGTCGCACTTTTGTTTGTGCAGGAGGAGCAGGGCGCTGCGGGACGCTTCCCCCTGTACCAGGAGCGACATCCCCTTGGCCCGCAGCCCCACCGCCACCTCGTTCATCTGGCGATAGGAGGAGAAGAGCACCAGGCTGGCCTCCTTGCCTGCCAGCAGACGGGGCAGGGTATCGATCAACTCCTGGGTGAAGGCGGGGGCACTGGGCTCATGGGCCATCTTGGGCAGATAGAGTTCGGCCTTGTGGTAGTCGAAGGGGGAGCGCAGCCGCAGATAGCGGGTGCCGTCATGCTCCTTGAGCCCCACCTGGTGGCGAAAATAACTGAAGGAGGAGAGGGCGGTGAGGGTCGCCGACACCAGCACGGCCCCGAGACAGCGGGACCAGAGCCACTCCTCCAGCAGATACCCCACCTCGATGGGGGAGGCGTGCAACCAGATGTCCCCGTCCTCGCTTCTGGCCATCCAGCGGGCGAGGGGGGTCTTGCCGGTGGGAACATGGCGGCTCAGCATCTCCCAGAGGGCGCAGAAGCTCTCGAGCCGCTGCAGGTGAAAACCGCTCTCCGCCAGCAGAGGCTCGGCCTCCTTGCGACGGATGTCGCCATCCTTGAGCGCCTCGCCGATGGCCCCCTGCATTCTGTCCAGCGCCCTCAGTGCCTTCTTGCTCGCCTCCTTGAGGTTTTCCGCCAGCATGGGCAGGGGATCCGGCAGTACCCCATCGGCGAATCTGTGGTGGGGCTCGCCGCCAAAGAGGTGATCATTGCTGGCGAGCCACTGCTCGAGTGCCTTGAGATCCGGCTGGAGAGAGGCCAGGGCATCCTGCAGTTTGAGCTGGGGGTCGAGCAGGCTCTCCTTGTTCAGCGTCCTGGCCAGCTTGCCCGCGCTTTGCACCAGCTTTTCCAGCCAGCGGCGGGATCCCTTGATGCTGGCGCTGGCGGCGCCGTGATCCCGGGCGATGGTGGGCAGGTGGTGGGCTTCGTCCAGCACATAGATGCACTCGTCCGGCGGCGGTAATATGATGCCGCCCCCCATGGTGAGGTCGGAGAGCAGCAGGGCGTGGTTGACCACCAGCACGTCTGCCGCGTCCATGTCGTTGCGGGCCCGATGGAAGGGGCAGTGCTGATGGTGGCTCAGGGCCTTGTTGCAGGTGTGACGGTCGGCGGCGATGCGATCCCAGCAAGGGTCCGGAATGGGTTTGGGCCAGTTGTCCCGATCCCCGTCCCACTTGCCTTCTGTGTAGGCCTGCCACAGCCCCTGGTAGCACGCTTTGTCAGCGTCCGATGGCTTGTGTTTGCTCAATGCGCCGAAGTCGAGTTCGAAATTGGCCATCTCGCTGCCGTTTGCCGCCTGCTCCAGCAGGTGCTCGCAGCAGTAGCGCTGGCGCCCCTTGACCAGCATGAAACGAAACGGCAGCTCGCTGTGACGGTGATAAAAGGGAAGATCCTTGTGGATGAGCTGCTCCTGCAGGGCCACGGTGGCGGTGGAGATCACCAGCTTCTTCTGGGTCAGCCGTGCCACTGGTATGGCCCCCTGGGCATAAGAGAGGGACTTGCCGATGCCGGTGCCAGCCTCGGCCACCAGGATGCGGCGACTCCTGTCATATTCTCCCGTCAGGGTCTTGGCGATTTCGGCAACCAGGAAATTCTGCTCCTTGCGCGGCACAAAACCGGGTAAACCATCGGCAATCTGGCGATAGGTATTGCGGATGGTGGCTTTGAGGCGAGTCGATAGCATAAAGAAGGTGTGGCCGTGTCGGTGTGGATGGCAACAGGATACCCGCAACAGGCGGCCCGGGTCGAGGCAGGGGAGAAGCAGTCGGGTCAGCCCCGGCTTTGCACATATGTTATGAGGGAACAGGGGGTTGCAATAAACCACCAAAAAAGAGGGATTCAGGCAGAGAGTATCGCTGTAAACGTTTTCCCTGATGGGGCAAACATTGTGAGATTCAGCTCACAAATTTTTCCCTGTGACTATGGTTTTCATAAAAAGTTCCAAGTTTTTTCATTGCGGATTCGAAAACCCGGTGATAGTCTCGGCGCCATAGTGATGCAAAGAACATCGCTAACACAGGGAATAACAAGGACTTAGTGTTTAATTACAGTAGGCATTGGAAACTATGAAAAAGACAATTCTGGCTATTGCTATCCCGGCTCTGTTTGCATCCGCAGCTAACGCTGCCGTCATCTATGACAAAGACGGTACCACCTTCGACATCTACGGTCGTGTACATGCCCAGTACTTCGGCGAGTACGACTCCTACGATGCAGACGCAGATTCTTACTCCAAGAATGATGGTGAGCTGACCACCTATGCCCGTCTGGGCTGGTCCGGTAAAATGGCTCTGAATGACACCTGGTCTGGCGTTGCCAAAACTGAGTGGCAACTGGCCTCCGAAAACTCCTATGACAGCGACAAGCGTGAGCTGAAGGTTCGTCACATCTATGCTGGCTTCGATGGTTCCCAGTATGGCCAGTTCCTGTTTGGTCAGACAGAAACTGCTTTCTACAATGCAACCGTCGCCAAGACCGATATCTTCAACGACTACGGTGACATGGCCAACGTCTATGATGGTCGTCAAGAAGGTCAGGCTATCTATAACGGTCAGTGGAACGGTTTTGGCCTGAAAGGTGGCTACATCACCAACAACGGCAGCTATGATGCGAACTACGCTGGCTGGTCTGGTGTTGAAGGTAAAATGGACCACGGCTACACCCTGGGCGCAACCTATGACTTCGACTTTGGTCTGGGTCTGGCCGCAGGTTACGAGTCCAAGAGCTTCGAAGATGCCTCCAGCCTCACCATCACTTCCGAAAACGGTACTTTCAGTCGCGCTGATCTGACCGACAAGAATGACTGGGCTGTTGCCGCAAGCTACACCTATCAGGGTTTCTACTTCGCTGCCCTGTATAACGAATCCACCTACAAGTTCGACGGCTTCAACGATGCCAAGGCGCGTGGCTACGAGCTGGCTGCTTCCTACAACGTAGACGCCTGGACCTTCCTGGCTGGCTACAACTTCGCTGAAGCGAAAGTGGAAGGTGTAACTTCTTACGAAGACACCGTAGATTTCACCTCCATGGGTGTTGAATACGCCTTCAACTCCAAGCTGAAAGCTTACACCGAATACAAAATCCAAGGCCTGAGTCAGCAAGATGACGAGTGGACTGTTGGTATGCAATACAACTTCTAATCAAGGCTCCCTCTCATAGGGAATCGTGAAAGAGTTGATGAAACGGCCAAGCTTGCTTGGCCGTTTTGTTTTATCTGCCTTTCACCTCTTTCGCTTCCTTTCGACGTCCGGTGCTGCGCCAGGTCACGTTGTCTCTTTTCCGCCCTTGGCTCCTTCGTCGTAAATCGCTAGATTATTCAATTCGTTGAAGGATGGTTTGCCGACAGGGAAGGATGTCTTTGATCGATTTCACCCACCCCGAGTGGCGCGCGCTGGCACAGCAGTTGCTGAGCGGCAGCCCCCAGGCTGTTCGCGGTCGTCAATGGCAGCCGCTCATCGGCATGCTTCGGGACAACCAGTTGCTGCTGGCCCTTGGCAATCACCACTATGAGCTCACCCCTGCCGGGCACCGCTATCTGACTCGGGAGCTGATGCTGGCGAAGATGGCCAGTGCCCCGCCGGAACCCGAGGAGTGGCTGCAATCCCACGGTTGGCAACTGGGGGAGAGGGTCAACGAGCGGGTGCTGGCGGCCCTGTATCGCAAGGGGGAGGGTCATTTCAGCCCCATCGAGCAGATCGACTTCGAAGACAAGGGGATCCGGCTTTGCAGTGATCTGCCCCTTCGTCTGCGGGCCACACGGCCGTTCAGCCTGTTTCTCAGCGGCGGCACCCTGCTGGATGCCGCCCCCTGGCTCCAGACCCTGGGGGAGGTGGCGCTGCCAGCCCGCACCCTGGCGCAGCTTGGCAAGATCCTCTGGGGAGAGGGGGAGATACAGCGGGTGATCACGACCGATGCCGTCGGCGCCTTCGCCGAGTTGCCACTGCCCGCCGACGCCCTGCTGGTCTGGTATCCCGCCGAGGATCCCGGCACGCTGGAGCCCCTGATCGCCGCCTTGCCGCCCCAGACCCTCTGGAGCCACCTCACAGCCCTGGATCCGGCCGGGGTCGACAGAGTACTGGCATTGGCCCAGCGGTTGGGGAGACCGGCGAGCTGGTGGCTGCCCCGGGATCTGGTGCCCATCAAGGCGGCCTACGGGGCTCCCCTGGGGGATGGTCGGCCCTGGGAGCCGAGCCGTATCCCCCGTGCGCTGCTGGCACAGTGCAATGATCTGGTGGAGTCGAATCGGGGTCTGTCGGTCGAGGTGTGTGCCCTGGCACCGGATTGGCACGGGATTGGTTGAGGCGGCGCAGAGAAAGCGGTTTTCCCCTATGGAAGGCAGTGGTATAAAGAGCTGACGAAGCGCTCCCTGGACGGGCGCTTTTGTTTGCCAACCTACTTTGCCAGCCAACGAACTCAACGGACTACAGGGAATACCATGTTTGAAAAGGTTGTTGCCGCCCCAGCGGATCCGATCCTGGGCCTGACCGAAGCCTTCCGTGCCGACACTCGCAGCCACAAGATCAATCTGGGGGTCGGTATCTACAAGGATGAGACCGGTGCCACTCCTATCCTTCACTGCGTCAAGCAAGCCGAGCAGAAGCTCTTGACCGACGAGAAGACCAAGAACTACCTCGGTATCGAAGGCAATATCGAATACGGCCGCATCGTGCAGCAACTGCTGTTCGGCCGTGATGCCGCCCTGGTGACCAGCGGCCGCGCCAAGACGGCGCAGGCGCCGGGCGGTACCGGTGCCCTGCGCATCGCCGCCGAGTTCGTGGTACGCAACAATCTCGCCAAGACCATCTGGATCTCCGATCCCACCTGGGCGAACCACGTCAGCGTGTTCCAGGCGGCCGGTTTGACCGTCAAGTGGTACAAGTACTACGACGCCGCCACCAAGGGACTCGACTTCGCCGCCATGCAGGCCTCCCTGTCTGACGCGCAGGCGGGGGATCTGGTGCTGCTGCACGGCTGCTGCCACAACCCGACCGGTATCGACCCGACCACCGAGCAGTGGCGCGCCCTGGCCAGGCAGAGTGCCGCCGCCGGCTGGCTGCCGCTCTTTGACTTTGCCTATCAGGGCTTTGCCCGTGGTATCGAAGAGGATGCCGAAGGCCTTCGCATCTTCGCCGAGTGCCACGACGAGCTGCTGGTGGCGAGCTCCTTCTCCAAGAACTTCGGCCTCTACAACGAGCGGGTCGGGGCCTTCACCCTGGTCTGCGCGACCAAGGCGGTGGCCGACGTCGCCTTCACCCAGGTGAAGACCGTCATTCGTGCCAACTACTCCAACCCGCCGTCACACGGCGCCGCCGTTGTCACCACCGTGGTGAGCGACCCGACCCTCTATGCGGAGTGGGTGGAAGAAGTGGCCGCCATGCGGGTGCGCATTCGCGAGATGCGCGAGCTGCTGGTGGAGAAGCTGGCCGAGCGGGGGGTGAACCAGGATTTCAGCTTCATCCGCGAACAGAACGGCATGTTCTCCTTCTCCGGTCTCTCCAAGGATCAGGTGGAGCGCCTCAAGAGCGAATTCGCCATCTATATCGTCGGCTCCGGCCGGATCAGCGTGGCAGGCATCACCCGCGCCAACATTGATCCCCTCTGCGACGCCATCGCCAAGGTGTTGTAAGAGAGACGCATCTGCGCCAAGCGCCTTGCTTCAGCCATAAAAAGCCCGCCGACACGGCGGGCTTTTTCATTTTCCGGCATCAGCGGCGCCGCTTGCTGCTCCCCAGCAGGGAGCCGAGCACCCCGCGCATCAGCTGGCGTCCCACCTCGTTGCCGAGGGTGCGGGCCACGCTCTTGGCGGCGGTCTGCACCACCCCGTCATGCTGGCCACCACGGGGGCCGGTGCGACCGAACAGGATGCCATTCAAGGCATCCAGCAGACCGCCGCCCTGGTCGGTCTGTGGGGAAGCGGTCTCGTCATCGGCGGCGGGCGATGCCTCCTGAAGCCGCTCGAACGCGGACTCCCTGTCCTCCTGGGTGTCGTATCTGCCGTAGAGCAATGAGCCCTGAATAAGCGCCTGGCGCTCGGCCGCGCTCAGGGGGCCGATGCGGCTGGCCGGGGGCGCGATGAAGGCGCGCTCCACCACGCTGGGCCGCCCCTTCTCGTCGAGCAGGGAGATGAGCGCTTCCCCGACCCCCAGTTCAGTGATGGCTCCGGCGGCGTCGAAGGCAGGGTTGGCCCGCAGGGTGTTGGCGGCGATGCGTACCGCCTTCTGATCGCTCGGAGTGAAGGCGCGCAGGGCGTGCTGCACCCGGTTGCCAAGCTGCCCCAGCACGCTGTCGGGGATGTCGGCCGGACTCTGGGTCACGAAATAGACGCCCACCCCCTTGGAGCGGATGAGGCGCACCACCAGCTCAATTTTCTCCAGCAGTGCCCTGGGCGCATCCTTGAACAGCAGGTGGGCCTCGTCGAAGAAGAACACCAGCACGGGCTTTTCCGGATCCCCTATCTCGGGCAACTGTTCGAACAGCTCGGAGAGCAGCCAGAGCAGGAAGCAGGCATAGAGGCGGCTGGACTGGGTGAGCTTGCCGGCGGCCAGCACATTGATATGGCCGTGGCCTGCCCCGTCAGTCTGCATCAGATCCTGGATGTCCAGCATGGGCTCGCCGAAGAAGTGATTGCCGCCCGCGCTCTCCAGGGTGAGGAGGTTGCGCAGGATGGCGCCGATGGAGGCGGTCGACACATTGCCGTAGCGGGTGGTGAGGGTCTTGGCGTGCTCCCCCGCAAACTGCACCATGGCCCGCAGGTCTTTCAGATCGAGCAGCAGCAACCCCTCGTCGTCCGCCACCTTGAACACCAGCTCCAGCACCCCGCTCTGGGTGTCGTTGAGGCCGAGCAGGCGTGCAAGCAACAGAGGCCCCATGTCGGAGACGGTGGCCCGCACCGGGTGGCCCTCTTCGGCGAAGAGATCCCAGAACAGGGTGGGGCTGGCGGCAAAGTCGGGTGCCTGAAGGCCGAGCTGGGCCAGACGGGCATCCAGCTTGGCAGAGGGGGTGCCGGCGGCGCCCAGGCCGCTCAGATCCCCCTTCACGTCGGCAAGAAAGACCGGCACGCCGAGGCGGGAAAACCCCTCCGCCAGCACCTGCAGGGTGACTGTCTTGCCGGTGCCGGTGGCCCCGGTGATGAGGCCGTGGCGATTGGCCATGGCGGGGAGCAGGGAGAGGGGGTTGCCATTGGCATGGGCCAGCGTGAGCGGTTCGGCCATGGTGGGCTCCTTGTTTCGAATGGGGGTCGAAAAACAACGGGTTACAAGGAGTGTGGTGGCAGAGGCAGACGATGGCAAGGCACGCCGCCCGAGACAAGGACGGCGTGCTGGCAACCTAGCGGGGGCGGGTCAGTTTGCCCAGTTGCAACAGCAGCAGGGTGAGCAAGGCGCCAGCGGCAGCGCTCAGCACCGCCAGCAGCAGGCTGCCGAGCAGGAAGGGGGGCACCAGGATAGCCGCTTCCTGCTCCAGCCAGTGCAGGGACCAGGTGAGATGGAAGGGGGCTGGCGTCTCGTTCAGCACCAGGCAACCGGTACGATAGGCGTAGAGGTACATGAAGGGGAGCGTCAGCGGGTTGTTGAACCAGACCGCCAAGAGGGCCAGCGGCAGGTTGAAGCTGAACGCCAGCACCAGGGCGACGGCCACCAGGGAGTGCATGGGCATGGGGACCCAGCTGGCGAACAGCCCGGCCGCCACGGCGCCACAGAGGGCCCGCGTTCCCCCTTGCCAGAGGGCGGGTGTCATCAGTCGCTCGCCAAAGAGGGCGAACCACTTCTGTTGGCGCAGGGTATCGGGGTCAATCTTGAAGCGGGCCAACCAGCGGTTCAGCATGGGCGCGCCACCTTGCGTTTTTGCCACTGGCGCACCGTGCTCAGGCGCCAGCCCGCGCGAACCAGGACATAGCCGACGAGGGCGCTCAGCAGGGCAAGCACCAGGGAGCCCAGCAAGAGCGGCGGGGCCACCGTCTCGAACACCGACACCAGCCAGGCCCAGGTGAAGGTGATCTCGATGTGCTGGGAGGGTTGCCCCAGCAACTGGCAGCCCACCAGATAGGCGCCATAAAACAGCGGTGGCATGGTCAGGGGGTTGGAGAGCCAGACCAGGGCCACCGAGAGGGGCAGGTTGACCCGGCAGGCGATGGCGCCGCCAGCGGCCAGCAGCATCTGGCAGGGGAGGGGCACCCAGGCCATGAAGAGGCCGACCGCACAGGCACCGGCGGCGGAGCGCCGGTTGAGATGCCAGAGGTTGGCATCCAGCAGCAGCTTGCCAAAGAGTCGCAAGTGCTTGTGTTCCTTGAGGGTCGCCGGGTCGGGTAGCCAGCGCTGTATGATTCGTTTGGGCATGTTCTGAACCTTGCTAAATACTTGCTCCATGGATCTGCGTCTGTTGTCGTTTGCCCTGGGGGCAAGCTCCTCACTGCTTTGGCCATGGCTGCCTTCATGGGAATGGGGTGGCCTGATGCTGCTGCTCGCGCTCCCCCTCGCCGGTGGTCGTTGCTGGCGGCTGCTGTTTCTGCTGCTCGGCATCCTCTGGATGCAGGTGAATTTGCACTACCGGCTTGCCTGGCTGGATCAGCTTGGCAAAAAAACGAGCCACATCATAACCGCACACGTGCAAAGTACGGAGTCTTCGGGAGAGAAAGAGGGGGATAAATTTGCGCGCCTGCTGCTGCGCCTCGACACCCTGGACGATCGCCCCCTCATCGTGCCACCCCTGGTGCGGGTCAATGCCTATCAGGTGTTGCCGCCGTTGCCTGCCGGCAGCCGCGTCACCCTGGTGACCTCTCTCAAGCCGGCCCATGGCCTGGCCAACGAAGCGGGGATGGATGGGCGGCGCCTGCTCCTTGGCAAGGGAATCACCGCCACCGGCAACCTGCGTCGGGTCATCGCCCTGGATGCCGTGCCCCCGGGTGTGCGCGATCGCTGGCTGGCGGCGGCGAGTCGCGCCTGGGAGGGGATGGCGCAGGCCCCCCTGCTGGCGGCCCTCACCTTCGGGGAACAGGGAGGGATCACGGATGCCCAGTGGGAACTCTTTCGCGGCAGCGGCCTGACCCACATCATCGCCATCTCGGGCCAGCATATCGCTCTGGTAGCGGTGCTCGGCTGGTGGCTCGGGCGGCTGTTCGGGCTGCGCGGGGCTATCTGCGTGTCACTCCTGTTTGCGGCCACCTACAGCTGGCTGGCGGGGTTTGCGGTGGCCACCGAGCGTGCCCTCATCATGGTGCTGGTGTGGAGCCTGCTGCGCTGGCTAAAGCGGGACTGGCCGAGCCACCGGATCTGGCTGTGGGCCTTTGTGGTGCTGACATTGTGGGACCCTTTTGCCCTCTATTCGGCGGGGTTCTGGCTCTCTTTTCTGGCGGTGGCCCTGCTGTTGCTGGCGAGCCTGCTGCACGATCGCCCCGGCCTGGTGCGGCTGCAACTTCTGCTGCTGCTCGGATTGCTGCCCCTGCAACTGCTGCTGTTCGAGGGGATGGCGCCCCTGGCGTTTCTGCTCAATCTGCTGGCACTGCCGCTGTTCTGCCTTGTCATCATTCCCCTGGCGCTCATCGGCGTGCTGGTGGCGCCCCTCTCCACGTTGCTGGCCCACGACCTGCTCTGGGTCTCCGCCTTCGGTCTGGAGTGGGTGCTGTGGGGGCTCACGCAGCTGGGGGATCGCCTGCAGCTCTGGTGGCCGGTGCCCGGCTGGCTGATGCCCGCCAGCGCCCTGCTGATCCTGCTGTGGACGGGATGGCACCTGCCGGGAGGGCGCGCCCTGGGGGGGCCGGTGGCGGCGGCCCTGCTGCTCGCCCTCTGGCCTGCTCCCGTTTCCTGGCAGGTGCGGGTGCTGGACGTGGGGCAGGGGCTCTCGGTGCTCGTCACCCGGGGGGATCGGGCCATCCTGTTTGATACCGGGGATCGCTACCCCGGGGGCTACAACATGGCGGATGCGGCCATCCTGCCCCTGCTCAACCGGCTCGGCATCCGGGTGATCGACACCCTGATCATCAGCCACAGAGACAGGGATCACGCGGGCAACCGGCAGGCTCTGCTGCAGAGCATGGCGGTGCGCCGGGAGCTCTCCTCCTTTCCCTTTACACCGGCTACCCAGGCCTGCCGCCGAGGTCAGCAGTGGCATTGGCAGGGACTGGATGTGCGGGTGCTCTGGCCCCTGGCAGCCGGGGCGGGGCGCAACAACGACAGTTGCGTGGTGCAGCTGGACGACGGGCGTCATCGGCTGCTGCTGAGCGGTGACATCGAGCGGCAGGCGGAGCGCCGCCTGCTGGCACTGGCGCTGGAGGAGGGTGAGGGCGCGGGGCTGGCCAGCACCCTGCTGGTGAGCCCGCATCATGGCAGTCGCACCTCCTCCACGGCCCCCTTCGTGGCGGCGGTGCAACCTGCCTTCGTGGTGCACAGCGCAGGCTTCATGAACCAGTGGGGCTTTCCCCGCCCCGAGGTGGTGGCGCGATACCAGGGGGCGCGGCAGTGGGTCACGGGGGAGGCGGGCGCCATCCTGATCGAGCCGGGGGACGCGGGCCTCAGGATCCGGGCCGAGCGGGAGCAGGGGCCCTGGTACAGGCGTGGCGGCCCCTGGTGGCAGTCGCAGGTATGGGGAAGGGAGTGAGGATCCAATGAGCCAGCCCGGCAAGGGGCGGCCTTCATTTGTGACCCGGGTTGTAGCCATCGCGCCAGCGGCGCTTGGTGTAGCTCCAAGGTTTGGCTAGAATAGCCCGTCATTTCCCTTATTAACGGCTATTCATGCAACAAGAAACCTCACAAGAGAGCTGGACCGTCTTCAAGCGCCTGCTCGGTTATGTCCGGGATCGCAAGCTGGGTCTGGTGGGCGGCATCATTGGCATGCTGGGTTACGCGGCCGTGGATACCACCTTCGTCTACTCCATCAAACCGCTCATCGATCAGGGGCTCAACGGCAACGACAGCAGCGTGCTCAAGTGGATGCCCTTCTTCGTCCTCGGCATCGTGGCTCTGCGCGGCTGCGCCGCCTTCCTCTCCAACTACTGCATGGCCTGGGTCGGCAACCACGTGGTGATGCGCCTGCAGCAGCAGGTGTTCAGCCACCTGATGGCCATGCCCATGAGCTTCTTCGACCGCCAGAACACCGGCAACCTGCTCTCCAAGGTGACCTATGACGCCGGTCAGGTGTCGTCCGCCGCGAGCTCGACCCTGGTCTCCCTGGTGCGGGAAGGGGCCACCGTCATCGGCCTGCTGGGCCTGATGTTCTGGCACTCCTGGCAGTTGTCGGTGATCTTCCTGGTGGTGGGGCCCCTGGTCGGGATCCTCATCAGCATCATCAGCCGACGTTTTCGCAAGATAAGCCGCCACATCCAGCAGGCGGTGGGTGACATCACCACCTCCACCGAGCAGATGCTCAAGGGGCACAAAGAGGTGCTGATGTTCGGTGGCCAGGAGGTGGAGGACAAGCGCTTCTACCAGGTGAGCAACCGGATGCGCCAGCAGACCATGAAGATGGTCGCCGCCGACGCCATCGGCAGCCCCATCGTCCAGATGGTGGCCTCCGTGGCCCTTGCGGTCTTCCTCTATGTCGCCACCATCGACAGCGTCAAGGCGACCCTGACCGCGGGCACCTTCACCGTCATGGTCACCTCCATGATGATGCTGCTCAAGCCGCTGAAAAGCCTGACCGACGTGAACAACCAGTTCCAGCGCGGCATCACCGCCTGCCAGAGCCTGTTCGGTCTGCTGGACTCCACCCCGGAGCAGGACACCGGCACCCGTACCCTGGAACGTGCCCGAGGTGAAATCGAGTTTCGCAACGTCACCTTCACCTACCCGACCAAGGAGACACCGGCGCTGCGCAACATCAGCTTCAAGGTGGAGGCGGGCAAATCGGTGGCCCTGGTGGGTCGTTCCGGCTCCGGCAAGAGCACCATCGCGAGCCTCCTGACCCGCTTCTATGACATCGAAGAGGGGGAAATTCTGCTGGATGGCGTCAACATCCGCGAATACCGCCTGAGCGAGCTGCGCAAGCAGTACGCCCTGGTCTCCCAGCACGTGCACCTCTTCAACGACTCCGTGGCCAACAACATCGCCTACGCGGCGGAAGAGAAGTACAGCCGCGACGAGATCCAGCAGGCGGCCCGCATCGCCCATGCGGACGACTTCGTCAGCAAGATGCCGGAAGGCTATGACACCGTCATCGGCGAGAACGGCGCCTCCCTCTCCGGCGGCCAGCGCCAGCGCATCGCCATCGCCCGCGCCCTGCTGCGGGACTCCCCGGTGCTGTTGCTGGACGAAGCCACCTCGGCCCTGGACACCGAGTCCGAGCGCCACATCCAGGCGGCCATCGACGAGCTGTGCAAGGCGCGCACTTCCCTCGTGATCGCCCACCGCCTCTCCACCATCGAGAAGGCGGACGAGATCCTGGTGATCGACGAAGGACACATCGTCGAGCGCGGCAACCACCAAACCCTGATGGACATGCATGGTACTTATGCCCAGCTGCGGGCCATTCAGTTTGGTAATACAGCCACGGGTAACAAGGGCTGATGCTGGCCAGACTCTGGTACGGGAACAGCCTCTGGCGCTGGGGGCTGGCCCCCTTCGCCCTGCTGTTTGCCCTGGTCAGCGGCGTCCGCCGTCTGGGGTATCGCCGGGGCTGGTTCAGCGCCTATCGGGCCACCCTGCCGGTGGTGGTGGTGGGCAATCTCTCGGTGGGGGGCAACGGCAAGACCCCGGTGGTGGTCTGGCTGGTGGAACAACTCCAGGCCCGGGGCTGGCGCCCGGGCGTGGTCAGCCGCGGCTATGGCGGCAAGGCGCCCCATTACCCCTATCGACTGGATGAAAGCAGCACCCCGGCCGAGGCCGGGGATGAGCCCGTGCTCATCGCAAGGCGCTGCGGCTGCCCCGTGGCGGTGGCCCCCAGACGGGCCGATGCTGTGCGGTTGCTGGAGCAAAGCGGTGAGGTGGACATCATCGTCACCGACGACGGCCTGCAGCACTATGCCCTGGCCCGTGACATCGAACTGGTGGTGGTGGACGGGGCGCGGCGCTTTGGCAATGGCTGTCTGCTGCCCATGGGGCCGCTGCGCGAGCCCACGACCCGCCTCAAGCGGGTAGACGCCATCATCTGCAACGGCGGTGAACCCGCCCGTGGCGAGTACGCCATGCGCCTGGTGCCGGATACCCTGCGCCGGGTGTGCGACGATGCGCCTCTCACTGCCCCCCTCTCGGGGCCGGTGGATGCCCTGGCGGGCATCGGCCATCCCCCCCGTTTCTTCGCCACCCTGACCGCCCTTGGTTACGAGCTGGTGCAGAGCGTCGGCTACGGGGATCACCAGGCGTTCGACGTCGCCGAGCTGCTGGCCCGCTTCGGCCAGCGCCCCTTGCTGATGACCGAGAAGGATGCGGTCAAGTGCCGCCCCTTCGCCCCGGACAACTGGTGGTATCTGCCGGTGAGCGCCGAGCTGCCCGATGCCCTGGGGGAGGCGCTGCTGCGCACCCTGGGCCCGCAGCCCGGAAGAGGGGACGGGCGCCAGGCGCCCTGACCGGGCGCCACCGGATTGGAACAGACGGCCAGCGCCCGGACTCGGGGGCTGGCCCTGCACATTGACATGCCAGGCAAGATCGCCTGTGGGAAATCGTTAAAGGAGTTTCGTTGTGGCACTGGATATTAAACTGCTCGACATCATCGCCTGCCCGGTCTGCAAGGGGAAACTGCACTATCAAGCGCACGCCGAGGGCCCTCAGGAGCTCATCTGCCGCTTCGACAGACTGGCCTATCCCCTGGAGGAGGGGATCCCGGTGCTGCTGGAGAACCGGGCCCGTCACCTGGCGCTGGAAGAGCTGAAGCCATGAGTTTCGTCGTCGTCATTCCTGCCCGTTACGCCTCCACCCGGCTGCCGGGCAAGCCGCTGGCCGACATTCACGGCAAGCCCATGGTGCAGCACGTGGTGGAGAAGGCCCTGCAATCGGGCGCCGATCGGGTGATCGTCGCCACCGATGACGAGCGGGTGCAGCAGGCTCTGGCTCCCTTTGCCGCCGCTGCCGGGTTCGAGGTGTGCATGACCTCACCGGATCACCAGTCCGGCACCGAGCGTCTGGCCGAGGTGTGCCGTCACTACGGCTTTGCCGCCGACACCATCATCGTCAACGTGCAGGGGGACGAGCCCCTCATTCCCCCCGTCATCATCCGCCAGGTGGCGGACAACCTGGCCGCGGCCAGCGCGCCAATGGCGACGCTGTCGGTGCCGATCAGGGATGCCGAAGAGGCGTTCAATCCCAATGCCGTCAAGGTGGTGACCGACCGGGAGGGGTATGCCCTCTATTTCAGTCGCGCCAGCATCCCCTGGGATCGGGACCGCTTTGCCCAGAGCCGCGAGCAGATTGGCGATCACTACCAGCGCCACATCGGCATCTACGCCTATCGCGCCGGCTTCATCCAGCGTTACGTGGACTGGGCGCCGAGCGTGCTCGAGCAGGTCGAAGCCCTGGAGCAGCTGCGGGTGCTCTGGTACGGGGAGAAGATCCACGTGGCCCAGGCGCTGCAAGCCCCGCCGGTGGGGGTGGACACCCAGGCCGATCTCGACAAGGTACGTGCGCTGCTGGCCGGTTGAGGCTGGCGGAACGGCTTTGATGCAATACGGCGCCCCAGGGCGCCGTTTTTTAATTGATTCTTTGTATAATAATTTGATTTAAAACGGATTTTACGAGCAATTTCAAACTTTTCCCGCCCATGGTTTGCCAAATCATCGAGTTTGGTTATGATGCAAGACGCCGTGTTAACCCTAACTGGCATATAACGAGATAAAAAACGGGGTGTTTGGGTGATTAATGTATTCCTGGTCGATGATCATGAGTTGGTGCGTACAGGGATAAGACGCATTTTGGAAGACGTCCGCGGGATCAAGGTGGTGGGCGAGGCGCAGAGCGGGGAAACCGCGGTGGCCTTCTGTCGGCAACATCACCCCGATGTGATCCTGATGGACATGAACATGCCGGGCATCGGCGGTCTGGAAGCGACCCGCAAGATCCTGCGGATCCGCCCCGATGTACGCATCATAGTGCTGACCATTCATTCAGAAAATCCGTTCCCTACCAAGGTGATGCAGGCGGGCGCCGCCGGGTACCTCACCAAGGGGGCCGCGCCGGACGAGATGATCCACGCCATTCGCCTGGTTCACTCCGGTCAGCGCTACATCTCCCCGGAGATCGCCCAGCAGATGGCCCTGAGCCAGTTCGCCTCCGCCGACGAGAACCCCTTCAAGTCCCTCTCCGAGCGGGAGCTGCAGATCATGATGATGATCACCAAGGGGCAGAAGGTGACCGACATCTCCGAGCAGCTCAACCTGAGCCCGAAGACGGTCAACAGCTACCGCTACCGCCTGTTCAGCAAGCTGGGGATCAACGGTGACGTTGAGCTGACCCATCTGGCCATTCGTTATGGCATGCTGGATGCCGATACCCTGTAACGGGGGCGTGTGGACACCAAAGGCGGCACCGGCCGCCTTTTGCTTTTTGCAGGCTGTGGGCAGTATGCTCTCCCCCGTCTTTTTGCATTCATCCGTTGAGTCGAGTTGCCGATGACCCTCTCCCCCGAGCCCCATTTTGACAGCAAGGCGTTTCTGAGCGCCGTCACCCACCAGAGCGGTGTCTACCGCATGTACGACAGCGGCGGTACCGTCATCTACGTGGGCAAGGCCAAGGATCTCAAGAAACGGCTCGCCTCCTACTTTCGGGCCAATGTCGACAGCATCAAGACCCGCACCCTGGTGCGCCAGATTGCCGATGTGCAGGTAACGGTCACTCACACCGAGACCGAGGCGCTGATCCTCGAGCACAACCTCATCAAGCAGTACCAGCCCCGCTACAACGTGCTGCTGCGGGATGACAAGTCCTACCCCTGGATCATCATCACCGACCATCGGCACCCGCGCATCGGCGTCCATCGCGGCGCCCGCAAGGTGAAGGGGGAGTATTTCGGCCCTTACCCCTCCGGTGGCGCGGTACGCGAGAGCCTGCACCTGATGCAGAAGATCTTCCCGGTGCGTCAGTGCGAGGATGCCGTCTATGCCAACCGTACCCGCCCCTGCCTGCTCTACCAGCTCAAGCGCTGCGCCGGCCCCTGCGTGGCGGGGCTGGTGAGCGAGGCCGAGTATGCTCAGCAGGTGGCGCTGGCCAAGCTGTTCCTCGCGGGCAAGAACCAGCAGGTGATCGGCGAACTGGTGGGCAAGATGGAGTCCGCCAGCGGCGATCTGCGCTTCGAGGAGGCGGCCCGCTACCGGGATCAGATCCAGGCCCTGCGCCGGGTCACCGAGCAGCAGTCGGTGAGCGGCAACGTGCTGGACGAGCTCGACGTAGTGGGGGTGGCCTTCGAGCAGGGGACCGCCTGCATCCACGTGCTCTTCATCCGCCAGGGCAAGGTGCTGGGATCGCGCAGTTACTTCCCGAAAGTGCCGGCCGATACCCCGCTTGACGAGGTGGTGCAATCCTTCCTGCTGCAGTTCTATCTGTCGGGGCAGGGGGGACGGCAGATCCCGAGCGAGGTGCTGCTGGACGTGGCGCTGGAGGATGAGAGCGTCATCGCCGACACCCTGAGCCAGACCGCCGGCTACAAGGTGCGGGTGGTGAGCCGGACGCGCAGCGAACGGGCCCGCTTCATCAAGCTCGCCTCCATCAACGCTCAGACCGCGCTGCGCTCGCGCCTCGCCCACAAGAGCACCATCACCGCCCGTTACGATCAGCTGGAGGAGCTGCTGGAGCTCGAGAGCCCCATCGCTCGCATGGAGTGCTTCGATATCTCTCACACCATGGGGGAGCGCACCGTGGCCTCCTGCGTGGTGTTCAACCGGGAGGGCCCGCTCTCCTCGGAATACCGCCGCTTCAACATCGACGGTATCACCGGCGGGGATGACTATGCCGCCATGGAGCAGGCGCTGGAGCGGCGTTTTGGCAAGCAGCAGGAGCCGGACAAGGTGCCGGATGTGCTGTTCATCGACGGCGGTCTCGGCCAGTTGCGCCGCGCGGAGGAGATCCTGGTGCGCCAGCTGGAGTTTCTCGGCGGCAAATATCCGCTGCTGGTGGGCATCGCCAAGGGGGTGACCCGCAAGGCGGGGTTGGAGACCCTGATCCTGGGGGACAGCCACGAAGAGCTGCACCTGCCGGCGGACATGCCCGCCTTGCACCTCATCCAGCACATTCGCGACGAATCCCACCGCTTTGCCATCACGGGCCACCGGGCCAGGCGGGCAAAGGCCCGCACCACCAGTACCCTGGAAGAGATTCCCGGGGTGGGGCCGAAACGGCGGCAGGCGCTGCTCAAATACCTGGGGGGTTTGCAGGAGGTGAAAAAAGCCGGGGTGGACGAGCTCGCCAAGGTGCCCGGCATCAGCCAGGAGCTGGCCCAGTCCATCCACGACGCATTGCACTCGCTCTAGCGCTGCCTTTGGTGTGAAGGAGGTCACGCCAGGGGGCATCAGGGCTTGCCGCCTGCGCACAAGAGCCGTGACGCAGGGGGCTCCCAAATGCCATAATGACCGGCATCCTGAGGTTATTGATGGATTAATGGACCAAGGCGGGCGCCAGTTCGGTTGCATCCGCGATCGGCTTGGGGCTACCATGTAGCGGCATACAAGAAGTGGCTGAAAATAATGACAAATATTCCTAACCTGCTGACGTTCTTTCGGATTTTGCTCATCCCCGTCTTCGTCATCCTGTTCTACCTTCCCTATCAGTGGTCCTACATGGCGGCGGCCATCGTCTTTATCCTGGCGGCCGCAACCGACTGGTTTGACGGCTATCTTGCCCGCAAGCTGAACCAGTCCACCGCCTTTGGCGCCTTCCTCGATCCGGTGGCCGACAAGATCATGGTGGCGGCGGCCCTGGTGGTCATCGTCGAGCACTACAACACCGTCTGGGTCACCATCCCCGCCATGACCATGATTGGCCGGGAGATCATCATCTCCGCCCTGCGTGAATGGATGGCCGAGCTTGGCAAGCGCTCCTCGGTGGCGGTCAGCTGGATTGGCAAATGGAAGACCATGATCCAGATGGTGTCGCTCACCGGCCTCATCTGGCAATACGACATCTGGATGGTGTGGCTCGCCTATGTGCTGCTCTACGTGGCCACCGTGCTCACCTTCTGGTCCATGTTCCAGTACATGAAGGCCGCCTGGGGCGATCTCAGCTACCACTCCCGGTTCTAGTCCCGACGGGAAGATGGCCGTTTCTCTGCCACTGGCGCCGAGAAACGGCCATGAGCGCCAAAAGTGTGGGACAAGGGTAAAAAACACCCGAACGATCAGCGTATTAAATGTTTTTGGTTGACTGGGCGGGGAACATCGCTAGAATGCGTTCTCACAGTCAGGCAGTCAGCCAGACCGATGCGGGAATAGCTCAGTTGGTAGAGCACGACCTTGCCAAGGTCGGGGTCGCGAGTTCGAGTCTCGTTTCCCGCTCCAAATTCAGACAATAGAGAGTTCCTCTCTTTTGCATGGCGCGTTAGCAAAGCGGTTATGCAGCGGATTGCAAATCCGTTTAGTCCGGTTCGACTCCGGAACGTGCCTCCATATTGACAAGCCCGCCACGCGAGCTTGATACCGATTGCGGTGCCCGAGTGGTGAAATCGGTAGACACAAGGGATTTAAAATCCCTCGACGTTCGCGTCGTGCCGGTTCGATTCCGGCCTCGGGCACCATTAAAATCAAAGAGTTACTAAGGCCACTAGCAATAGTGGCCTTTTTGTTTCTAGCTAATTGACTGCCAGAATGGCAGCGACCTGAAGAGCCGGTTCATCTCTTGAATCTGCACGTGCCAAGCTACGACACCCTGGTGTGAACATCAAAGAGCCTGCTCGATGGCAGGCTCCTGAGTGCTTCCCAGAATTATCTAGAGTTCCGAGATGATGGTCGACACCTCTTCTGCTCCGTGTCTTATCTCCTCCATCACTTTTGCAACGTCATCGATCTGCTTTTGCCCGTGGATGGCGCCGTCTGCCGCGGACTGGATCTGCTCGCTGACCTGCCTGGTGAGCTGCTGATTCTGGCTGACGACATTGGCTATTTCGTTGGTCGATAGGGAGGTTCTTGCCGCCAGTTGACGAACTTCATCGGCCACGACGGCAAAGCCCCTGCCTTGTTCGCCGGCTCTCGCCGCTTCGATGGCGGCATTGAGCGCGAGCAGGTTGGTCTGGTCTGCAATGCTGCTGATGGTGGATACGATGGCGGTGATATTCTGGGATTGAGCGTGGAGCTTGCTCATCAAGGTGCTGGCATGTTCCATCTGCCTGACAATATTGTCCGAAGTGGAGACGACGGTGGTCAACATCTCCTCTCCTTTGATGGCGGAGGATTTGGTTGTGACAGATGTTTCATTTGCCACCTTGGCCACATGTTGTACGGCCTGATCTTTGCTGATCTGCGGGGTGATATTGGAGGCAAACTTGATGACCTTGATCACCTTGCCATGGCTGCCTCGCACAGCGTTGTAGGTTGCCTCCAGCCAGACTTCATGGCCTTTTTTATCAAATCGCTGAAAGCGCCCCGATTTGAACGTCCCCTGAGCCAGCTCCTGCCAGAAATCGGGATGTTCCCGATAAAACAGCTCATCACAAAACATGCGATGTTGATGGCCTTTAATTTCATCGAGTCGATAGCCCATGGTATCCAGGAAATTACGGTTGGCGGAAATAACAACACCAGTCGGTTCAAACTCGATGACGGCAAGGGAGCGATCCAGCGCCTCAAATATTGCTTTTTGAGTCATGAGCAGATCATGTTGCACTGTCACATCTGACGCTATTTTGATGATCTTGATTATTTTTCCGCCCTGGCTGACGGGGAAATAGGTGGCTTCCAGCCATATTTCCTTGCCTTGTTTGCCAACCCGGTGGAAGGTGCCATGCTGGCTGTGCCCATTTGCCAGATCTCGCCAGAATTCCCGATAGGAGGGAGAGTCGGTATCTTCTTTCATGCAGAACATGGCGTGATGCTGCTGCACGATCTCATTGAGGGAGTAGCCGACGGAATGAAGAAAAAGCGGGCTGGCATCGAGAATATAACCATCGGTGGTGAATTCAATCATGGGAAGATGATCGTGCATGGCATGATCCAGTGCCTCGCTTTTCAAGGCCCTCTCTCGTTCTGCTGCCAGCTCTTTTTTAAGTTTCGAGTCGAACATAAGCACACCCCAGCCAAGAAAATAGAATCATCCGACATCTCTTCGTTGACGAACCCTTCACACTTTCTGGGTATGAAGCGTCGTTTTGAGTGTAATGCACCCCTGTCATTTGATTCGGGCTTTTCCATACAAAAAACAGGTTTAATACAAGGTGATGCGCCCTTTTTATATGCGGTGATAAATAAAACGTATTCCTATTCTGAATTATTTGTTCGATGCATCGATTGTTTAACGGGGGTCTGTCAGTGGGCAAGACAATGGTTCGCAGTCGTGGGCGAACAGGACCTCATTTCGGCGAATACGGGTATCCAGGGCAGGGGCTTGTCGGTGAGGAGTGACGGTTGTCTGCATCGATGGGGGAGGGTGCGCAGCGGGAAGGTGCTGCCTATAGAGATGTCTCGGTCCCTCTGTCCGGGAAACCTGCACTTGAGTGTTTGAACGCATCTGTTGTCCATTGTCATGGACGATGGGAAGGGGGGTGACGCTCCGTGTGGCTGCGAAATGCCCTGGAGAGGCTCGCCTGACCTGGTCAGGCGAGCCGGCTCATATCGCGTCAGTCATCACCCCTGGACATTGACCAGGATCCGGCCGCGCACCTGGCCTGCCAGGAAGGCATCCCCCAGGGTCACGACCTGGGAGAGGGGTACTTCCCGGGTGAGGAGATGGAGGCGGGTCAGGTCGAGATCCTCGGCCAGTCGGGCCCAGGCCTGCTGGCGCAGCGGGCGCGGTGCCATCACGCTGTCGATGCCATAGAGGGTGACGCCGCGCAGGATGAAGGGCATGACGGTGGAGGGGAAGTCCATCCCTCCCGCCAGACCGCAGGCGGCCACGGCGCCGCCGTAGCGGGTAGTGGCGCAGGCATTGGCCAGGGTGTGGCTGCCGACGGTGTCGATGACGCCGGCCCAGCGTTCCTTGCCCAGCGGGCGTCCCGGCGCGGCCAGTTCGGCGCGATCGATCACCTCGGCGGCGCCGAGGGACGTCAGATAGTCGGCCTCGTGCAGCCGCCCGGTGGCGGCCACGACCCGATAGCCGAGCTTGGCCAGGAGGGTGATCGCCACGCTGCCCACACCGCCGTTGGCGCCCGTCACCAGAATGTCACCGTCACCGGGGGTGATGCCGTGTTTCTCCAACGCCATCACGCAGAGCATGGCGGTGTACCCTGCGGTGCCGATGGCCATGGCGTCCCGGGGCTGGAAGCGCTCAGGCAGGGCGACCAGCCAGTCGCCCCGGA
Source organism: Aeromonas sp. MaB10011B (assembly GCF_017939325.1). Taxonomy (NCBI): domain Bacteria; kingdom Pseudomonadati; phylum Pseudomonadota; class Gammaproteobacteria; order Aeromonadales; family Aeromonadaceae; genus Aeromonas; species Aeromonas sp. MaB10011B. The sequence goes on along the minus strand of NZ_JAGKRK010000001.1, from coordinate 67,187 downwards.
CCCGTGCCCGCTCTGCCAGCCCGCCACTGTGGGTCTCGCCCACGCCCCATCCGTTTAGCACCACCTTGTCTCCGGGGTGCCAGTCGGGATGCTGGCTCTCCAGCACGGTACCGGCAAAGTCGATGCCGGGGATCAGAGGGAAGCGGCGTACCACGGGGGAGGCGCCGGTGAGGGCCAGGCCATCCTTGTAGTTGAGGGAAGACCACTGTACCGCCACGGTCACATCCCCGGCAGGCAATATCTCCTCGGAGAGGCTCTGGTAGCTGGCGCGATAACCCGCCTCGTCTTTCTCGATCAGAATACCGTTGAACATCTTGTCTACTCCCATTAATTGGACTGACTGACTATTAATCTTCGTAAAAAAATCACTTTGCTAACTTCATGAAAAAATTGAGAAAAGAGAGCATGGGCTCGGTATCGCCCACCAGGCGTGCGCGCAGTACGGCCCCTTCCCAGCCGATCCAGAACTGATGGGCGAGGGCGGGGCAGTCGCAATCAGGGGGCAGCTCGCCCGCCGTCACCGCGTCCCTCAGGCAGCGGGCGAGCAGCGCCTCCCAGTCGAGGAGGATCTGCTCAAGGCGCAGGCGCAGCTCGGGGGACAGTTGCACCACCTCCTGACCCAGATTGCCCACGAGGCAGCCCCGCTGGAACGCAAACCGGGTCATGCCCCGGCAGGCGCTGTCGACGAAGGCAACAAGACGGGCCAGGGGGGGCAGGCTCTCATCCTCCAGATAGCGCGTCAGCTTGCGGCAGAAGTAGTGGTGATAGGCATCCATGACCGCCAGAGTGAAGTCGTGCTTGGTGGCGAAGTAGTGATAGAAGGAGCCCTTGGGGATCCCGGTCGACTGCAACACCCGCTCGATGGAGGTGGCGGCGATGCCCTGCTCGGTCAGCAGCTCCATGCCCCGGCGGATCAACAGATCCCGGGTATCGGCATAGGTGTGCCCGTGCTGGGCAGGGCGGCCGCGAGGGCGGCGGGGCAGGGGGTCATTGGCTTGCATGGGGCTTATTAGACGCCTCAACTAGAAATAATGCAAGCGCGGCACCGAAGGGACGAAACGAGTGGATGAGATCGGGTAGTCGAGACAAGCTGGCGCCAGCGGGGCTGAAAACAGCGAGGGCGCCAGTGGCGCCCTCGCATCGATGGGTGGCTGCGTCTCAGCTGCGCAGCTTGTTGTAGACAAACAGCACGATCAGGGCGCCAACGGTGGCGATGATGATGCTCGGCAGGTTGAAGCCGGTGACCGTTCCCATCCCGAGCAGGGTGCTGACATAGCCCCCTACCATAGCGCCGACCACCCCCAGGATCACCGTCATGAAGAAACCGCCGCCATCCTTGCCCGGCATGATCCATTTGGCCAGGATGCCGACGATCAGCCCCAGTACCACCCAAGTAAGAAATCCCATGGTCATCTCCTCGTTGTGTGCAGAGAACCAGAGTATATGCAGGGATCCTGCTTGTATCCCACGGCAGCACGGCGTGAGTCAGAAACGGTCATATGAGACTCGCTCATGACCATGGCAGGCAGAGGGCCTCAGCCGAGCGCGCGGGTGTCGAGGCGCTGCCCGGCGGGGGAGCACACCAGCACCGACCCCTGCTCGAACCAGTCCCCCAGCACGATGCGCCGCGCCGCACGCCCATCCAGGGTGAAGTCGTGGATGGCGGGCCTGTGGGTGTGACCGTGGATCATCAGGCGGCAGCCGTGCTGGCGCAGCATCTCGTCCACCGCCTCCGGGGTCACGTCCATGATGATCTGGCTCTTGTGGGCATTCTCCATCTGGCTTTGGCCGCGCATCTTGTGGGCGATGGCCTGGCGGCGCGAGAGCGGCAGGCGCAGGAAGAGCCAGCGCAGCCACTTGAGTTGTGTGATGCGGCGAAACTTCTGGTAGCCCTCGTCCCGGGTGCAGAGCAGATCCCCGTGGCTCAGCAGCACCCGCTCGCCGTACAGCTCGATGACGCAGGGGTCGCCGAGCAGGGTCATGCCGGCCCGCTTGGCAAACTGGCGCCCCAAGAGGAAGTCGCGGTTGCCGTGAATGAAATAGAGGGGCACCCCTTGCTGGCTTAGGGCGAGAAAGGCAGCGGCCACCTCGCGGTGGAGCGGGTTGGGGTCGTCGTCCCCAATCCAGAATTCGAACAGATCCCCCAGCACATAGAGGGCGTCGGCCCCGGGCGCGTCTTCGGCCAGAAAGCGCACCAGGGCCGCCGTCATGTCGGGCCTGCCTTGGCTGAGGTGAATGTCACTGATAAAGAGGGTGCTCATGAGTTCCTGGGCATCATGGTAAGAGAGTCCCGCCTGGGGGCGGACAAGGCCTGTGACCTTGCTCGTCGAGCGGGTGGGGGAGGGAAGGGCAGCAGAGCCCCGCAAGGTTGACGCCCTCCAGGGTCAGCAACGCCTCGTAAGGGTCGCCGGACAGACCCAGCAGGCGGCACATGGCCGCTTCCCCCTTGAGCCCTTCATCAAAACGCAGGCGCAGCACCTCCCGGTGGAAGGGGGCGCCAAAGCGCTCAAGCAGGGCGGCCATCAGGCTGAGGTGGCGCCAGCCATGACACGCCTCGAGGGGATCTGGGGTGAGGTAGAGCTCGACTGGCCAGCACTGGCCATCTGGCCCGTGGCGTCGCTGCTCGGCGATCCAGACCTGTTCGCCCTTGCTTCGCACCTGCCAGCCTTGTGCTGCCAGTGTCGCGGCAAGGAAGGCCGGATCCGGATGCTGGCAGAGGATGTCGAGATCGCTGCCGGGCCTATCCAGCCCGATGGCGATCGTGCTCACCAAGGCCAGATCGTTGCACAGGGGGCCAAGCTCATCCCACAGGCCGCCGCTCAGCAGGGCGTGGGCCGAGCGCTGACGTTCGTTGCCCTGGGCCAGATAGTCGAGGCGGCGCCAGTTGGGGGCGGCAGATGGAAAAACTGCGGCCGGGGCCGCAGTGGTATCAGAGCCTGGCCGGCAGGGATTACTCGGCAAGGGTCACCTTGGTGATGACGACGTCTTCGGTCGGAACGTCCTGGTGCATGCGGCCGTAGTTGCCGGTCTTCACGCCCTTGATCTTGTTGACCACGTCCATGCCGGCGGTCACTTCACCGAACACGCAGTAGCCGAAGCCCTGGGTGGTGGCGGACTTGAAGTCCAGGAAGTCGTTGTTGTTCACGTTGATGAAGAACTGGGCGCTGGCGGAGTGCGGCTCCATGGTGCGGGCCATGGCGATGGTGCCGACCTTGTTGGACAGACCGTTGGCCGCCTCGTTCTTGATGGGAGCGCGGGTCTCTTTCTCTTCGAAGCCCGGGGCATAGCCGCCGCCCTGGATCATGAAGCCGTCGATGACGCGGTGGAAGATGGTGTTGTCGTAGTGACCGTCACGGCAGTATTGCAGGAAGTTGGCCACGGTCTCCGGGGCTTTTTCCGCGTTCAGGGTCAGGGTGATGTCGCCGTGGTTGGTGTGCAGAGTAACCATGAGTTGTCCTTTCATTTTGACGCGGGCAGCAAAGTGCCCGCAGGTGTATGGCATAAAGTGGTGGCAATTCTAGCCCATCAAGGCCCTGCGGCATAGATGGCAGGGGGGAGAGGGGGCTTTTTCTGCCTCGTTTTCTATACCGGATGCGGTTAGAATGGCAGGCCATTTTACTCACAGGCAGTGGTCATAAGATGCTGAAGATATACAACACACTCACTCGTCAAAAAGAAGAATTCAAACCTATCCACCCGGGCAAGGTGGGCATGTATGTGTGTGGCGTCACTATCTATGATCACTGTCATATCGGCCATGGCCGTACCTTCGTCGCCTTCGACGTCGTCGCTCGCTACCTGCGTTATGCAGGATACGACCTCACCTATGTGCGCAACGTCACCGACGTGGACGACAAGATCATCAAGCGCGCCGCCGAAACGCACGTGACCTGTGACGATCTCACCGAGCGCCTCATCGGCGACATGCACCAGGATTTCGACGCCCTCGGTATGGTGCGTCCGGACATCGAACCCCGCGCCACCCAGCACATCGGCGAGATCATCGCCCTGGTTGAAACTCTGCTGGAAAAAGGGCACGCCTACGTGGCGGACAACGGCGATGTGATGTTCATCGTCGAGTCCTACGCCGACTACGGCAAGCTCTCGGGCCAGGATCTGGAGCAGCTGCAGGCCGGCGCCCGGGTCGACGTGGTGGATGCCAAGCGCAATCCGCTCGACTTCGTGCTGTGGAAGATGTCCAAGCCGGGCGAGCCGACCTGGGACAGCCCCTGGGGCCCGGGTCGCCCTGGCTGGCACATCGAGTGCTCCGCCATGAACTCCAAGCACCTTGGCAACCATTTCGACATCCACGGTGGCGGCTCCGATCTGCAGTTCCCGCACCACGAGAACGAGATTGCCCAGTCCTGCTGCGCCCACGGTGGCGACTACGTCAACACCTGGATGCACAGCGGCATGGTGATGGTGGATAAAGAGAAGATGTCCAAATCCCTTGGCAACTTCTTCACCATCCGCGATGTGCTGGCCCACTACGACGCCGAAACCGTGCGCTACTTCCTGATGTCTGGCCACTACCGCAGCCAGCTCAACTACTCGGAAGACAACCTGAAGCAAGCCCGCGCCGCCCTGGAGCGCATGTACACCGCCCTGCGCGATCTGCCGGCGGCGGCCGCCGCCGGTGGTGACGAGCAGGTGGCTCGCTTCAAAGATGCCATGGACGACGACTTCAACACCCCGGAAGCCTACTCCGCCCTGTTCGATCTGGTGCGCGAGATCAACCGCCAGAAGGGTGAAGACATGGCCGTTGCTGCCGCGCTGGGCGCCCGCCTGCGCGAGCTGGGCGCCGTGCTCGGCATCCTGCAACAAGACCCCGAGGCTTTCCTCAAGGGTGACGAAGCGGATGAAGAGGTCGCCGAAATCGAGCGCCTGATCGCCGAGCGCAATCAGGCCCGCGCCGACAAGAACTGGGCCGCGGCGGATGCCGCCCGTAACCGTCTCACCGAGATGGGCATCGTGCTGGAAGACAGCGCCGGCAAAACCAGCTGGCGCCGAGCCTAAGGCCGGTGGCGCTGCTGGCGCCAACCGGTTGAGCCAATAAAAAAACCGCAGCCGAGGCTGCGGTTTTTTTATTTAGTAGTGTAAACATCTTTATTGTTATTTTGTAATGTTGTTAATAATAATATAATTCTCATACACATAGTCATACTTATGACGTAATGGAAGGATACTTCATCGATTATATATAGATAAATTCAGCATAAAAATATATGTTTAGACTTTAATATATAGTGATCATCTTTTGTTCACTGTTGCGATAAATATAAGTCAACCCAATCTGAACAATACTTGTCAACTTGCCATGTCTCCAGGCTAATAACAGACTGGGATGCAGTACTGAGAGACATGTCAGATATCTTTTGGTCTATTTTATTTGCCTCTCCAGGGAGGTCATCTTTCCAGGAATTCCTCGCATTTAATAAGAAGTATAAAGAGCCTATAGCATTGTTTTGGAATTGTAAGACCTCTGAAAGCCATTTTGATGCATAACCTAAATTATGTTTACCAAAATAACTTTGACTTTCAGAGGAAAACATTTTAAATGATTTGCAGTACAGATGAACAGATTCCTCTATCTTGTTTAAATAAAACAAGCATCTTCCTACATTACCGTAAGATGAAGGTAATATGTTGTTATCAATCTCACGTGAACACATTTGCTCTAAGCTTTTATCGCCGCAAAAAAATTTAATCGCAATGTCAAGATTTGCTCTTAGTTTGGAGTCGCGTAAAGCTAAGTGATACCTATGCTTTCCAAACCACACATCATTTTCGCCTAAAACATCAATTAAATCAGATGCACTTTTTCCATATCTAATGGCTTCTGTGTAGTTGGCGTTAATCCAATTTTTATGACAAAGTGCTGATTTTGCTAGTATCATTGTTTTGTCAGGAGTTATAAATGTTTGTGTAAACCTATCCATATGCTTGTTAAAAAGTTCATCTTTCCCGAATTCAATCGAACGAGTAAAGAATGAATCAATAAAATCCATAAACCCTTGGATTTGATTTATTTTATGATGAGACCATGTGATTTTATCGAGGGCAAGGTCAGATAGTCTGAGATATTCCTCACAATACCCAGAGATAAAGAAGCTTTCACAAACCAATCGGAGTTCTGTTATGGAATCATTGATTCTATCTGCATTTATAAGAACTTCAATTTTCTTTGATATAAGTTCTATGTCTTCAGAGGGAAGAACTCTTCCAAATTTTTTCTTAATTAGCAAAATAAAGCCATTCAAATAATTAACGTATAAGGACATATAGCTTTCTTGTTCTTTTTTGTCATATTTTCCCTTGATAAACTCTCGTACTAGAGGGTGCAGTTCAATATACCCCTCACTCTCTTTTGATATAATTAAATTCAGAGATTTTAATGCCCGAATAGCTTTCTTATATTGATTGTAATTTATTTTTCTTTCTACTATCTTTGACAGGTCTTCTTCGGATTCTGAAACGTTACATATTGATAGCGTTCTTAATATTATGCGCTCTTTTTCCTTTAAACAATCCCACAAGTTTTCGAGGACTGTTGCTGACAGAATACTTGAAAAGTTAGCGTCAGATTCAGATATTCCCTTCCCTTCTATTTTTCTTAGAAGATCATTAATGCTGCTGAAATTAAGTCTGGACTGTGCGAGTATTAAGCCCATCCATAGAGGATGACCTTGTGTACAATTATGTAGGCGGATTGCTGTGTTTTCAATTTCTACATTTGTTACTTGATTATGGTACTTTTTTATTAAATCTTTTACGTCATCAATTTTAAGGCCTTCTAATCTGACTTGATGTGAACCTACACCTGCATAATGAATAAATGGACGACAAGTGAAAATAAACTTTGAATTGTGTTGATTTTTTATTGCTTTTTCAAAGAATAGTTTCATGTCTCCACTTGGCGTGAATTTTTCTAAGTCTATATATTTATCTATGTTATCAAAAACAAAGATTCCACGCTGTTCATTAAGTTGCTGGAAGAAATGGTTTACTAGAGACTCGGTATCTAACCCAATTATATCGTTGTGTTCAATCTTCCCTTTAGAGACAAGTTCTATAAGTGAATATAATTTTGTTTGGAGATTTAACTCCTCCTCTTTGAAGTCACGCCAATCACAGTAAGTATACAAACTTCTATCTGATTCAGATAAAAACTTTGAAGCTAAAGCAGATTTCCCTTGACCTCCGATACCAGTAATAAAAACGACTTTGTATGGAAGGTTGAGAGCTTTTAGCTCATCATATCTCCCTGCCCAAAATTCGACTTTAGGCGGAGTATCTTGTCCATGCAATGTTATTTCTCGATCTGAACTTATTATTTCCTGAGTAGAGTTTGAAACATCGCTATCTAAGATGCTATCTGATGACTCTAGAGATTTTATTTCCACTAATTTTTCTATTAGGCTAGGTATCTCATCAAAGTTATCAATTTTTATTGTATCAACAAATTTATGATTTATATGTTCGGTGGATATAACAAAGTGCTCACATCCCATGCCATTATACATGCTGTCTAAATCGTCAAATAAATCTGTCACGTATGGGTCACTTAAACTAAAACCTATAAATAGACATGAATGTGATGAGATTATTTTTTGAAGTTGGAATTTTGCTAGTCCGTTACTTTCTTTATATAACGCATTGTAATCGGATGAGAATATTATTGCGTGGTCTATAGCATTACAACTGCCATGTATTTTCAATATGAATTCTTCTAAGTGATCTAGCTTTGATAATTTAAAATCACTCGATGGGTCAATGACTTCAATGTTGGTGTTGTGCTCAATCAAGGAGTCATAGTTTGTCGTTACTATTTTCCTGCTTATCATAGAAAGTTTTTGATAAAGTGGATTGTCAATAACCTTTTTTGTTGCTTTTTCAAACTCCTCATAAATGTCTTTGATGTTTTTCTTTTTGACTTTATCTAATACTTCCAGTTCAGAGAATAGTTTCTCCTCAAGAGCTAAGCGATATTTTTCCCCTTTCTCTATCGACGGATTTCTTAGTGCATCCATAATGATTTCTTTCCAAAGTGGAAGTCCAGAAATTTTGGATACACCTGCACCAATGAATAGTAGTATTTTATTGTTTTTAATTGCAAGTTGCAGTGCGTATGGGATATTGGCATCCATGTTTATTAATTCCATATTTATTTATGATGTATGAGGCGAAAGTGGCTTGGCTTGTTATCCATTGCTCACATATTCTAGAACGTGTTAATTAGAACGCGTGTTTATTTACCTTAAAAGTTATGCGTTATACGGCATTATGCTCAGTGAAATAGGATGTGCTTCTTACTCCCCGGGGTTAGACTATTTACCTCTGCCGAGGGGAAGGTCAAAGCCCATCGGCGCGTGCCGTGGGACAAACGGGTGAACCGAGGGAACCCGACGTAGTAGGGCGAACAAGTGGGAGAGAAGAACTTTGGTGTTATTTGCCAAAGAGAGCGGGTCTTTCCAAAGTCTCTCGCCCAGCCGCGCAGCGGCGGCGAAACCCCGTCGAGGGCCGCGCCCTCGTGTCCTGCATGGCGAAGCCATGCCATTGAGGCGTGGGGCGGGATTCGCCAGGCAATGATGTTACCGACCCCTCACCCTAGCCCTCTCCCCCAAGGGGAGAGGGGACAAAGCCGAAACCCTATCGAGGACGGAGTCCTCGCGTCCTGCGCGGCGAAGTCGTGCCATTCACACGTGGGACGACATTGCACCAGGTAATGAGGTTACCGACCCTCACCCTAGCCCTCTCTCGAAAGGGAGAGGGGATCAACCGAAGTCGCTGAGGCTGGTGGGCGAAACCCCGTCGAGGACGGAGTCCTCGCGTCCTGCATGGCGAAGCCATGCCATTCACACGTGGGACGACATTGCACCAGGCAATGACGTTACCGACCCCCTCACCCTAACCCTCTCCCGCAAGGGGGGAGGGGATCAAACCGAAGTCTCCGAGGCTGGCGGGCGAAACCCCATCGAGGGCAGCGCCCTCGTGTCCTGCGCGGCGAAGCCGTGCCATTCAGGCGTGGAGTGGCAATCGCCAGGCAATGACGTTACCGACCCCCTCACCCTGACCCTCTCCCGCAAGGGGAGAGGGGACAAAGCCGAAACCCCGTCGAGGGCCGCGCCCTCGTGTCCTGCGCGGCGAAGCCGTGCCATTGAGGCGTGGGGCGGCATTCACCAGGCAATGCCGTTACCCACCCCTCACCCTAGCCCTCTCCCCCAAGGGGAGAGGGGAGCAAACCGAAGTCTCCGAGGCTGGCGGGCGGAACCCTGTCGAGGGCCGCGCCCTCGTGTCCTGCATGGCGAAGCCATGCCATTCACACGTGGGACGACATTGCACCAGGCAATGACGTTACCCACCCCTCACCCTGTCCCTCTCCCCCAAGGGGCGAGGGGATGGTGACCGTGGGCGAATACGCGGCGGGAATCGAGCCGGCACCCAGGGGCGAGAGCAGGGTTGTGTCCCTGTGTTCCGCATGGCGACGCCGCTTGGGGGCCGGTTATGCCAAAATGTGAACAAATCGATCTTTCCCCCGGTCAATCGCGGTCTCCCGCTTGTCGGGCCCGCCCCGAGTTGGCTAAGGTGGTCGCCCATTACATGCACGCAGTTGTGGAGGTAGGCATGGACAAGTTATTGCTGGCGCTCTCGGAGCAGGTGATCAAGGCGCGGGATCTGGAGAGCCTGACCCGCCCTTTGCTGGAGATGCTGGAGTCGGTGACCGGGCTGGAGTCGACCTATCTCACCGAGATTGACCTCGGGCAAAGCAGCCAGCATGTTCTGTTTGCCCGCAATGCGGCCGGGCTGCAGATCCCCGAGGGGATGACGGTGGAGTGGAGCGATACCCTGTGTCGCCGTGCCATCGACGATGAGATTAGCTACACCGACGACGTCGCCGCTCTGTGGGGGGACTCCCAGGCGGCCAGCGAGCTCGGCATTCGCTCCTATCTGAGCAGCCCGGTGCGCACCTCCACCGGTTCCCTCTATGGCACCCTGTGCGGCGCCAGTACCGAACAAAAGCCCGCGGTGGCGGGGGCGCAGCAGCTCATCGCCTTCTTCGCGCACCTGATTGCCGAACAGGTGGAGCGGGAGCAACTGCTGCGGCAATTGCAGCAGGCCAACGACGAGCTCTCGCGCCTGGCCCTCTCCGACCCCCTCACCGGGCTCCCCAACCGCCGCGCCCTGATGCTGGAGCTCACCCGCCTTTTCTCGTTGTCGGAGCGGGCGGGGCATCCGGTGCTCATCGCCTTTGTGGATCTCGATGGCTTCAAGGCCATCAACGACGAGCATGGCCACGAGGCGGGGGACAGGCTGCTCACCGCCATGGCGCGGCAACTGAGCGAGACCCTGCGCGGCGGCGATCTGCTGGCCCGCTTTGGGGGGGACGAGTTCGTGGCCGTGGGCATGGGGCCTTTCCCGGCCTCCGACACGTTGGACGGGGCGGTGGCGGCGTTTCGCCAGCGCCTGTTCGAGCACAGCGTGCTGTCACTGCCGGTGGGGGACAAGGTGATCCACTATCCTGGTGCCAGCGTGGGGGCGGTGGCCGTGATGCCGGCCGAGGTCAGCGTCGAGGAGGCGCTGAACCGGGCCGATGCGAGCATGTATGCGGTCAAGCGCCAGCGCCGGGCCGCAGGGGAGGGCGGGAACCCGCCTCCTTCCAGTCAGGTGTCTGCCCCGCGATAGGAGCGGGGCGGGTTGAGAGGGCACAGGGTGGCGCGTCCACCCGGGTGCCAGTCTGTTTTCCCTTTTATCAGTTCGGAGCCCATACCATGGTTCATCTTCTTGCCCGCCGTGTGCGCGCCCTGGCCGGGCGGGCGGCCACCCTGGTGGCCGGACTCTGCGAGTTTCAGCAGCGCATCTGGGTGGTCAGCATCGTCAAGGAGTCCTACACAGATACCTTCGTGGTCAACGAAGGGGGCTTCGAGGAGCCCTTGCAATGGATGCGCCGCAAGGGCTACAGCGCCGAGATGCTGGCCAGGGTGGAGGCCATGGCCCGATCCCAGGTGCTCCAGCTCGAGTGTGCCGGGCAGCATCACCGTCTGATGCGGGTGAAATAGGGGCGAAGCCGCCCCGGATGGCCTGGGCGGCACCGCCACCCGGGCATTGACCACATATCCTGCCGCCCTCTTCGTGTCAGACGGGGGAAATGGGTCGCCAGTCATGATTTTTCCGTGGTTCTCTCCGGTTTCAGACCGCCTGAGTAGACGCAAATCGCGGAGTTGTAGCTGTTGAAGGTGACCGCGTAGTTGAAATCGCAGAAATAGGCCGGGTGCTTGGTGGCGACAATGTCCCCCGCCTTGCATTTGTCCTGCATCCCCTCCACCAGGGTGTCGTTGTTTGACCCGAGGCAGGCCTTGCCGGTGGTCTTGTCACCGCCGCAGGCCATCAGAAGGGCGCAGACCGAGAGACTCATCAACCATTTCGCTGTGTTGTGCATGTGTATTCCCAAGAGATCGGAGAGATGGCGGGGAAGGGCGTGAGCGCGGCGCTGCCCGATGAAGGCGGCCAGCGGGCACGCTGCCGCCCCTGACTGTCGCTGCCACCGTGCGCCCTGCCCCTTGCCGTGAAAAAGGGGCCAACAGGCTCCTGCGCCCTATATTACGGACCCAGGACGGTCTGCGTCACCCCTTGTCGTTGCAAGTGGTGAACATTAAACGGGTTTCGTGCGCTGGCTCAAAGGCGGGCCGGGGCCTTGGCGGCCCCGGCGGGGAAGGGGTCAGGGGGAGGGGAAGTATTTGTGCTGGAGCTGCTGGAAGTCGCTGCTGGCCAGCACCTGGGTCAGGCCGATCTGGAACTCCCTGACCAGGGCATCGTCAACCGGGTGGCTGAAGGCGAAGCAGTACTGCTCGGAACTCAACATCCAGCGCACCTCGAACTGGGCGGGATCCAGCTGCTGGGTCTTGATGAGATCCAGCAGGGTGGACTTGTTGCTGGAGATCAGCTCGACCCGGCCCGAGGTGAGCATGCGCAGGGCCTGGGAGAGGCGGTTGGCGGTCATGATCTTCTGCTCGTCGAAGCCGGCGTTGAGCAGCAGTTGCTCCCCCACATCGGATCGCACGGCGCCTATGGTGTAGCGCTGGGCATCTTCCAGGCGGGTCAAGGTCAGGGGGCGACTGGCGAGCCCCATCAGCACTATCTCGGCATAGCCGATGGGGCAGGCCCACTTGAACAGGGGATTGCGCGCCTCGGTGCGGGCGGTGGAGAAGAGCACCACATTGGGTTTCTGGGTCAGCAGGTAGTAACCCCTGGCCCAGGGGAGGATGCTGACGGGCTGGACAGGGGTGCCGGTCTTTTGCCACACCAGGTGCAGCAGGTCGATGGCAAAGCCGGTCGGGGCGCCATCCTCCCCGGTGAAGTTGTAGGGTTTGTACTCTTCGGTGAGGTAGTGCAGGCTGGCGAGCGCCGGGCTGGCCTGGGTCGCGGGAGTGCCCCAGACCATGGCCGCGAGGGCGGCGCAGGCGACCAGTCTGCGAAGGGGGACTGCAATGTCTGTGTTCATCCTGACCGTCCTGCTGCCGAGTGCCCAGTTTCAAGTGTTGCCAAGTCACGGCGTTTCGCCACCCGGCGCAGACGTTATCCGCCGGGGGCCGTCATTCTCTCGCCACTCACAACCGGATCGGCGCCCTCTTTTTACCAGGTCGGGCGGGTGTGACCCAGGGGGGTGAATGCTTCGTCCCTCAGCCCCACCAGCAGGGTGCTGCCATCCTCTTGCAGACGAAACTCGCCGTAGCGGGCCGACTCATACTGATCTCCCGTGCCCTCTTCGAAGAAGAAGGCGTCAGGCCCGATAAACCACTGGCCGTCGCGCTGGCGCACCTTGAGCAGGCGCTCCCCCGGGCCAGGGGCCTCGGGCTTGCCCCCTTCCACCCAGTGCACCACCTGATGTTCATCCAGGCGAACGACCAGGGTGTGGGGGCCGACGGCGGCCTGGCGGCCCGCCAGCTGGCGGGCGAGGGCGTAGTTCAGGCGCATGTAGTCCCCCTGCATCAGGGAGCGGGGGTCGACCGGTGCCAGCTCGATCAGCACCACCTCCCCCTGGCTCATGGCGTGCTCGAAGCGCCAGACGGCGGCGTTGATGCCGGCGAGCAGGGCAAGACAGGTCAGCAAAAAGGCGAGGCGTCTCATGAGGGGCTCCCGTTGTGAAGGTGCTTGAGCCACTGACGGGTACCGAGCAGCAGGGCCCCCGAGGCGAGCAGCAGCCAGGACTTGGTCATCAGGGTCAGCCCCAGATCGTAGTAATAGAGGGAGCCAAAGCCGAGCAGCAGCAGGCCTGCCAGGGTCATCAGGGCCAGGCTGCCGGCGTAGAAGCCGAGCACCAGCACCAGGGCGCCAGCCCCCATGCCGGGAATGATGGCGCTGATCACCACCAGCGGCAGCCCGTAGCGCAGCGGCAGCCTGAGGCGAACCATGACCGCGAGCAGCAGGGCGGCGCAGAGCAGGGGATTGAGCCAGAGAGGCAGGCGGGAGCTGCCGAGCTCATTGAGCACGCTGGTGCCTCCCTCCCACAGGGGGTGGTGCAGCCGTCCCAGCACCAGCAGGGAGAGCGCCAGCCCCAGGGTGAGGGATTCATAGAGCAGATGGCGGGCGGGATCGCGCTCCGCCTGCAGCCAGCACAGGGCGACGGCGCCCATCACCAGCGGCAGGGCCAGCAGGTGCATGCCGAGGCAGGCGAGGGCGAGGGTGAGCAGGATGGCGGCGGCGAAGCTGTGGAACAGCCTGATCAGCCAGTGCTCGAACAGGGCGGCTACCCCGAGGGAGAAGGCGGTCAGACCGAACCAGAGCCACGCGACGTTCAGATCCAGCCTGTCCAGCAGGCCGTAGAGCAGCCAGGCATTTGCCGCCAGCGCCAGCGCCAGCACGAACTGATCCCAGAGATCGCTGCGGGTCGCCATGCGGTTGAGACCGAGGGCGGCGGCCATCAGCACCATCCCCATGGTGAGGGCGTTGTTGGGGTCGCGGGTCAGCTGCTCGAAGGCCATGAAGAGGAAGAAGAGCAGGAAGAGGGCGGCTATCCAGCCCACCATGCCGAGCAGAAAACGGCCCGACCAGTGGGGCTGTTCATCCCGGGGGGCATCCCCTTCCACAAGTTGGGCAGCACGCAGGCGCTCCCAGGGGGTGAGATCAGACATGCTGCCTCCGTTGTTGTTGCAGCCAGCGGCTGGCCATCACCGACAGGCCGATGGCGATGAGGGCCAGCAGCAAAAAGCCGTTCATGTCCGGCTCCATCCACTTGCCAAGGGCCGCGAGGATCACGGCGATGAGGCTCAGGCACCCCATGGCGAGCCCGGCGATGAACCTGTGGTGCCAGCGCAGGTAGGCGGCGCCGAGCCAGGCGAGCCAGGCAGGCCAGACCCAGGGAGAGGCGGCATCGAACAGGGCCAGCAGGGTAAGCAGGGTGATGCCGAGCCCCGCGGCCAGCCCCGCGAGCCAGGAGGGCATCAGGGCGTAGCGGGCGGGCACCAGGATGAGCAGACCCCAGAGGGCGGCGTTGAGCAGGGTCAGGCACCAGCCGAGGGCCTCCTCGTTGAAGGAGAAGAAGAGATCGAGAAGGCCGAGCCGCCAGTAGAGCACCAGGGCGAGCTGACCGAGCAGCCAGGCCAGGGTCCAGAGCAGCGGGCTTCTGCCAAGGGCCGCCAGCGGCAGCAGCATCAGGGCCCAGGTGGCGAAGAGCTGCCAGGGGTCGGCGCCGGTCTGGTAGGTCTGGCCCACCAGGGCGAGCAGGGCGCCGAGGTTGAGGGCCAGGGCCAGCAGCAGGGCCTGGCGCGGGGTGTCACTCATGGGTTTGCGCCAGAGCACCAGGAGCATGGCGAGCAACGGCAGCTCCAGCAGGGCGAGACGTGAGAGGCGCCCCAGGGCCTGCCAGTTGAAGGCGACGAAGAAGACGAGGCCGGCGCCAAGGCAGAGGCAGCCGAGCCAGAGCAGCAGCCTGTCGAACAGCCACTGCCAGCGGGCAGGGCCGGGGGGCAGATCGCACAGGGCCAGGGCGGCAGGCAGCGAGGCCCGTGGCAGGCGGCCGCGCCTGACCCAGTCGAGCAGGGTCTGTCTTGAGGTGAGGTGCATGGGGGCTCCTGAAGCCGTGATGCCTGAAAGATAAGGCATTATGGCACGGCGAAGCGTCTCGGGGCAGGGGCGCAGTCGGCGCTGCGACACAGGTCGCGGCACGGGGCCATGTCTTTGCACTAAAAAGGCCCCCGCCGTGAGGAGGGGGCCTGAAGGACGTCCGGGGCGGCGGTGGCGATCAGTGCTCACGCTGATCCCCCGCCGGCTTCTATGGAGGTCAGGCGAAGATCAGGGTGGAGATGCCAAGCCCCGCAAAGAGGATGGCGCAGGCAATGCGGATCCCCTTGAGGGGGAGCTTGTCGGCCCCGAGCTTGCCGAGCAGCACCACGGGCACGTTGGCCAGCATCATGCCGAGGGTGGTGCCGGTGATCACCTGGATCAGGGAGTCGTACTTGGCTGCCAGCAGCACGGTGGCTATCTGGGTCTTGTCACCGATCTCGGCGATGAAGAAGAGCACGAAGGTGGCCATGAAGGGGCCGTACTTGTCCAGGGAACTCTCTTCATCGTCCATCTTGTCCGGCACCAGGATCCAGGCGGCCATGGCGATGAAGGCGCCAGCGACCAGCCAGGTCATCACCTTGGGATCCATCCAGCGACTGATGAATTCCCCTATCCAGGCGGCACCCGCGTGGTTGAGCAGGGTGGCAGCCAGCATGCCGGCGATGATGGGCCAGGGTTTGCGAAAACGACAGATGAGCAACAGGGCCAGCAGCTGTGTCTTGTCGCCGATCTCGGCGATGGCAACGCTGATGGTGGAGGTTAACAAGGCTTCCATAAAAATGACCGGGGGACGGAATTGTTATAAACCAGAGACAAGCCTGTGCCATCCGTCCCCGGTTTTGGCACTGGCCCGTCAAAGGTCTTGTCAAATCCGGCATTGCCCGGATCACCCTGACCATGGTGAGTTGGCACCAAGTATGTTGATCAGGATCGCGCACGGAACGGGTCCGTGGCGAGACTACTCCCCCTCGATGGGAGCGGGCATTCTAGGGAAAAACCCCCGGTGAGGCAAGGCGCGGGATGGGGAATTATCCCCCCACCAGCTTGACCTGAAAGCCGGCCTTCTCCAGTTCGGCCTTGATGAGGTCCCGTTTGTCCCCCTGGATCTCGATGATCCCCTCCTTGAGACCGCCGCCGGTACCGCACTTCTTCTTGAGCAGGGTGGCGAGGGCCTTCTGCTGGTCGGCGGGAACGCCGTGGATGCTGATGACCCCGGCCCCCTTGCGTCCCTTGGTCTCGCGGCGGATGCGCACGACCCCGTCGGCGGGGAAGGGGGAGGCATGCTGGGCGGGGGCGGATTCCTTGATCATGCCGCCGTCCGTGCTGTAGACCAGGCGGCTGTTGTTGTCGTGACTCATGGCAATACTTTGTCGGTTAGCTAAGCGGAGTTTGATTTTACGCAAATAAATGTTGAGGGCACAGCTTATAATCCCCCCATTAAAAGCGAATTATTCTTGTTTAACTTCAGGAGCCCGTCATGGTACTCACAGAGCTGTCGCCGGGACAGAGCGCTCGCATCACGCACATGAACCACCTTGGCCGCGCCTTGCGGCGCAAGTTGATGGTGATGGGGCTGCTGCCTCAGACCGAGATCCTCTATCTGCGGGCCGCCCCCCTGGGGGACCCGCTCCAGATCCAGTGCCAGGGCATCTGCCTCTCCATGCAGAGGAGTCTGGCCCAGCAAATCGAGGTGGAGCCGGTATGAGCTACAACCTGGTCACAGTGGGCAATCCCAACAGCGGCAAGACCTCCCTGTTCAACGCCCTGACCGGCTCCCGCCAGCAGGTGGGGAACTGGAGCGGGGTCACCGTCGACAAGAAGATGGGGGCCTTTGCTGCCCGCGGGCAGGAATACACCCTGGTGGACCTGCCCGGCATCTATGCCCTGGCCAACCAGGAGGCGAGCCTGGACGAGCAGATCGCCAGCCGCTTCGTCCAGCGCCAGCAGCCGGATCTGCTGCTCAACGTCATCGATGCCGCCAACCTGGAGCGCTCCCTCTACCTCACCCTGCAACTGCGGGAGCTGGGGCTGCCCATGGTGGTGGTGCTCAACAAGATGGATCTGCTGCAAAAGCGGCGCATCACCATCGACGAGGCCTTGCTCGCCAAGGCGCTGGGGTGCCCCGTGGTGTCGCTCTCGGCCCACAATCGCCAGCAGGTGGCGGCCTTCAAAGAGGGGATCCACCAGTTTATCGGCCAGTCCCAGCCCGCCCTGATGCTCGACTACGGTCAGCCCCTCGAGGGGGACATCGCCGAGCTGGAGACCCTGCTCGCCCCCCATCATCTGCATCGCCGTGGCCGCGCCCTGCGCCTGCTGGAGGAAGACATCGCCATGCAGGAGACCCTGGCGGCGGGGCAGCAGGCGGCGGCCGACAACGTGGTGAGCCGCGCCCACCACGCCCAGGACATCGACCTGCAACTCGCTGATTTGCGCTACGGCCATATCCACCACTGGTGCCAGCAGGCGTGCCGTCATCAGGACAAGCTCACCGTCGCCCAGAGCGAACGGCTGGACAGGGTGCTGCTCAACCGCTGGGTGGGCATCCCCTTCTTCCTGCTGGTGATGTACCTGATGTTCATGTTCGCCATCAAGGTGGGCAGCGCCTTCATCGACTTCTTCGACATCCTCGGGGGGGCCCTCTTCGTGGACGGGGTGCACCACCTGCTGGGGCTGATGAGTGCCCCCGACTGGCTGGGAGCCGTGCTCGCGGACGGCGTGGGTGCCGGTTTGCAGACGGTGGCGACCTTCATCCCCGTGGTGGGCTGCCTCTTTCTCTTCCTCGCGGTGCTGGAGAGCTCCGGCTATCTGGCCCGCGCCGCCTTCGTGGTGGACGCCCTGATGCGTCGCCTCGGCCTGCCCGGCAAGGCCTTCGTCCCCATGCTGATGGGCTTTGGCTGCACCGTGCCCGCGGTGATGGCGACTCGCACCCTGGGGTCGGAGCGCGAGCGGCTGATGACCTCGGCCATGGCGCCCTTCATGTCCTGTGGTGCCCGTCTGCCGGTCTACGCCCTGTTCGCGGTGGCCTTCTTCCCCGAGTCGGGGCAGAACCTGGTGTTCGGTCTCTATTTGTTCGGCATCCTGGTGGCGGTGCTCACCGGCCTCTTCCTGCGCAGCACCCTGCTGCCGGGCAAGAGCGACTCCATGGTGATGGAGATGCCCGATTACGAGTGGCCCCGTCCGGTGGACGTGGGGCTGCGCACCTGGCAGAAACTCAAGGGCTTCATCTTCGGCGCGGGCAAGACCATCGTCCTGATGGTGGCGGTGCTGAGCGTGCTCAACTCCCTCGGGACCGACGGCAGCTTCGGCAACCAGGATCAGGAGAACTCGGTGCTGAGCAAGCTGAGCCAGTCCGTGACCCCGGTGCTGCATCCCATAGGCGTGCGGGACGACAACTGGCAGGCCACGGTGGGCATCCTCACCGGCATCTTTGCCAAGGAGGCGGTGGTCGCTACCCTCAACAGCCTCTACGCCGGCGGCGCCGGTGATGAGGAGGAGAGTGAATACTCCCTGCTGGGCAGCCTGAAAGCGGCGCTGGCCACCATTCCCGCCAACCTGGCGGACATCGACCCCGCCGATCCCATGGGGCTCAAGGTGGGGGATCTGGAGGACAAGCAGGCGGCAGCCGAGGCCCAGGAGGTGGACACCTCCACCTACGGCAACATGCAGACCCACTTCGACGGCGTGGCCGGGGCCTTTGCCTACCTGCTGTTCGTGCTGCTCTACATGCCCTGCGCCGCCGCCATGGGGGCTCTGGTGCGAGAGACCGGTCGTCAGTGGGCCCTGTTCACCGCCGCCTGGTGCAACTACGTCGCCTTCCTGTGCGCCACCCTCTTCTATCAACTGGCGACCTTCGCCGCCCACCCGGCGCAGAGCCTGGTCTGGAGCCTGAGCTATCTGTTCTCCCTGGTGCTGCTCTGGTGGCTGGGGCGTCGTCACGGCGACATCGTCGCACGCAAGGTGGTGACCCTGTGAAGGGGCTCATGGTCAGGGGCGAGTGCGCCGAGAGGGAGGGTATTCTGTGATCCTGCGTGAACTGGGGGACTATCTGGCCCTTCACAAGAAGGTGAGCCGGCGGGCGCTGGCCCGCCACTTCCACACCTCCGAGGATGCGGTAGAGGCCATGCTCGGGGTCTGGATGCGCAAGGGGCGCGTCGCCAAGCGGGAGAGCCGCCTGTGTGGCGGCTCCTGCTGCGGCAAGCACGAAGAGGTGACGTTCGAGTGGTGCGAGCCCGGCCAGATAGGGCTGATCCAGAAGGGCTGACGCCTGCCCATATGCAAAAGGGAACCCGAGGGTTCCCTTTTTCGTGGCCGCCGGGTCCGTCTCAGAAGAGGTCGCCCTCGTCCTTGGTGGGCTCCAGGCTCCAGCCGCTCGCCGCCGCGCTGTTGCCAATCTGACCCTTCTCCCGCCAGAGTTTGATCTTGAGGCGCAGGTTGTTCTGGGAGTCCGCGTTCTTCACCGCCTCCTCCTCGTCGATCACCCCCTCGACCACCAGATCGAACAGAGTACTGTCGAAGGTCACCATGCCAAGGGCCCTGGATTTTTCCATGATCTCCTTGAGGCCGCCAAACTCGCCGCGCTTGATGAGATCGCGCACCGTGTGGGTTCCGAGCATCACCTCCACCGCCGCCCGGCGCCCGCCGTCCGTGGTCTTCACCAGCCGCTGGGAGACAAAGGCCTTGAGGTTGTTGCCAAGGTCGTTGAGCAGCTGGGGTCTGCGCTCTTCCGGGAAGAAGTTGATGATGCGATCCAGCGCCTGGTTGGCGTTGTTGGCGTGCAGGGTGGAGATGGCCAGATGCCCGGTCTCCGAGAAGGCGAGAGCATGCTCCATGGTCTCCCGATCGCGGATTTCGCCGATGAGGATGACGTCCGGCGCCTGGCGCAGGGTGTTCTTCAGGGCCGCGTGGAAGCTGCGGGTATCCACCCCCACCTCCCGCTGGTTGATGATGCTCTTCTGGTGGCGATGGACGAACTCCACCGGATCTTCGATGGTGATGATGTGGCCGCCGCTGTTGCGGTTGCGATGATCGATGAGGGCCGCGAGCGACGTGGACTTGCCGGACCCGGTGCCGCCGACGAAGAGCACCAGACCCCGCTTCTCCATGATGGTGTCGAGGAGCACCGGAGGGAGTTTGAGATCCTCGAAGCGGGGGATCTCGGTCTTGATGTTGCGCGCCACCAGGGAGACTTCATTGCGCTGCTTGAAGATGTTGACCCGAAAACGGCCTATCTGGGGCAGGGAGATGGCGAGGTTCATCTCCAGCTCTTTCTCGAACTGCTGTTTCTGCTCGAGATCCATGATGTCGTAGGCGATGCGGGCCACCTCGCCCGGCCCCAGGGGCTCCTGGGTGAGGGGGCGCAGGGCGCCGTTGAACTTGGCGCAGGGGGGGGCGCCGGTGGAGAGATAGAGATCGGAACCGTCCTGTTTGGCCAGGATCTGCAGCATGTCTCTCAATTCCATGAGGGGCCTCGTCGCTCAAAGGGCTGGGGGATGATGAATGGCTTGAGTGTACAGCCTCAGGCGCCGGTCAGTTTTTCGCGGAACACAAAAAAGACCGCGCCCAGGATGCACAGACCCGCCCAGAGGTAGTCCCACTTCAGATCTTCTTTCAGATAGAAGATGGAGAAGGGAACGAACACGGTGAGGGTGATCACCTCCTGCAGGATCTTGAGCTGGCCGACGGAGAGCACGGTGTGGCCGATGCGGTTGGCGGGCACCTGCAACAGGTATTCGAACAGGGCTATCCCCCAGCTCACCAGGGCGGCGATGATCCAGGGTTTGTGATTCATGCTCTTGAGATGGGCGTACCAGGCAAACGTCATGAAGACGTTGCTGCAGATGAGCAGGCCGATACTGGTCATGATGGGGTTCATTAGGTTCTCCTTTTAAATCAATGCATTTTATCTCGACTCCATGGGTTTTCATAAGTGGTGCTTGAGGGTATTTTTAGCTCACAAGGATGTAACAAAAGAAGGCGAAAGCTGGATGGGCAAGACAAGCTGGGGTGCGCTTTGTCTGTTGTTTGCCTGCTGGGCGCAAGGTGCGCCGACCCTGACGGTGGCCACCGATGTCTGGCCGCCGTTTCGCATGCTGGCAGAGAACGACGACTTCCAGGGGCTGGATATCGACATTCTGCGCCAGTTGCAGGCACGCAGCGGCATTGTGCTCACCCTCAAACGGGTGCCCTGGGGACGGGCACTCAAACAGATGCAGACCGGTCAGGTGGATCTGATGATAGGGCTGGCTCACACCGAGGAGCGGGCCGCCTTCATCGACTACCTGCAGCCGTCCTATTACCAGTGCCGGCCTGCCTTCTATGGCAAGCCCGCCGCCGTGGCAGGTCTCAGGCGCTACGAGGATCTGCGAGGCCGCGAGATAGGCTATGTGTTCAACTCCGCCTACTTCCCCCCCTTCGATGGCGACACCCAGCTCGACAAGCACGGGGTCCCCACCGAAGACCAGTTGCAGCGCATGGTGGAGCGGGGCCACCTGCCCCTGATGATAGGGACCGACTGCCAGGTGGATTACGCCCTGAGCCAGCGCAACGACGCCGGCCTCGTCAAGGCGCCCTTCCAGCCCCCCAACCCGGTGGTGCTCTACCTCGGGATGAGCAAGCACTCACCCCACCATGAGCTGGGCCCCAAGCTGGCGCAGGCGTTGCAAGCCATGGTGGAGAGCGGCGAGATAGCGGCGCTGGCCAAGCCCTACCAGCCTTGACCTTGGGTGGTAACGCGCTGTTATCATGCAGCTTTCCTGCCTGCCCACCGGCGGGCCTCGCTTCTTGGGGATCCCGTGTATCTCGCTCTCATCCGTCGCCAGCAGCGCTGGCAGCGTCGCTGGCTGCTCCTGCTGTCGCTGCTGACCCTGGCCCTGTTCCTGCTCTCCCTCGCCCTCGGGGAGTTCGTGCTGCTGCCCTGGCAGCCGCTGGGGGATCTGGAGCTGCGCATCCTGCTGGAGCTGCGCCTGCCGCGCGCCCTGCTGGCTCTGCTGGCGGGGGCCTCCCTTGCCTGCGGCGGTGCCGTGCTCCAGGTGATGCTGCACAATCCGGTGGCGGAACCCGGCCTGCTCGGCGTCTCGAGCGGCGCTGGGCTGGCCGCCATGGTGGCGATGGCGGTGGCCAAGGGGCTCGGGCTCTATCTGCCGGGCTGGGGACTGTCGCTGGCGGCCTTTGGCGGCGCCCTGGTGGTGACCATGCTGCTCATCCGTCTCGCACGTCGGGCACGGCTCGGCCATGGGCGGCTGCTGCTGTTCGGGGTCGCCATCGGCATCCTCACCAATGCGGCCATGACCTGGCTGATGTATTTCGCCGACGACGGCGCCTTGCGGGAATTCATGTTCTGGATGATGGGCAGCCTCGCCTACGGCAGCCAGCAGCTCGCCTGGTGGTGGCTGGTGCTGCCCCTCACCCTCGGCTGGCTCTGCTGGCAGGGGCGGGCACTGCAACAACTGCTGCTGGGAGAGACCCAGGCCCGCCTCATGGGGCTGAACGTGGACAGCATGCGGGTACGCCTGGTGCTGGCGGTCTGCCTGCTCACCGGGGTGGCGGTCTCCCTGTGCGGCGTCATCGGCTTCGTCGGCCTGGTGGTGCCTCACCTGCTGCGCCTGTGCGGTGGCAGCGATCAGCGCTTCCTGCTGCCCGCCTCGGCGCTGGGGGGCGGCGCCCTGCTGCTCGGGGCCGATCTGGTGGCCCGCTCGGCGCTGCACGCCGGTGAACTGCCCATCGGGGTCATCACCGCCTCGGTGGGTGCCCCGCTCTTTATCTATCTGCTGCTGAGGCAAGATGCCGATGTGTCCCGCTGATCCCGCCCCCTGGCGGCTGGAGGCCCGCGCCCTGGCCATCCCCCATCGCCTCGCCCCCCTGGATCTCGCCTGGCCCGGTGGTCAGCTGGTGGCCCTGCTCGGCCCCAATGGCAGTGGCAAGTCCTCCCTGCTCGGGGCCCTGGCGGGCCTGCTGCCCGCCGATGGCGCCGTCTTGCTGGGAGGAGAGGTCATCACGACCCTGAGCTGGCCCGAGCTTGCAACGCGGCGCGCCATGCTGCCCCAGCGCCAGCCCCAGCTGTTCCACATCCCGGTGTTCCAGGTGCTGAGCCTGGGGCTGGAGGAGGGGGGCCCCGATGCCCAGGCGCAGGCGGTGGCGGATGTGTGCGACGCCCTGGAATTGGCGCCCCTGCTGGCACGGGACTTCAGCCGCTTGTCCGGGGGGGAGCAGCAGCGGGTGCTGATCGCCCGCACCCTGTTGCAACTATGGCCAAGCCTCAATCCGACCGGGCGGGTGCTGCTGCTGGACGAACCCCTGGCGGGGCTGGATCTGCATCACCAGATGGCGCTGCTGCGGCTGCTCAAGCAACTGGCCGCGCAGGGATTGCTGGTGGTGGCGGCCATCCACGACATCAATCTGGCCATCGACTGGGCGGATCGCGTGCTCTGCCTGCAACAGGGCCGCGTGGTGGGGGAAGGGGACGTCGGGATCATCGACGAGGCGCTGCTGGAGCGGGTGTTCCAGATCCGCACCGATCGTATCGAGGCGGCCGGCCGCACCTGGTTTATGCCGAGTCTGTGAGGCGGTCTTCCCCCTCATCCCCAGCCCTTCTCCCATTCTTTTGAAACAAGCGGGAGAAGGGAGCCGCTCCGTCGACTACGGATACAGCATTGAAAACCTGCTTAGGCTGAGTGAAGCCAAGGGGAGCGAGTGAATCACTGTGGAAATGAAAAGAGCCAGGCATCCGTGATACCTGGCTCTTTGAATTGGTAGAGAGAGCGTTGAGCGGTTGCTCAGGCTTTCTGCTTGTCCAGCCGCACCTGGGCGGCTTCTGCCAGCATGGCCAGCAGGGTTTCGGTGTCACTCCACGACAGACAGGCATCGGTGATGCTCTGGCCGAAGGTGGCGGCACAGCCGTTCTCCACGTCCTGACGCCCTTCCACCAGGAAGCTCTCGGCCATGATGCCGGCGATGCCGGTGCGGCCGCGGCGCAGCTGATCGCAGATATCCTGGGCCACCAGCAGTTGGCGGCGGTGATCCTTCATGCTGTTGCCGTGGCTGAAGTCCACCACCAGGCGCTCCGGCAGGCCCACCTGGGCCAGAGCCTCGCACGCCTCGTCGATGCTGGCGGTGTCGTAGTTGGGACGGTGGCCGCCGCGCAGGATCACGTGGCCGTAGGGGTTGCCGGCGGTGCGGTAGATGGTCATCTTGCCGTCCTTGTCCGGGGAGTAGAAGATGTGGCTGTGACGGGCGGCGCGCACCGCATCGATGGCAATGCGGGTGTTGCCGTCGGTGCCGTTCTTGAACCCCACCGGGCAGGAGAGGGCGGAGGCCATCTCCCGGTGAACCTGGGACTCGGTGGTGCGCGCGCCGATGGCGCCCCAGGTGATGAGATCGCTGATGTACTGGCCGGTCACCATGTCGAGGAACTCGGTGGCGGTGGGCATGCCGGTCTCGTTGATGTCCACCAGCAGCTTGCGGGCCAGTTTGAGCCCTTCATTGACGTCGAAACTGCCGTCCAGGCGCGGATCATTGATGAGCCCCTTCCAGCCGACGATGGTGCGCGGCTTTTCGAAGTAGGTGCGCATCACGATGCACAGGCTCTCTTTGTACTCTTCACGCAGGGTGTTCAGACGCAGAGCGTATTCGTGGGCGGCGGCAGGATCGTGGATGGAGCAGGGGCCGACGATGACCAGCAGGCGCTGATCTTCACCGGACAGAATGGCTTCCACTTGGCGGCGGGCATCCAGCAGGTTCTGGGCGATGGTGTCGGTTAACGGGAAGGCGTGCGCCAGCTCGCTTGGGGTGATCAGGGCCTCCAGGCGACGGGTGCGCAATTCATCGGTGTGAATGGACATACGACTCAATTCTCGAGTGGATAAGGTGGGCGGGATGCCAAAATGCAAGGGAATAAAATAAAGCAAAAGTCACCCGATGGAAACCTTGGGCGGCTCTGATAGGATGTGAACCCAAAAGCCATTTCAAATGAGGTAGTTATCGTGGCAAAGCCAGGCGCGACCGGGATCACCCGCATCATCAACGCAACCGGTTACAGCATGAAAGGTCTCAAATCGGCCTGGATCAACGAGGCCGCCTTCCGCCAGGAGCTGCTGCTCATCCTGCTGCTGATGCCGCTGGCATTCTGGATAGGTGACTCCCTCAACGAGATCCTGCTGCTCGTCTGCATCAGCTGGCTGGTGGTGATCGTCGAGGTACTCAACTCCGCCGTGGAGGCGGTAGTGGATCGCATCGGCTCCGAGCATCACGAACTCTCGGGCCGCGCCAAGGATCTGGGCTCCGCCGCCGTCTTCATCGCCCTGGCCCTCAATGCCCTGGTGTGGGGTGCCCTGGTGGGCCGCAACCTGCTGGGCTGGTGGTAAGCTGCGAGAGCAACCTTTCTCCTGACATAAAAAAGCCCGTCATCACGACGGGCTTTTTGCTGCGCAGATAAGGGCTTATCAGTGCAGGATCCGGGCACGGATGGTGCCATTGATCTCTTTGAGACGGGCCAGGGCCTTCTCGCTGTGCTCGGTTTCGACGTCGATGACCACGTAACCGATCTCGCTGCTGGTCTGCAGGTACTGACCGGCGATGTTGATCCCCTCGTCGGCGAAGATCTGGTTGATCTGGTTCATCACGCCGGGCTGGTTGCGGTGAATGTGCAGCAGGCGGCTGGAGCCCTTGTGGCCGGGCAGGGAGACTTCCGGGAAGTTGACAGCGGAGAGGGTGGAGCCGTTGTCGGAGTATTTGACCAGCTTGTTGGCCACTTCCAGACCGATGTTCTCCTGGGCTTCCTGGGTGGAGCCGCCGATGTGGGGGGTCAGGATCACGTTGTCCAGGCCGCGCAGCGGGGTGAGGAACTCCTCGTCGTTGGACTTGGGCTCCACCGGGAAGACGTCGATGGCGGCGCCGGAGAGGTGGCCGCTCTTGATGACGTCGGCCAGGGCGTCGATGTCCACCACGGTGCCGCGGGAGGCGTTGATGAAGATGGCGCCCGGTTTCATCATGCGCAGTTGCTCTGCACCGATGAGATCCTTGGTGGAGGCGGTTTCCGGTACGTGCAGGCTGATGACGTCAGACATGTTGAGCAGCTCCACCAGGTTCGGCACTTGGATGGCGTTGCCAAGGGAGAGCTTGTTCTCGATGTCGTAGTAGTAGACCTTCATGCCGATCATCTCGGCGATGATGCCAAGCTGGGTGCCGATGTGGCCGTAGCCGATGATGCCGAGCTTCTTGCCGCGGGCTTCGACGCTGCGGTTGGCCAGCTTCTCCCAGACGCCGCGATGGCACTTGGCATTCTTCTCGGGAATGCCGCGCAGCAGCAGCAGGATCTCCCCCAGTACCAGTTCGGCCACGGAGCGGGTGTTGGAGAAGGGGGCGTTGAAGACGGGAATGCCGCGCACGTGGGCGGCGTCGAGGGAGACCTGGTTGGTGCCGATGCAGAAGCAGCCGATGGCCACCAGCTTGGTGGCGGCATCCAGCACCTTCTCGGTGATCTGGGTGCGTGAACGCAGGCCCACGAAATGCACGTCACGAATGCGCTCGATCAACTCCTCTTCCGACAGGGACGTCTTCAGATATTCCACATTGGTGTAGCCGGCTGCCCGAAAGGTCTCCACCGTGTTGGGATGGACTCCCTCCAGCAGCAGTACCTTGATCTTATCCTTGTCCAGCGAAAACTTGGCTGTCATGACGTTCCCTCTATTGTTTTGAAAAATGCGTTCAGGCTTGCAGTGTGAAGAAAACCGTAAAGTAGCAAAAACGTTTGGGAGAGGGAATATTTGTGACGAAAGTCAAATTCTTTGAAGTTATCAACGATTGTTGCAGATGTGCTGCTACAACCCATTGAGGGATAACCAGAAACGGCGCCATGAGGCGCCGTTGTCCATTTGGGGCAGTCAGATTGACTGACCCGGGCGGTGCTTGCCCGGAGGGGGAGGTCCGGGGAGCAGGCCTTAGTTGGTGATCACACCCTCGGGGGTGCCGATCAGCACAACGTCGGCGCCACGGTGGGCGAACAGGCCGTTGGTGACCACGCCCACGATGCTGTTGAGGCGGGTTTCCAGAGCCTTGGCATCGGTGATGGCCATGCCCTTGACGTCCAGGATGATGTTGCCGTTGTCGGTCACCACCCCTTCACGCCACACCGGGTTGCCGCCAAGGGCGCGGATCTCGCGGGCCACGTATTCGCGGGCCATGGGGATCACTTCCACCGGCAGGGGGAAGGTGCCCAGCACGTCGACGGTCTTGGTGTTGTCGATGATGCAGATGAACTGGTCGGCCACGGCGGCGACGATCTTCTCGCGGGTCAGGGCGGCGCCGCCCCCCTTGATCATGTCGCGGCTGGCGTTGATCTCGTCGGCACCATCCACGTAGACGGAGAGGGCATCGATGTCGTTGAGGTCAAACACCGGGATGCCGAGACCCTTGAGGCGTTCGGTGGAGGCGATGGAGCTCGACACCGCGCCCTTGATCTGGTCTTTCATGGTCGCCAGTGCGTCGATGAAGTGATTGACGGTAGAGCCGGTGCCCACCCCGACGATGGTGCCGGGTACCACGTATTTGAGCGCAGCCCAACCGGCCGCCTTCTTCATTTCATCTTGAGTCATGATGGATCCTTATGGAAAAAGCGGGCGCATTATATCCAAGCATCCCCCCCAGAGCGACCATGGTGCTCACGTTCCGGCGCAAAAATCCCCAAGATGTAAATCGTTTGCCTGTTTATTGAACCGAAGGGGGCGCCCCCGCCTGATCAGGCAAAGTGCCAGCTGCGGCTGGGGGTGATGATCTGGGGGAGCGGCACGTCCCACTGCTCCCGGGGGACGGCATCCACCTGCTGGCAATCGTGGGCGAGCCCCAGGGGTCTTGGGCCGAGCTGGTGCTCGTGCCAGCAGGCGAGGGTGCGATCGTAGTAGCCGCCCCCCATGCCGAGGCGGTTGCCAGCCTCATCGAAGGCCACCAGCGGGGTGCAGATGATGTCCAGCATGCTGTGGGGCAGCACCTGCTGCACGTCGAGCTCGGGCTCGGCGATGCCGTAGCGGTTGCGGGTCATGGGGGTGGTGGCGGTGTAGCGCAAGAAGAGCAGGTGACCCGGGGTGAAGGGGTGCAGCACCGGCAGGTAGACCTCCTTTTGCCGGGCCCACAGCCAGTGGATGGCGGGCAGGGGATCGAGCTCCCCGTCGTTGGCCAGATAGAGGGCGATGCGCCTGGCCGCGAGGATGCCGGGGTGTTCCTGGAAGCGCTCGACCAGCTGTTGGGCCGCCGCCTGCTGCTCGGCCTGGCTCAGGCTTTTTCTGCGCTGGCGAATGAGCTGGCGCAGGTTCTGGCGTTCGGGTTGGGTATCCGGCATGGGGACTCCTGGGCAAAGGTGGGCTGGCGCTACCTTAGCAAGGGGCCGACGGGATGAAAAGCTGATGGCGGGGCCGCCAGCCGGGCGGCCCCTGAGGTCGGGTGTCAGGAGCGGTGTGGGGCGGGAGCCACTGCGCCCATCTGGTGCTTGAGGAAAACGGCCACGATGGCGGCCAGTGCCAGCGCCATGGGGTAGAAGCTCATGCTCACGACCAGGATCGGCGAGAGGGCGAAGATGGAACCCAGCAGCAGCGCCTGGGCGCCCCAGGGAATCAGCCCCTGTACCACGCAGGAGAAGATGTCCAGCATGGAGGCGGCGCGGCGCGGGGTGACCCCGTGATGGTCCGCCAGATCCCTGGCCACCTTGCTCGCGACTATGATGGCCACGGTGTTGTTGGCGGTGCACAGGTTGGTGAGGCTCACCACGCCGGCGATGCCCAGCTCGGCCGCCTTTTCGTTCTGCTCGCCATCGTGGTGGCGGGTGAAGCGGGCAATCAGGGCGGCGATGCGCTCACTTATCCATGCGAGCCCACCCTGGCGTTCCATCAGGGCACCCAGACCGCCGATGAGCATGGAGAGCAGGAAGATCTCCTGCATGCTGGTAAAGCCCTGATAGATGTCCTTGCTGAACTGGCCGAGGGAGTAGCTGCCAAGCAGCCCCACGCCACCGGCCGCCAGGATGCCGAGCCCCAGTACCATGAAGACGTTCATGCCAGAGAGGGCCAGCACCAGGATCAGCAGATAGGGGGCGACCTTGAGCAAGTCCGCCTCGGCGGTGGGGGCCGGCGCTTCACCGGTGGAGCCCAGCACCAGATAGAGCAGGATCACCAGCACGGCGGCGGGGGCGGCAATCTTGATGTTCTCGCGAAACTTGTCCTTCATCTCGCAGCCCTGGCTGCGGGTGGCGGCGATGGTGGTGTCGGAGATGATGGAGAGGTTGTCCCCGAACATGGCGCCGGAGAGGATGGTCCCCGCCATCAGCATCGGATCGATGCCGGCGGCCTGGGCGACGCCCAGCGCCACCGGTGCCACGGCGCCGATGGTGCCCATGGAGGTACCCATGGCGGTGGCAATGAAGGCAGAGATGAGGAAGAGCCCCGGCAGCAGGCACCAGCCCGGAATGAGGGAGAGGCCGAGGGCGACCGTGGCATCCACCCCGCCGGTGGCCTTGGCCACGGTGGCGAAGGCGCCCGCCAGCAAATAGATGAGGCACATGGCCATGATGTTGCTCTCGCCCACCCCCTTGAAGAAGGTCTCGAGGTTCTTGTTGAACCCCTCGCGTCCCATCAGCAGGGCCAGCATGACGGCGGGCAGGGCGGCAACGGGGGCGGGGAGCTGGTAGAAGGCGAACTCGACCCCCTGCAGGGTCAGCCAGGTACCGGTACCGATGAAGAGGGCAAGAAAGACCAGAAGGGGCAGCAGGGCTCTGGCACGGGGTTGGGTCTGGATCATGTGTTCCTCGAAACTTGAACAATGACCTCCTGTCGTTGCCTGTGGCGCCTCCAGGGCGGGCACAGGGCGGGCATCCTGCCACCATGGGGGGCCAACAGTAGTGAGTCGGCCCGCCCGGGTCAAGATAGCCGTCCAGATGGATAGGGCTTTTTACTTCGTGATTCTGACTTGTCTGGTAATTCCGTTATTTATTCTGTTTTTAATGAATTTGTCGTTTAAATGTCGGGGTGGTTTGGCGGGCCAGATCGGGCTTTTCAAAGGGGGCGCGGGCTGGTAAAACGGTCTCTTTCCATAATAAAGAGATGAGAGGGTGGAGATGGACAATCCGATCCGTGTGGCCGTGATGGGCTGTAATGGTCGTATGGGCAAGGTGCTGCTGGAGGCTATCGCCAACGCCGAGGGCGTGGTGGTGGGAGCGGCGCTGGAACGACCGGGCTCTGCCGTGATAGGTCTGGATGCGGGTGAACTCAACGGCCTGGGGCGCCTTGGCGTCATCATCAGCGACAGTCTGGAGCAGGTGAAGGACGAGTTCGATCTCATCATCGACTTCACCCGCCCCGAGGTGACCCTGGCGAACCTCGCCTTTGCACTGGCGCATGGCAAGCAGATGGTGATCGGCACCACCGGCTTTGACGAGGCGGGCAAGGCGGCCCTGCACGAGGCGGGCAAGCAGATCGGCATCGTCTTCGCCTCCAACTACTCGGTCGGGGTCAACCTGGTGTTCAAGCTGCTGGAGCAGGCGGCCAGGGTGATGGGGGAGTACACCGACATCGAGATCATCGAGGGGCACCACAGACACAAGGTGGATGCTCCGTCCGGCACTGCGCTCTCCATGGGGGAAGTGGTGGCGAAAACCCTGGGCCGGGATCTCAAAGAGTGCGCCGTCTATGGCCGTGAGGGGATCACCGGTGAGCGGGATCGCAACACCATCGGCTTTGCCACCATCCGCGCCGGAGATCTGGTGGGGGAGCACACCGTCATGTTCGCCGACATCGGCGAGCGGGTCGAGATCAGCCACAAGGCTTCCAGCCGTCTGACCTTCGCCAACGGTGCAGTGCGGGCGGGCAAGTGGCTCGGCCAGCAAGGGGCCGGTCTCTATGATATGCAGGATGTGCTCGGTCTGAAATAAACCGTCTTCAGGGGGAGTGCAGACTCCCGTACTGGTTGCCAAACCCCGGTCCGCCGGGGTTTTTTGTCACTTTTTTGTAGAAATGAGCCTTAATCATCACTTTTTGAGTGAACCTCGCTAAATCCTGCCATTCTTACAAGCCTGCCACCCTCTTGCGACAAAAATGTCATCAAGGGGTAACGGGTTTGGGTCTCAATATTCCCCTGCGGGGGGCATTTCGCCTTGATGTGAAATAGACTAAAAATGCAATACAAGAAAAACGTTTTCTATACTTGGCGTTCACTTTTCTGGCTTCAAATGGTGTTTTTTCTGTTGTGTTGTTTATTTTTTAATTTTCTATCTTGCTGTTTATTAAGTGGTAAATTTGGTTTTTTGTACGTTGCATGGCATCGGGCGCCGCTTTGTTGTCTGTGTTTGGCTTTTCTTTTTGAAGAGGGGGTTGCAAAGCGAGTGAGTGCATAGATAATGGGTAATGTTGCTTGTTTATTGAATTTAGATGCATTTCAAACGAGAAAAGACGTTGAAATGAGATCGTTTTTAAGTAGAATGCGCCCAATTTGCCAGAAATCTGCCGGGTTCGAGTCCTGTCAAAGACCGGAACCGAGCCCGCAACACCCAGGTAAATTGCTGAATTTAAAGCTAAATAACTGGAGGTTGTCTTGAATCACACTGCATTGCTAGTGCTGGAAGATGGAACTGTGTTCAAAGGCGTGTCGATAGGCGCCGAGGGATGTTCCGTTGGTGAAGTGGTTTTCAACACGTCGATGACGGGTTATCAGGAAATCCTCACCGATCCCTCCTATTCCCGTCAGATCGTTACCCTCACTTACCCCCATATAGGCAACACCGGCACCAACAGCGAAGATGAAGAGTCCAGTCAGGTCCATGCTCAGGGCCTCATCATCCGGGACCTTCCGATACTGGCCTCCAACTTCCGCAATCAGCAACCCCTCTCCGATTACCTCAAGTCCCACAACATCGTTGGCATCGCCGACATCGACACCCGCAAGCTGACCCGCATCCTGCGTGAAAAAGGCGCCCAGGCCGGTTGCATCCTGGCCGGCAAGCAGCTCGATGAAGCCCATGCCCTCGAACAGGCCCGCGCCTTCCCCGGTTTGAAGGGGATGGACCTGGCCAAGGAAGTGACCGTGAGCGAATCCTACAGCTGGACTGAAGGCAGCTGGCAGCTCGGCAAGGGTCACGTCACCCCGGCGGCCGATGAGCTGAAATACCACGTGGTGGCCTACGACTTCGGCGTGAAGCGCAACATCCTGCGCATGCTGGTGGACCGTGGCTGCCGCCTGACCGTGGTGCCGGCCAAGACCCCGGCCGCCGAGGTACTGGCGATGAACCCGGATGGCATCTTCCTCTCCAACGGCCCCGGCGACCCCGAGCCGTGCGACTACGCCATCGAAGCTATCAAGGCTTTCCTTGATACCAGCACCCCGGTGTTCGGTATCTGCCTGGGCCACCAGTTGCTGGGCCTGGCCTCCGGCGCCAAGACCATCAAGATGAAGTTCGGCCACCACGGTGCCAACCACCCGGTGAAGAGCCTGGACGACAACACCGTGATGATCACCGCCCAGAACCACGGCTTTGCGGTGGACGAGCAGACCCTGCCCGAGTGCCTGCGTGCCACCCACGTCTCCCTGTTCGATGGGTCGCTCCAGGGCATCCATCGCACCGACCGTCCGGCCTTCAGCTTCCAGGGTCACCCCGAAGCGAGCCCGGGCCCGCACGATTGTGCCGGTCTGTTCGACCACTTTATTGAATTGATCAAGCAGTATCGCGCCTAAGAGGATAAAGAGAGCCATGCCAAAACGTAACGACCTACAGAGCATCCTGATCCTCGGCGCCGGCCCCATCGTCATCGGTCAGGCCTGCGAATTCGACTACTCCGGCGCCCAGGCGTGCAAGGCCCTGAAAGAAGAGGGCTACCGCGTCATCCTGGTGAACTCCAACCCGGCCACCATCATGACCGACCCGGAGATGGCCGACGCCACCTACATCGAGCCCATCACCTGGGAAGTGGTGCGCGAGATCATCAAGAAAGAGCGCCCGGACGCCATCCTGCCCACCATGGGTGGTCAGACTGCGCTGAACTGCGCCCTGGCGCTGGAGCAGCATGGCGTGCTCAAGGAGTTCGGTGTCGAGATGATCGGCGCCACCGCCGACGCCATCGACAAGGCCGAGGATCGCTCCCGCTTTGACAAGGCCATGCGCAGCATCGGTCTCGAGTGCCCCCGTGCCGGTATCGCCCACAACATGGAAGAGGCCTGGGGCGTGCAGCAGATGGTCGGCTTCCCCTGCATCATCCGTCCTTCCTTTACCATGGGTGGCTCGGGCGGCGGCATCGCCTACAACACCGAAGAGTTCGTGGAGATCTGCGAGCGCGGTCTGGATCTCTCCCCGACCAAGGAGCTGCTCATCGACGAGTCGCTCATCGGCTGGAAAGAGTACGAGATGGAAGTGGTGCGGGATCGCAACGACAACTGCATCATCGTCTGCGCCATCGAAAACTTCGACCCCATGGGCATCCACACCGGTGACTCCATCACGGTCGCGCCAGCCCAGACGCTGACCGACAAGGAGTACCAGATCATGCGCAACGCCTCCATGGCGGTGCTGCGCGAGATCGGCGTCGAGACTGGCGGCTCCAACGTCCAGTTCGGCATCAACCCCAAAGACGGCCGCATGGTCATCATCGAGATGAACCCGCGGGTGTCGCGCTCCTCTGCACTGGCCTCCAAGGCGACCGGCTTCCCCATCGCCAAGATCGCCGCCAAGCTCGCCATCGGTTACACCCTGGACGAGCTGATGAACGACATCACCGGTGGTCGTACCCCGGCCTCCTTCGAGCCGGCCATCGACTACGTGGTGACCAAGGTGCCGCGCTTCAACTTCGAGAAGTTCGCCGGTGCCAACGACCGTCTGACCACCCAGATGAAGTCCGTGGGTGAAGTGATGGCCATCGGCCGCAACTTCCAGGAGTCCCTGCACAAGGCCCTGCGTGGTCTCGAGACCGGCAAGACCGGCTTCGACCCCATGGTTGACCTGAACGCCCCCGACTCCCTGACCCGCATCCGTCACGAGCTGCAGGATGCTGGTGCCGAGCGCATCTTCTACATCGCCGACGCCTTCCGCGCCGGCCTCTCCATGGACGGCGTGTTCAAGCTGACCAAGATTGACCCCTGGTTCCTGGTGCAGATTGAAGAGTTGGTGAAACTGGAAGAGCAGGTGAAAGAGCGCGGCATGGCCGGTCTTGACGCCGACTTCCTGCGCGCCCTCAAGCGCAAAGGCTTTGCCGACGCCCGTCTGGCCAAGATCCTCGGCGTGGCCGAAGGTGAAGTGCGTAAATTGCGTGCCCGCCACAACATCTTCCCGGTCTACAAGCGGGTCGATACCTGCGCCGCCGAGTTCGCTACCAACACCGCCTACATGTACTCCAGCTACGACGAAGAGTGCGAGGCCAACCCCACCAACCGCGACAAGATCATGGTCATCGGTGGCGGCCCGAACCGTATCGGTCAGGGCATCGAGTTCGACTACTGCTGCGTACACGCGGCGCTGGCCCTGCGCGAAGACGGTTACGAGACCATCATGGTCAACTGCAACCCGGAAACCGTCTCCACCGACTACGACACTTCCGACCGTCTCTACTTCGAGCCAGTCACCCTGGAAGACGTGCTGGAAATCGTGCGGGTCGAGCAGCCCAAGGGCGTCATCGTCCAGTACGGCGGCCAGACTCCGCTGAAACTGGCGCGAGCATTGGAAGCCAACGGTGTGCCGGTCATCGGGACCAGCCCGGATGCCATCGACCGCGCGGAAGATCGCGAGCGCTTCCAGTCCGCCGTCGAGCGCCTGGGGCTCAAGCAGCCGGAAAACGGCACCGTCACCGCCCTGGAGCAGGCCGTGCAACTGGCCACGCGCATCACCTACCCGCTGGTGGTTCGCCCCTCCTACGTGCTGGGTGGCCGCGCCATGGAAATCGTCTATGACGAGCAGGACCTGCGCCGCTACTTCGCCGAGGCAGTGAGCGTCTCCAATGAGTCGCCGGTACTGCTGGACCGCTTCCTGGACGACGCCACCGAGGTGGACGTGGACGCCATCTGCGACGGTACCGATGTGGTTATCGGCGGCATCATGGAGCACATCGAACAGGCCGGTATCCACTCCGGTGACTCCGCCTGCTCCCTGCCGCCCTACACCCTGTCCAAGGCCATCCAGGACGAGATGCGCGAGCAGGTGCGCAAGCTGGCGCTGGAACTCGGCGTGGTCGGTCTGATGAACGTGCAGTTCGCGGTGAAAGACAACGAGATCTACCTCATCGAGGTGAACCCCCGTGCCGCCCGTACCGTGCCCTTCGTCTCCAAGGCCACCGGTGCCCCGCTGGCCAAGATTGCCGCCCGCGTCATGGCCGGTCAGAGCCTGAAAGAACAGGGCTTCACCACCGAGATCATCCCGCCCTACTACTCGGTGAAGGAAGTGGTACTGCCGTTCGCCAAGTTCCCGGGTGTGGACCCGCTGCTGGGGCCGGAAATGCGCTCCACCGGTGAAGTCATGGGGGTGGGCAGCAGCTTCGCCGAGGCCTATGCCAAGGCGCAGCTGGG
This sequence comes from Aeromonas sp. MaB10011B, assembly GCF_017939325.1. Classification (NCBI taxonomy): domain Bacteria; kingdom Pseudomonadati; phylum Pseudomonadota; class Gammaproteobacteria; order Aeromonadales; family Aeromonadaceae; genus Aeromonas; species Aeromonas sp. MaB10011B. The sequence continues at coordinate 31,610 of NZ_JAGKRK010000001.1, read as the reverse complement.
TGCCGGTCACCAGGTTCCGAGCGAAGGTCGCGCCCTCTTGTCCGTTCGCCACGGCGACAAGGAGCGGGTGGTGAACCTGGCCGCCAAGCTGCTGGAGCTGGGTTATGACCTCGACGCCACCCACGGCACCGCCGTGACCTTGGGCGAGGCGAGCATCAACCCGCGTCTGGTCAACAAGGTGCACGAGGGGCGTCCGCACATTCTGGATCGCATCAAGAATGGCGAGTACACCTACATCGTCAACACCGCCGAGGGTCGTCAGGCCATCGAGGACTCCAAGCAGCTGCGCCGTGGCGCCCTGCAGCACAAGGTGGCCTACACCACCACGCTGCACGCGGCCTTCGCCACCTGCATGGCCATCAGTGTCGATGCCACCGCCAATGTGAACTCAGTGCAGGAGCTGCATGAGAAGGTGAACAACCGCTAAGAGCACCGGCAGCACGCTGCCCGCTCGATGCACGCAAACCCCGCCAGCGATGGCGGGGTTTTTTATTGCCTGCGCCCTGCCACTTCCGGGGGGGCGCCAGCAAAGAAGATGGGTGAGATGGCGAATAATCCATCAGGGGTGGTGAGACTCACCCCCTTATTGGACATTCACTGCATCAATATTGCTCAATTGGCCTGGTGGGGTGCAATCTTCGCAATCTCTCGCCCCCACGACCTCCCTATACTGGGTGCTCATACAAACAAGGTCGTCTGCGCCGACACACCAAAAGGTGGCGTGCGAGAGGATCAGCGCCCGCAGCCCGATCCGGCTGCCGTGGCCGGCCCCGGTGACCGACGGGGGCCGCAGGAAAACCGGTCGCGGGGTTACCGCCGCGCGACTCGTCAGGGACGGTGTTACCGCACCAACCCGCTTCCCCTCCTTGCCCCACCCGCCTGTCGGCCCGGTCGTCCGGCGCCTCGCCCATCCGTCAAGGGAATCTGAATATGAGCTTCGATCATCGCAAATACCGCCGTGCCCCCGTGATCAACCTGGCGGATCGCCAGTGGCCCAACCGGGTACTGGAGCGGGCACCGCTCTGGTGCGCCGTGGACCTGCGCGATGGCAATCAGGCGCTGGTCGAGCCCATGACGGTGGCCCAGAAGCTGCAAATGTGGGCGCTGATGACCCACATCGGCTTCAAGCACATCGAGGTGGGCTTCCCGGCGGCCTCCCAGCCCGACTTCGATTTTGTGCGCGAACTCATCGAGCGCAACCTCATCCCCGATGACGTCACCATCCAGGTGCTGGTGCAGGCGCGCGAAGATCTGATCGCCCGCACCTTCGAGGCCCTCAAGGGGGCGAAGCGGGCCATCGTTCACGTCTACAACTCGGTCAACCCGACCCAGCGCAACTATGTGTTCAACTCAGGCAAGGACGGTGTCAAGGCCATCGCCGTGCAGGGGGCGCGTTGGGTGCGGGAGTATGCGGCCCGCAATCCGGGCACCGAGTGGAGTTTCCAGTATTCTCCGGAGAGCTTCAGCAGCACCGAGGTGGAGTTCGCCGTCGAGGTGTGTGACGCCGTCATCGACGAGTGGCGCGCCGCTGCCCGCCCGATGATCCTGAACCTCCCCGCCACGGTGGAGGTGAGCCCCCCCAACGTGTTTGCGGATCAGGTGGAGTGGTTCTGCCGACACCTCAAGGCGCGACCCGAGGTGAGCATCTCCATCCACACCCACAACGACAGAGGCTGCGGGGTGGCCGCCGCCGAGCTGGCGGTGCTGGCGGGGGCGGATCGCATCGAGGGCACCCTGCTCGGCAACGGGGAGCGCACCGGCAACATGGACATCGTCACCATGGCCATGAACCTCTACAGCCAGGGGATTGACCCCGAGCTGGACCTGTCCGACATGGATGCCATCGTCGCCACCGTGGGGGCCTGCACCCAGATTGCCCTGCACCCTCGCCACCCCTATGCCGGCGAGCTGGTCTACACGGCGTTTTCCGGCAGCCACCAGGACGCCATCCGCAAGTCTCTCGCGGCAGAAAAACCGGATCACTACTGGGACGTGGCTTACCTGCCCATCGATCCTGCCGATCTCGGTCGCAGCTACGAGGCGGTGATCCGCATCAACAGCCAGTCCGGCAAGGGAGGGGTGACCTATCTGCTGGAGCGTGACCTCGGTCTGCAACTGCCGCGCTGGCTGCAAATCGACTTCAGCCGCCGGGTGCAGGCCGAGGCTGAGGCGAGCAGCAGCGAAATCAGCCCGGAGCAGATCCGCACCCTGTTCGAGCAGCACTATCTCGAGCCTGCCCACGGCTATCGCATCGGGCGCTTCCAGCTCGGTCATGACAGTCAGGAGAGCCTGCGCCTGGAGTTGCAGACCCCCCACGGCACCCTGCAACTGTGCGGTGAAGGGGAGGGAGCCATCACAGCCCTGGTCAACGGCTGGCAGCGTCAGACCGGCATGCACATCGATGTGCTGGATTACTCCGAGCATGCGCTCACCGCCGGCACCGAATCCCGCGCCGCCGCCTATGTGCTGCTGAGCGTCGAGGGCACCCGGATGTGTGGCGTCGCCGTCGGTCGCGACGTGGTCAACGCCTCCCTGCAGGCGGTGATCAACGGCGCCGCCCAGCATCAGGCCCTGCGCCAGAGCGCCTGAGGCGGCACTGCCCGCCTGCCGTGAGGGGGAGCAGGGAAGGGCCGCCCACCCCGATGTCACGGCAGATCGCGCCGTCCCCGTTGCAGCAATCCCCTGACCCATATGGTGAGGGGATTGTTTTTTATGGAAAAATCGGCCCACAATATCAGTGATTTGCCACCAGGAATGCCGTCGGGGTTCGCTGGCGATGGCAGCCAACGGCTGCCATTCGGGATAGAAGACATGCGCGCTTGGAGCCCAAAACATGATGAAGACTCCCCTCAGGTTATCCGTTCACCCCGCCCGGTTCTTCTCGCTTCCTCCCTGCCGTCGTCTCGCGCTGGTGAGCCTGCCCTGTCTGCTGCTGCTGACGGGGATCCTGGCCGGGGTCAGCTTTGATCCCCTGGCAGAGCACAACCTCTATACCGTCGGGGCTCTGGCCGAAGCGCTCAACGTGCTGACCTTGCTGTTCATGTTCTGGGTGGTGCAGTGTGCCCAGATCACCTTGAGAACCTATCTCTCCCTCACCGGCGGGCTGACCCTCTGGCTCGTCTCCGGCGTCATCGATCTGATGGATGAGGTCTATTTCCAGCCCTGGTGGCTCTCCACGGTGGAAGACAGCCTGCGCACGATCGGCATGCTGGCCTCGGCCTGGGGTGTGCTGCTTATGGTGCAGCAGATGTATGGCACCCAGATGCGGCTCTCCTCCCTCGCCATGTCAGACGAGCTGACCGGGCTCTCCAATCGCCGGGCGTTTCGCGCCGTGCTGGAGGCGCACGGAGAGGAGGGGACGCCGCTCCTGCTGCTGGATCTCGATCACTTCAAGCTGATCAACGATCGCTATGGCCACGCCATCGGCGACAATGTGCTGCGTGAATTCAGCACCCTGCTGCGCCAGCTCTGCCCATTGGATGGGGTGGTGGCACGCCTTGGGGGAGAGGAGTTTGCCATCTGGCTGCCCGGCATGACGGGCGACAAGGCCCGTACGCTGGCGGAGCAGATAAGGTGCGCGACCGAAGAGCTGGTCTCAGGTGACGGGGTAAGATTCACCGTGAGCCTTGCCCTGGGTATCAGCCAGAGCGGGGAGGGGGTGGATGCCCTGCTGCAGCGTACCGATCTCGCCCTCTATCAGGCCAAGCACCTGGGACGCAACCGGGTGGAGCTGGCGTGATGGCGCCAGGGGATGCCGCAGCCAGCGGGCCAGCAGGTTCATCCGCCTTCATCTTGTCAGACTTGTTCCCTACAATGTCCGCCTCCATGCATTCGAGCCCTCTCATTCGCGATGAGGGGCAGGTCCCGCTCTTCAGGAAGCCTTCATGATCCCCTCTTACTCTTTGTTTCATGCCCATTGGCGCTGGTTGTCACTGCTTACCCTTGCCCTGCTGTCGGGTTGTGCCAGCGAGCCTCCCGCCCCGACCAGCCCGGCGACGCCGGCGGGGCGCCCCATTCCCAAGGCGATGCAGCCGCAAAAACCGGCCGACATGAAGAGCCGCATCGTGCGCTTCCTGCCGCGCAACGTGGTGGACAAGCCGGGCTGGGCCAATGACGTGGTGACGGCGCTCACCACCCAGGGGCTGACGGTGAGCGATCACAACGTCTGCAGCGTGCTGGCGGTGGCGGAGCAGGAGGCGACCTATCAGGCGGACCCCGTGGTGCCCAACCTCAACAAGATTGCCTGGAAGGAGATCAATGCCCGGGCCGGCAAGCTGCTCATCCCCGAGTTCATGGTGCGCACGGCCCTCTCCATCCAATCCCCCACTGGCAAGAGCTATGCCGAGCGCATCGACAAGCTTCGCACCGAGCGGGAGATGAGCGAGATCTTCGAAGACATGATAGGCAGCGTCCCCATGGGCAAGCAGCTCTTTGGCAACCTCAACCCGGTGCGCACCGGCGGCCCCATGCAGGTGAGCGTCGCCTTTGCCGAAGCCAACGCCCGTGGCTACCCCTATCCCGTGAAGGAGTCCATTCGCCACGAGGTGTTCACTCGTCGGGGCGGCATCTGGTTTGGCACCAAACACATCTTCGGCTATCCCGCCGACTACCCGGATACCCTCTATCGCTTCGCCGACTTCAATGCGGGCTGGTACGCGAGCCGCAATGCGGCCTTCCAGGCGGCGGTAAGCCGGGTGAGTGGCAAGCCCCTGGCCCTGGACGGGGATCTCATCCGCTACGACTCGGATTTGCCCGGCAAGACCGAACTCGCGGTCCACAGCATCGCCAGCCGCGTCAACATGAGCAAGCAGGCCATTCACCAGAGCCTCAAGCTCGGGGACAGCAGCGACTTTGCCAAAAGCGATCTCTACCACAGGGTCTTCGCCCTGGCCGACAAACAGGCCGGGACACGGCAACCCCGCGCCATCTTGCCCGGTATCCAGCTAAAGAGCCCCAAGATCACCCGCAACCTCACCACCGCCTGGTTTGCCAAGCGGGTGGATGAGCGCGAGCAGCGCTGCGTGCAGAAGATGGCAACGATCCGCTGATTTGCTGAAATAACAAAGGCGGCCAATTGGCCGCCTTTGTTTTATGCCTCCGTCGTTCAGCCTTCCCATCTACTTCATCAGCGCTCTGGTCCCCCTGCATGTGGGGAATTCATGGCATCCCCAGAACGGTTTTCCCTTGTTGTCACCTCGACCGGCAGTGCGCAATACCATGGTGCTGCCACATCTGGGGCAGATCGGGGGTGGATTGTCCGGTGGCGATACGCTCTGTGAGGGTGGGTTTGCAACTGATTGCCTGACAGGTTCGCGGGTGGAAACATGGTTGGCGGATGGGTCGGCATGACGAGTCTTGAGCTGGGTGACATGCTGTCTGTGAGTCTGCCAGTTGGCGGCAAGTCGCCCTTGTTGAATGGTGTCGACAACGTGAGCGACCTCGCTCTCGGCCAATACCGGCGTGGTTATACCCTTGACGTAGCGAATGAGCCCGCGGTTCATCACGTTCTGCGGCATAGGGGTCTTGAAGGTGCAGTCGCCGATAAAGAAGATGACGGAGTGAAGCTGGTTGTCTGAGAGCCCCAGCAGGGATTTGAGGGTCATCATGTGCAGGTGGTTCTGATGCAGCGGGTTCTGGAAGCTGTGCTTGCGGCGATAGATCTGCTGGGTCCAGCTTTTCTGGGTCGGGTTGCCGAATATCCAGCCCTTCATGTTCTTGGTCTCAATCACGAATAGCCCGAAGCGAGAGACGATCACGTGATCGATCTGAGTGCTGCCCTGGGGGGTGGGCAGGGTCACGTCCTTGAGCAGGCGATATTCCCGCTTGTCGAGAAATAGCCGAATACAGAGATTGATAAACCACTCCCCGACCATCCCTTTGAACCAGGCCGTTTTGAGCAGGGTGGCAATCAACAGCAGTGGCAGGAGAAACCAGAGCTGAGTCAGCAGCGGCGCTATGGCAGCAGTGATATCCATGTGATTTAGCCTTCACAGATCCCGGTCAGGGATGGGTCTCGATGGGGATGATGCTGCGACACTTGGGGTATTCGGGGCAGCCCCAGAAGCTGTTACCCTTGGTATCTCCCCGTTTGCTGGTCCTCAGTACCATGGTTGTGCCGCATTTTGGACAAACCGGTGCTGTACCTGCATGGGCGGCCACGTTGTCCTGCGGGTCACTGTCGCTTGCGACGCGCTCCAACGTGATGCGCACCTCCTCGCTCACCCGAATAATGCGCTGAGCTTCATCGTAGGCATCGCGGTACAGCTCACTGTCATCCGCCCGCCGGATCAACACCCCCATCTCGTTGTTGTTCACCTGGCTGAATTCGTAGAGGTTCAGGCTGGTGACAATGCACATCTCCTCATTGAGGTAGCACTTGGCATGGAGATTTTTGCAAAAGCTGGTGCGGATATAGGTGAGCTCCTTGAGCCAGCTGATCTCTTCCGGTTGGAGTTCGCTCTTGCCATAGACGATCCGCACATCGATCTTGAGCCGGTTCTTGTCGGTCAGCAGCTCCTTGATCCTGTCATTGAGTTTGAGAAAGGGGCTGATCAGGATTAACCGCTCCTTGGCATCCTTTATCAGCTCTTCGAGGAAATAGTTGGTTGCGCTGGTATTCAGAAATTTGGCCATAACAAGCTCCCTGTCCCTGGAAATGTCATGTGTTCTCTGCTCAACAGTAGGCAGTCAGCCTGACCACAATCCCCGGCGTGGTTCTGCTTCACGTCTTCACCCACCGTCCGTATCCCCATGCTAGGAGATACAGGTGGGACCTCATAGCGGCAATGGAGTCAAATGTGCGTTCAGTCAGAGATTTGGTGATGGGGACGGTTCATGTCGCCTTGCTGCGCTAAAAACTCATCGCCAGTCCGATGGAGTAGCCGCTGGTACTGTTGCTGAACATATAGCGGGCCACCAGCCGGGTGCGGGTGATGAAGATGTCGTACTTGCTGCTGTCGAGTTCGAGGCCAAGTCCCAGGGAGTTGAGGCTGTTGAAACCGAGCAGCCCCCGTTGCTGCCCCAGGTATTCGGTTCTGGCTCCTTCCAGCACGTAGCGAAGGGGCCTGTCCAGCAGGGTCCAGTCCCACAGGGGGGCGCGGCGGCGCAGGTAAAGCCCGAGGTTTTCCGCATCGGCCTGACCGCTGACGCTCTCGGCGGTGCCGGTGAAGCTTTGCAGATGCTGGTAGGAGTAGCGCAGCTCGGCATCGATGTCCTGGGCGGCGGAGAAGAGCTCATAGTCCAGCATCAATGAGCCGCCGAGGCCGTAGACATTGAGGGTGCCGCCGTCGAGGAAGTCCAGATTCTGGCCACTCCTGTGCTCGAGTAGGGCGGCCCCGATGCGAAGGTCGCTGGCCACCGTGCCCAGGGTGACATTGGCGATGGGCCGCAGCACCAGATTGCCACCAAAGCGATCCCGGTGGACGCTGACATCCCAGCCGATGCCGCCGGTGGCGCTCAGGCTGTTCCATTTGGTGGGTATGGTGCGGGTCTCGTTGCCATCGGTGAACACGAACTGGGGATCGTAGCGGCTGTAGCCCAGGGTGCCCTCCAGATAGAGGGGAACATCCTCGCTCAGGGTGGCGCCACCCCCGAGCTGGGTGATGGTGAGGGCGGAGGTGTCGTTGGTGCCGCTGCCGATATTCAGGTTGCTGGCGGTGATATCCGGCACCACGGCGTAGCTCATGAGGGAGACGACGGCGTTGGCGCGCTGTTGCACCAGGCTCTCGTCGCTGGCACGGGCCTTTGTCACAAGACCGGCAGAGACGCCGGCAATAACCGCCAGCAAGGAAAGTGTGTGAGAAGAGAGCTGTCTTGCCATACCTGGCTCCATGAGTACCCCGTCCATTGGGGCATGTTCACACTGTAACGGGTTTCATCTGGCTTGGCAGCCAGGCAAGGGCTGGCCCGTCCTGTTTTGGGGTGTGCGCATTGGCCTGATGGGCCAAGCTGCCCTCGCTTTGGCGGGGGCAGGGGGCCGCGAGAAGGGGGAACCGCTGGGCAGAAATCACAGACATTAATTTATTGTTCAGTTCCCCGGGTGTATAAGAGGCCTCCCATACGAACATTGGGGTGGTAGCAGGGATGGATTACCAGACGGGGCCTTCGGGTCATCATGACGAATGCGCATTACGTTGATGGGAGTCACACCAGATGCAGGACATGCTGCTTGCCATATGGCATCAGGATTTTGATCAGCTTATACAAATGCAGGCAATCGGTCTGCTCGTCACCTGTCTGGTGGTGATCCTCTTCCTTGAATCGAGCTTCGTCTTTCTGCCCCTGCCCGGTGACAGCCTGGTGCTGCTGGCGGGCGGTCTGGTGGGCATGGGGGTGCTGGGGCCCGAGGTGACCTTGCTCTATCTGCCGCTCGCGGCCGGGATAGGGTGCGTGCTCGCCTACTGGCAGGGGCAGGCACTGCATGGCACCCGTTTCATGGGCCATGTGGAGCGAATGATCCCGGAAGGGAGCCTGCCCAGGGCCTCCCGACTGCTGGATCGTTACGGCTTCTGGGCCATGTTCGTGTCCCGTTTCATCCCCTTCGTGAGAGTGTTGACCCCCATGTTGATGGGAGTCTCCCGCCTGCACCTGCTGCGGGTGGCCGTGGCGAGTTTTGCCAGCGCCTTCCTCTGGTCCCTGGTATTGAGCATGGTGGGCAAGATGGTGATGGCGACCCCGGTCTTTGCTCATCATCAGGAGCTGCTGACCAAGTGCCTGCTTGTCACCTCTTTCGGGCTGTTCGTCATCGCGGTGGCGGCCATCGGCATGCGGTTGCTCAAGCGTCCGAGCAAGCGGGTGCGCTGATCTCACTGCCCGGGCTGCGCCTGCTGCCGCGTCTGGCGGGCGCAGCCCCCGGAAAAATACAGGCCATTTGAGGCGGCATTCCTGCCGCCTATCTGTTACACTTCGCGCCCGCCATTTTCCGGCTCATCTTCTGATCTGATGTCAGACCCAGCCGTCCTTGGCTTCACGCCTCGCCGATGCCAGGCCACACGCCGGCCCAGGCCACCCACGCCAACTACAGCTCCGCTGGAACACAGGAACCCAACATGAGATTTGAATCGTTCGATTTTGCCCCCGAGATTTTGCGCGCCATCTCAGATTGCGGTTATCAGGAGATGACCCCTGTGCAGAGCCAGGCCATCCCGGCCATTCGCCGTGGCCGCGATGTGCTGGCCAGTGCCCAGACCGGTACCGGCAAGACAGCCGCCTTTGCGTTGCCCATCCTGCAACGCCTGGTAGACAACCCGGCGCCGGTGCAGCCTTCCAATGCCCGCGTGCTGATCCTGACCCCGACCCGCGAGCTGGCGGCCCAGGTGGCGAGCAATATCAACGATTTTGCCAAGTATCTTGATATCACTACCCTCACCATCGTGGGTGGTGGCAAACAGGATGTGCAGGCCAAGAAGCTCAAAGCGGGCGCACACATCATAGTGGCCACCCCTGGCCGTCTGCTCGAGCACCTCACCGCCTGCAACCTGAGCCTCTCCGGGGTCGAGACCCTGGTGCTGGACGAGGCGGATCGCATCCTCGACATGGGCTTTAGCGCCGATGTGCAGCAGATCCTGCAGGCGGTCAACAAGACCCGCCAGAACCTGCTCTTCTCCGCCACCTTCTCCGAGGCGGTGAAAAAGCTGGCCAACCTCATGCTGGACAAACCCCAGGTGGTGGCCGTCGACAAGCAGAACTCCACTGCCGACACCGTGAGCCATACCGTTTATCCGGTGGAACAGAAGCGCAAGCGCGAGCTGCTCTCCGAGCTTATCGGCAAGCAGAACTGGCAGCAGGTGCTGGTGTTTGCCAGCACCCGCGAGAGTTGCGATGAACTGGTGGAGGAGCTCAACCTAGACGGCATCAAGTCTGCCGTGGTGCACGGTGACAAGGCCCAGGGGAGCCGTCGCCGTGCCTTGCGTGAATTCACCGAAGGCAAGCTGCGGGTGCTGGTGGCCACCGAGGTGGCCGCCCGCGGCCTGGACATTCCGAGCCTGGAATACGTGGTCAACTATGATCTGCCGTTCCTCGCGGAAGATTACGTGCACCGTATCGGCCGAACCGGTCGCGCTGGCAAGAGCGGCATGGCCATCTCCTTCGTCAGTCGCGAGGAGGAGCGCACCCTGCTGGAGATCGAGGCCCTCATCGGCCAGAAGATCCGCCGCATCATGGTGCCGGGTTACGAGGTGAGCAGCCGTGACGACCTCATCAAGCAGTTGCAGGAGCGCCGCCGCTTCGGCAAGCGCCCGCAGCGTGAAGACAATGCCGCCGCCCAGGCCATGGCCGAGGCGAAACTGCAAGGTCAGCGCCTCAAGCGTCTGGCGGCGGCCAAGAAGCCCCGTCAGCCGAAATAAGGCAACGTCGCACCCTCCCGGTCGGGGAGGGGCGTTTACTCTCCAAAGGCGCCACTGGCGCCTTTGTGCTGTCGATGACGCGGCCCCTGGCCGCCCCGTTTCAAGAGGATCCGAGATGACCCTTCCTGCTTACAATCAGGCCCTGCTCGAGATGGCCCGCCAGAGCCTGGCGGAGCTGGAGCGCACCGCTGCCCAGAAGACGGGCAAACGCACCCCCGCCCAGGAGAGCCACTTTCTCTGTACCTGGATGGCGGATTCTCTCAAGGAGAAACGCTTCTCCCGGCTGGTGATGGAGGATCTCAAGGCCTGGGTGCAACTGGGGCGGACGCTGGGGGCGGGGGCCGATCTCAAGGGGCTGCTTGAGCGGGTGCAGCGCCAGTATGAGCGTGCCATGCATGAGCCGGTACAGCTGGGGGCGCGCCTGGCCGATCTGCTTTTGGCGCTGGAGGGGGCGGGCTGGCTGGTGTTCACTGACAGCGAACTGCACACCCGGCAGCGGCTGCTGAGCCAGGGGCAATCCAGCCTGATCATCTCGGCCAGCGAGTATCAGGGCCATATCGAGGGAGGTGAGCTGGTCAAGCCCCTCACCCTCTATGTGCGCGGGGACGAGCAGGTACTGGCCGAGGCGGCATTTGCCCGGGGCCTGCTGCTGAGCCAAGGCAACAAGAAAACCACCCTGGTCAAGCACCACAAGGCCTATCGGCTGATGCCGGGCAACGCGCAGCCTGCCCTGGCGCTGCTGTCCTCCTGATCCCGCCTTCTCATCCCGTCACCCGGCCCTGCGCCGGGTTTTTTTATGGCAAATGCACCCCACGGGGTTGCCTGCACGCTCGGGCCGGGCGGGCAATCTTTGTCGCAGCCAAGGAGCTCCCCCTCTGATGGGGGGCGTCCCCCATATGGAGGGATGGTGGGGTGGTGCTTCTGCTCTAGGGTGGATGGGCCCCAAAGAGGGCCTTAAAGGAAGCAGACCGCCTGACAAGGCGACACTCAATGAATGAGGAAACATGATGAAAGCGACTCCAATTGCCCTGTTGCTAGCCGGCGTGCTGGCGTCCCCGCTCTGCGCCGCCGGACTCGATGCCCGGCTCACTCTGGTGGAGGGCAGCACAGACGATGTGCGCGTCAACCTGACCCTGACCAACACCGGGGAGAAGCCGGTTCGTCTGCTCAAATGGCAACTGCCAGGCAGCGAGGATGCCCCCCTGTTCCAGGTGGAGCGTGACGGCCAGCCGGTGGATTACGAAGGGGCCCTGATCAAGCGGGCCGCCCCGAGTGACAAGGACTACCAACTGCTCAAGGCAGGCCAGAGCCTGACTGTGCAGGCGGAGGTCTCCGGTCTCTACGACATGAGCGCCCAGGGCCAGTACAGCATCCGTTACCTGCTGCCGACCGTGGCGCAGGAGGGGAAAGCGGCCAAGGCCAAACAGGCCCAGGCGAGCGAGTCCAATGCCGTGACCCTCTGGGTGGACGGGGTGAGCGACGATCGGGTGCTGGCCAAGGCGGCGGTGGCCGAGCCCCAGGCAGTGAGCGCCTCGGTCAGCTTCAGCGGCCGTTGCACCAACACCCAGAAGAGCGACATCCTGGCGGCGCTCGATGCCGCGAGTGGCATCGCCAACAACTCCAGCAGCTACCTCGCGGTGGACAAGCCGAATGGGCAGCGCTACCGCAGCTGGTTTGGCGCCTATGACGCCACCCGCTGGAACCAGGCCGAGACCAACTTCAGCAAGATCAAGGATGCCATCGACAACAAGCCGCTCACCTTCGACTGCGGTTGCAAGCAGAGCTACTTTGCCTATGTCTATCCGGACCAGCCCTACAAGGTCTATCTGTGCAAGAGCTTCTGGACAGCGCCGGTCACCGGGACCGATTCCCGCGCCGGCACCATTGTCCACGAGCTGAGCCACTTCAACGTGGTGGCGGGCACCGACGATCTGGGATACGGTCAGGCCAATGCGCGCAATCTGGCGAGCACGGATCCCCAGAAGGCCCTGAACAATGCCGACAACCATGAATATTTCGCCGAGAATACCCCGAGCGAAAATTGAGTTGCAAACAGGGGCCGGATGGCCCCTTTTTTGACGGAGGCACCATGATGACACTCTTGCTCACCACCCTGGCACTGGCGCCCTTGCAGTGCGAGCTGTCGGTCAGCGCAGAGAGCGGGGTGAACGAACCCCTGCCCCTGGTGATGACCCTGACCAACCGGGGGGAGACGCCTCTCGAGGTATTGACCTGGTTCACCCCCTTCGAGGGGTGGTTTGCCGATGCCATCGACCTGACCCGCGATGGGCAGTCGCTGGACTATCGAGGGCCGCTTGCCAAGCGAGGTACCCCCGGGGACGGCGACTTCCTGCACCTGGGGGCGGGGGAGCAGAGCCAGGCCGATGCGGATCTGGCGCAGGCCTACGATCTGTCCCAACCGGGCCGCTACCGGCTCAGCTATCGTGCCCAGCCCCTGACGCTGACCAAGGGCGTGGCGCCCAGCTGCCCCGCCGTCGACTTTACCCGGGTGGCCCCCTAGGCGATCTGCGGCTTGCCCTTGGTATCCAGCAGCCCGACGGCGCGAGGGGCCACCGCCAGACCGCGTGACGATTGGCTTTCCCGCCAGCAGCAGTGCACCAGCGTGATCACATGGTGAGCCAGAGTGTTGTCTTTATCCGGATGACGCAGGGGATGGGCCACCGAGTGGGTCTATAGCAAAATGATGAACATGAGGGGCGGTCCAGCCATGCCATGCACCGGGCCGACTCGTTTACACCGTCAAGGAGGAGACATGGCACTGGAACAACTGAAACGGGAGCTGGAGCGCTTTGGCGAGCAGAATGACGGCGCGCAACACTCCCGTGGCAGCAAGATGCTCAACATTACCCGCGATACCGGCGAGCTGCTGGCGGTGCTGGTGCAGACGAGGGGGGCCGATGCGGTGCTGGAGATCGGCACCTCCAACGGTTACTCCACCCTCTGGCTGGCCGAGGCAGTAAAACGGCTGGGGGGCCGGGTCACCACCATCGAGCTGGACGAGGGCAAACGGACCATGGCGGCGACCAACTTTGAGCGGGCCGGGCTCGCTCCCTGGATTGAGCAGTTGGCGGGCGAAGCAGGCACGCTGCTGCCCACCCTGCCGACGGCGGGCTATCAGCTCATTTTTCTGGACTCCGATCGCCTGCACTATCAGGCCTGGTGGCCCGAGATCCAGCGCCTGCTTGCCCCCCGCGGTCTGCTGGTGGTGGACAATGCCATCTCCCATGAGGACGAGATGAGGGAGTGGATGGCACAGGTGCGGCGTGACCCCGATTTCCTGACTTCCCTGGTGCCGGTGGGCAAGGGGGAGTGGCTGGTGGTGCGGTGCTAGAGCGCACCACCAAAGCCAGGCATAAAAAAACAGCCCCGCACGAGCGGGGCTGTTTGCATGACTGCGTGGTTGCGACGGCAGATCACACGGCCAGGTAGTCCATGATCCCTTCGGCCGCCTTGCGACCCTCATAAATGGCGGTCACCACCAGATCCGAGCCGCGCACCGCGTCACCACCGGCGAACACCTTGGGGTTGCTGGTCTGGAAGGCGTACTCGGCCTTCTCGGGCGCCTTGATGCGATCCCGGCCGTCGAGCTCGACGCCGTGCTCTGCCATCCAGGGCTGGGGGTTGGGCTGGAAGCCGAACGCCATCACCACCGCATCGGCGGGCAGCACCTGCTCGGAGCCTTCAATGACCACAGGATTGCGGCGGCCATTGGCATCGGGGGCGCCGAGCTCGGTGCTCACCACCTTGATGCCGCAGGTGCGGCCGTGGGCGTCCAGCTCCACGCCGATGGGCTGGAGGTTGAACATGAATTCCACCCCTTCCTCCTGGGCGTTTTTCACCTCCCGCTTGGAGCCCGGCATGTTCTCGGCATCCCGGCGGTAGGCGCAGATCACCCGATCGGCCCCCTGGCGGATGGCGGTGCGCACGCAGTCCATGGCGGTATCGCCGCCCCCCAGCACCACTACCTGCTTGCCGGCGAAGTCGATGTAATCGGCTTGCGCCTTCTCAAAGCCCAGCAAGCGATTGGCGTTGGAGATGAGGTAGGGCAGGGCGTCGTAGACCCCCGGCGCCTCTTCGTTGGCAAAGCCGCCCTTCATGTACTTGTAGGTGCCGACCCCGAGGAAGACCGCATCGAACTCACCGAGCAGGTCGGCGAAGGTGACGTCACGGCCCACTTCGGTCTCGAGGCGAAACTCCACCCCCATCCCCTCGAAGATCTCGCGGCGGCGCTGCATCACCTCTTTCTCCAGCTTGAAGGAGGGGATACCGAAGGTGAGCAGGCCGCCGATCTCCGGGTACTTGTCGAACACCACAGGGGTGACGCCATTGCGTGCCAGCACGTCGGCACAGGCAAGGCCCGCGGGGCCCGCGCCAATGACGGCGACCCGCTTGCCGGTCTTGACCACCTTGGAGAGATCCGGGCGCCAGCCCATCTCGAACGCCTTGTCGGTGATGTATTTTTCGATGTTGCCGATGGTCACGGCGCCGAATCTGTCGTTGAGGGTGCAGGCACCCTCACACAGTCTGTCTTGTGGGCAAACGCGGCCACACACCTCCGGCAGGCTGTTGGTCTGGTGGGAGAGCTCCACCGCCTCCAGAATGCGTCCCTCGTTGGCCAGCTTCAGCCAGTTGGGGATGTAGTTGTGTACCGGGCACTTCCACTCGCAATAGGGGTTGCCGCAGTCGAGGCAGCGATCCGCCTGCATGCCGACCTGGGCCTGGTTGAAGGGCTCGTAGATCTCCACGAACTGGATCTTGCGGATCTTGAGCGGCTTCTTGGGCGGGTCGACCCGCTGGACATCGATAAACTGGAATACGTTCTGGCTCATAGGGTTCCCTCCTTATTGCGCCTGGATTCTGAGTTCTGCACTGGAACGGCTGGTGTGGCCAAGCAGCGATTTGACGTCGCTGGACTTGGGTTTGATCAGCCTGAACTTGGGCACATAGGAGTCGAAGTTGGCCAGGATCTCCTCGGCACGCGAGCTGCCTGTCTCGTTGAGGTGCGCCGTGATGATACCGCGCAGGTGCTCCTGGTGGATGGCCAGATCCGCCACCTCCAGCAGTTCGACCAGCTCGGGGTTGGTGCGCTTGGCAAAGTTGCCGCACTCGTCGAGCACGTAGGCGAAACCGCCTGTCATGCCCGCCGCGAAGTTGACACCGGTCTTGCCGAGCACGGTGACGATGCCGCCTGTCATGTATTCACAGCCGTTGTCGCCAATCCCCTCGACCACCGCCAAGGCCCCTGAGTTGCGCACCGCGAACCGCTCGCCTGCGGTCCCTGCGGCATAGAGCTTGCCGCCGGTGGCGCCATAGAGGCAGGTGTTGCCGATGATGGCCGCCTCGTGGGATTTGAACGCCACGCCGACGTGGGGTTTGATTACCAGCTTGCCGCCGGTCATCCCCTTGCCCACGTAGTCGTTGGCATCCCCGGTGAGGATCATCTCAAGGCCGCCGGCGTTCCAGACGCCGAAGCTCTGGCCGGCGGTGCCGTTGAAGTGCACCTTGACCGGATCGGCCGCCATGCCCTGGTTGCCGTGGCGCTTGACGATTTCGCCGGACAGACGCGCACCCACGGAGCGATCGGTGTTGCGGATGTCGTAGCGGAACTCGCCGCCACTCATGTTTTCCACCGCGTCCAGCAGGTCTTCCACCATCTTGAGGTTCAAGGGCCCCTTGTCGAAGGTGGGGTTGTGCTGCTGGCTGAACAGACTGGAGCCTGCCGGTGCAACCGGGGCCGCCAGGATGCCGGACAAGTCCAGCTTGGCCTGACGGGCGGTGAGGCCGGGCAGGGCTTCCAGCAGGTCGGTACGACCGATGAGGTCGGTGAGCTGGGTGACGCCCAGCTCGGCCATCAGCTCGCGCGTCTCCTCGGCGATGAACTTGAAGTAGTTCATCACCATTTCCGGCAGGCCGGTGAAGTGTTCGCGGCGCAGCTTCTCATCCTGGGTGGCGACGCCGGTGGCGCAGTTGTTCAGGTGGCAGATACGCAGGTATTTGCAACCGAGTGCCACCATGGGGCCGGTACCGAAGCCAAAGCTCTCGGCGCCGAGGATGGCCGCCTTGATGATGTCCAGACCGGTCTTGAGACCGCCATCCACCTGCAGGCGCACCTTGTGGCGCAGGCCGTTGGCCACCAGCGCCTGTTGGGTTTCGGCCAGGCCCAGCTCCCAGGGGGAGCCGGCGTATTTGACCGAGGTGAGCGGGCTGGCGCCGGTGCCGCCGTCGTAGCCGGAGACGGTAATGAAGTCCGCATAGGCCTTGGCCACGCCACAGGCGATGGTGCCGACGCCAGGTTCGGACACCAGTTTCACCGACACCAGGCAGTTCGGGTTGATCTGCTTGATGTCGAAGATGAGCTGGGCCAGATCCTCGATGGAGTAGATGTCGTGGTGGGGCGGCGGGGAGATCAGGGTCACGCCGGGCACGGAGTAGCGCAGCTGGGCGATTTGCGCGGTGACCTTGTCTCCGGGCAGCTGGCCACCTTCACCGGGCTTGGCACCCTGGGCGACTTTTATCTGCACCACGTCCGCGTTCATCAGGTAGTGCGGGGTGACGCCAAAGCGACCGGAAGCCACCTGCTTGATGCGAGAGTTCTTCTCGGTACCAAAACGCTTGGGATCCTCGCCGCCTTCGCCGGAGTTGCTCTGACCGCCGAGGCGGTTCATGGCGATGGCCAGGGCCTCGTGGGCCTCGGGGCCGAGGGCGCCGATGGACATGGCCGCGGAGTCGAAGCGGGGGAACAGCCTGGCGGCTGGCTCCACCTGATCCAGCGCAACCGGGGTGGTGCCCTGTTTGAGCGACAGCAGATCGCGCAGGGTGGCGACCGGGCGCTCGTTCACCAGACGGGCATACTCCTTGTAATCGGCGTAGTTGCCGGAGCGCACCGCCACTTGCAGGGTCTGCACCACGTCCGGGTTGTAGGTGTGGTACTCGCCACCGTGGACGAATTTCAAGAGGCCGCCCAGGGTCAGCGGCTTGCGGCCGAGCCAGGCCAGACGGGACAGATTGATCTGATCCTGCTGGATGTCGGCAAAGTCGGCACCCTGGATGCGGCTCGATACGCCGCGGAAGCAGAGTTCGACAACAGCCCTGGAGAGGCCCACCGCCTCAAACAGCTGGGAGCAGCGGTAGCTTGCCACCGTGCTGATGCCCATCTTGGACATCACCTTGTAGAGGCCCTTGTTGATGCCGTTGCGGTAGTTGAGCATGGCCTGGCGCAGGCTCATCTTGAGCACGCCTTCCTCTACCTGCTTGGCGAGGGTCTCGTAGGCGAGGTAGGGGTAGATGGCGGTGGCGCCAAAGCCCAGCAGCACGGCGAAGTGGTGCGGGTCGCGCACGCTCGCGGTCTCCACCAGGATATTGGCGTCGCAGCGCAGGTTGTTGTCCACCAGGGTACGCTGCACCGCACCCACCGCCATGGCGGCCGGGATGGGCAGGGTATCCGGGCTGATGTCCCGGTCTGACAGGACCAGCAGCACCGCGCCGCTGCGGGCCGCTTTAGCTGCCTCGTGGCAGAGGCGCTCGAGGGCAGCCTGCAGCCCCTCTTCGGGCTGGTAGTTGAGGCTCAGCACCGCATGGCGGTAGTGCTCACCTTCCAGGGCCAGCAACTGATGGAAGTCGGAGTAGAGCAGGATCGGCGACTGGAACAGCACCCGGTGGGCGTGACCGAAGGTCTCGTTGAACACGTTTTGCTCGCGGCCGATACAGGTGGCCAGGGACATGACGTGATTTTCCCGCAGGGGATCGATGGGCGGGTTGGTCACCTGGGCGAACATCTGGCGGAAGTAGTCGTACAGGGTACGCTGGCTGGAGGAGAGCACCGCCATCGGGGTGTCATCCCCCATGGAGCCCACTGCCTCCTGGCCATTCTCGCCGAGCACGCGGATCACCTGATCCAGCTCTTCAAAGGAGTAGCCGAACAGCTTCTGGTAAGTCTTGAGCCGGTCATCCGGGAATTCCCGCGACCCCGTGCTGGCATCGTCCATCTGCTCGAAGGGCACCAGGCGCTTGCAGTGCTTGTCCATCCACTGCTTGTAGGTGTGACGGCTCTTGAGATCGTCGTCAATTTCGAAGCTGGTCCAGATCTTGCCGTTGCTGGTATCGACCACGAACAGCTCCCCCGGGCCGACACGGCCCTTCTCCAGCACTTCGTCCGGGGTGTAGTCCCAGGTGCCCACTTCGGAGGCCAGCGTGATGAACTTGTCCTTGGTGATGACGTAACGTGCCGGACGCAGACCGTTTCTGTCGAGTGCGCAGGTGGCGTAACGACCGTCGGTCATGACGATGCCGGCCGGGCCGTCCCAGGGCTCCATGTGCATGGAGTTGAAGTCGTAGAAGGCGCGCAGGTCGTCATCCATGTTCGGGTGCTTCTGCCACGCAGGCGGGATCAGCAGGCGCATGGCGCGGAACAGGTCCATGCCGCCGGCCAGGAAGAGATCCAGCATGTTGTCGAGGCTGGAGGAGTCCGACCCCGTGGTGTTGACGAAGGGGGCGGCCTCTTGCAGATCGGGGATCAGCGGGGTGGCGAACTTGTAGCTGCGCGCCTTGGCCCACTGGCGGTTGCCGGCAATGGTGTTGATCTCGCCGTTGTGGGCGAGGTAGCGGAACGGCTGCGCCAGCGGCCAGCGCGGGCTGGTGTTGGTGGAGAAACGCTGGTGGAACACGCAGATGGCGGCCTGCATGCGGATGTCAGCCAGATCCAGATAGAAGCGCGGCAAATCCACCGGCATGCACAGTCCCTTGTAGACGGTGACCAGGTTGGAAAGGCTGACCACATAGAAGTAGTCGTCGCTGATGCGCTTCTCGATGCGGCGGCGCACGATATAGAGGCGGCGCTCGAGATCCTTGTCGACCCAGCCCGGGGGCGCGTTGACAAAGACCTGTTCAATGCTGGGCAGGGACGCCTTGGCGATGGAACCGAGTACGTTGGTATCGATGGGCACCTTGCGCCAGCCGACCAGACTCAGGGTCTCTCTTTCCAGCTCCTCGTCGATGATGTCGCGAGTGGCCTGGGCCAGGATGGGATCGGGGTTGAGGAACAGCATGCCGACCGCGTAGTTGCGGCCCAGGTGCCATCCCTTCTCTTCGGCGACCGCTCTAAAGAAGCTGTCGGGTTTTTGCAGCAACAGGCCGCAGCCGTCGCCGGTCTTGCCATCGGCGGAGATACCGCCGCGGTGCTGCATGCGAGCCAAGGCTGACATCGCGAGACGGACAAGCTTGTGGCTGGCTTCCCCTTCCATGTGGGCCAACAGGCCGAAGCCACAGTTATCCCTCTCCAGCTTTGGATCATATAGTGACATTGCATTTCTCCCTTGCTCGGCCTTCCATCGCACTGTCATCAACAGACTGCATAAATTGCGATTGGCTCTTGTGGTTCCGTCCGCCTGAGGTGGCGAATCTCCAAACTAATGGGATTTTCGGGCAAGGTCAATTGGACATCCCGCTTGTTTGCAATGTTACATCGCCATAACAAAATGTGGGTTTTTGAGACTCAATCAGCATTTTTGTGTATTTGTGACTGCTTTTTATTTATTTGTTGGCTTTATGTTCTGTTTATGGACGGTTTAGTGGTTGACTGCATGGTGGCGGGGAACTGTAGTAATTTTACAAAGTCATCTCTGGTGTGCTTGGCGGGGATCACATTTCAGGATCCTGCGTCTTGCATTTGTCCATAAGCAGACTTAACAGGATTTTTTCAGTAGTTACAGCCGGTTATGGGCGAGAGGTTATGACACTTTTCTCCAGGTTGCAGGAGTGACAGGTTGTCAAAAGTGACCGTGAATGCCGACTGTTGGGTATTTATCACATCTAACGTGAATATTTATATGATTTTTGGGTAGGGAGCGGGATTGATCCAGCGCAGCCTGCCCGCCGGGCTGCGTCGCTAGAATGACACCTCATTTCGGAGGTGTCATGCAGTTACACGAACTCATCAATACATTTGGCCAGGATCTCAAGCAGCGCCACGGCCAGAAGATCCACAAACTCTCCATTCACGGGGCCTTTACCTGCCCTAACCGGGACGGCACCCTGGGCCGGGGTGGCTGCACTTTCTGCAATGTCTCCTCCTTTGCCGACGAGTCGGCCCAGCAACTCTCCGTGGTGCAGCAACTGCTGGCACGCCGGGACGAGGTGACCCGGGCCAGGCGCTATCTGGCCTACTTTCAGGCCTATACCAGTACTTATGCCGAAGTGGAGTACCTTCAGCGCATGTATGAAGAAGCCTTGTCGGTGAGCGACATGGTGGGGCTCTGCGTCGGAACTCGCCCTGATTGTGTACCCGATGCGGTGCTGGATCTGCTGGCAGGTTATCAGGCCAGAGGTTACGAGGTGTGGCTGGAGCTGGGGCTGCAAAGTGCCAACGACAAGACGTTGCAACGCATCAATCGGGGTCACGGCTATGCCGCTTATGCCGATGCCGTTGCCCGAGCCCATCTGCGAGGCATCAAGGTGTGTGCCCACCTCATCGTGGGCCTGCCCGGGGAGGTGCCGATGGACAGCCTGGAAACCCTCCACCGTGTCGTGGAGACCGGCGTCGAGGGGATCAAGCTTCACCCACTGCATGTGGTGGAGGGGAGCACTCTTGGCAAGGCGTGGCAGGCGGGACGGTTGGATGTGTTGACGATGGAGCAGTATGTGACGGCGGCGGTCGCCATGATCCAGTACACGCCTCCCGAGGTGGTCTATCACAGAGTCTCGGCGTCGGCGCGCCGCCCGACCCTGCTGGCCCCCGCCTGGTGCGAGAATCGCTGGAGCGCCATGACCGCCATTGCCGCGGCGCTGGCACGCTCAGGCCCTCAGGGACACTGCCTGGGACGCCCCTTTTCTCTCTCTTCCACGGGCGAGTGCCAACTCTAATTTCGTCAAAAAAACAGTGGGTTATTAGATGAAATTCAGTCTTTGGAGTATAGTTTCGTTCAAGTCACCTTGATAAGATGGTCGGCTTGAAAAAAGATATAGTTATCAATAACTCTTTGCAGTTTTTATACCGGGCGGGCTTTCTTCGTACCGGGTGGCATATTTCTTGGCAACATCAGGTGCCCGGCATGTCCCCTCCGTTTCCGGCATGAAAATCTGTGAGGGAGGCGAGACATGCAGTGTCCCGGCTCTGTGCGCTAATCGGGTTGTGGGTCTGGGTGGCGCGGTCTGTTCTGTTTTTCCGGATCGCCGCCGGGCTTTGGATATTCGGCCCCGAGACAACCTTCTGAATCATGTTTGATGGGATGCTATGCAAGCAGAAACCAGCCATATAGATGAACTGTTGGAGTGCCTGGTCTTTTTGACCCGCTTTTACGGGGTGCCCAACAGTCAGGATGCTCTCACCACCGGCTTGCCACTGGTCTCCGGGCGTCTCAGCACGGCGCTCTTCAGTCGTGCCGCCGAGCGGGGCGGTCTCTCTGCCCGCGAAGTGATTCAGCCCCTTGAACAGATCTCCTCGCTGCTGCTGCCCTGCGTCTTGCAGACGCGCAATGGCGGCGCCTGCATCTTGCTTGAATGGAATGAAGAACGGACCCAGGCGAGGGTCATCTTTCCCCAGGCCGGAGACGCGGCCCAATGGGTCAGTCTTGCCCAGCTGGGTGACGAGTACAATGGTCGTCTGTTCTACGTCAAGCGGCAGTTCAAGTTTGATGAGCGCTCGCCCAAAGTGCTGGAGACCCGTGATGGTCACTGGTTCTGGAGCACCTTGTTCGAGTCCCGCGGTATCTATCGGGATGTGCTGGTGGCCTCGATCCTCATCAACCTGTTTGCCATCGCCAGCCCCCTGTTCACCATGAACGTCTATGACAAGATTGTGCCCAACCTGGCATTCGACTCCCTCTGGGTGCTGGCGGTTGGAGCCATGGTGGTGTTCACCTTCGACTTCGTGATGCGCCAGCTGCGCAGCTACTTCATCGATATTGCAGGCAAGAAATCCGACGTGCTCTTGTCGGCCAAAATCTTTGCCAAGGTGATGGGCATGAAGATGGAGTCCAGGCCTGCGTCGACCGGTGCCTTTGCCAAGCACTTGCAGGAGTTTGAATCGGTGCGCGAGTTTTTCACGTCGGCCACCGTCTCCACCCTGATCGATCTGCCGTTTGCCATCTTCTTCCTCTTCATCATCTGGATTTTCGCCGGTGTGATGGTGGTGGTGCCCATCATCGCCATCCTGATCTTGGTGGCCTACAGCTTCTACATTCAGGCACCGCTGAAGCAATCCATCGAGGAGGGCTCCCGGCTCGCCTCCCAGAAGAACGCCAATCTGATCGAAAGCATCTCGGGCCTTGAGACCGTGAAGATTTTCGGGGCCGAGAGCATGTTCCAGCACCGCTGGGAGCAGGCGGTGTCCCACATCTCGACCTGGGGCGTGCAGACCCGGCGCATCACCAACTCCATGTCTTCTCTGGCGAGCTACATCCAGCAGGTGGTGACAGTGGGACTGGTGATCGTCGGTGTTTACCAGATCTCGGAAGGGTTGGTGACCATGGGGGGCATGATAGCGGCCGTGATGCTGTCGAGCCGGGCCATCGCCCCCATGGTGCAGCTGTCGGTGCTTTCTACCCGCTACAACCAGGCCAAGTCGGCACTCGAGATCCTGGAGAAGATAATGATGACGCCGGGTGAGCAGGAGGAGGGCAGGCAGTACATCCACCATCCGGTCATCCAGGGGCGCATCGAGTTTGAAAATGTCTCCTTCAAGTATCCGGGCATGGAGAGCAGCACCCTGCACAACATCAACCTGCGCATCGAGCCGGGTGAGAAGGTGGCCATCATCGGGCGGATCGGTGCGGGTAAAACCACGCTGGAGAAATTGTTGATGGGCCTCTATCGCCCGACTGACGGCCTAGTGCGTCTGGATGGCTTTGAGCTGGACCAACTGCCGCCGACCATCATTCGCCGCAACATCGGCTGTGTGCCGCAAGATGTGACCCTCTTCTTTGGTTCCGTGCGGGACAACATCATGCTGGGCAATCCCCTGGTGGACGATGCCCGTGTCTTGCGCGCCGCCAAGCGGGCCGGGGTCACCAACTTTACCAACCGGGATCCCAACGGTCTCGACAGACAGATAGGCGAAGGGGGACGTCAGCTCTCCGGTGGCCAGCGCCAGTCCATCCTGCTGGCTCGCGCCCTGCTCAACGATCCCCCCATTCTGGTGATGGACGAGCCGACCTCCAACATGGACAACCAGTCAGAGATGCACGTGAAGCAGGAGCTGGCGCGGCTCGGCCCCGAAACCACCCTTATCCTCATCACCCACAAGACCTCCATGCTGGATGTCGCTTCCCGGGTCATCGTCGTGGAGCAGGGGAAGATAGTGGCGGACGGTCCCAAAGAGGTGGTGTTGCAGCAATTGAAGGAAGGCAAGGTGCGGGTGCAGGAGACGGCGAATGGCTAACCACTGGTTCAAGAAAACGTCCTCAGATACGGTCTTGCCTGCACCCGAGCATCTCGAGTACGTGGATGACGGCGCCGCCGCCGTGCTGCTGACGACACCCACCCGTGCCAGAGTCCTGCTGTGGGCCTGCTTCCTGTTTTTTGTCAGCGCCATCGTCTGGGCAGCCTGGGCAGAGCTGGATGAAGTGACCGTCGGCCAGGGCAAGGTGATACCGTCGCGCCAGTTGCAGGTGATCCAGAACCTGGAAGGGGGGATCGTCAAGGAGATCTTCGTCAAGGAGGGGGACATCGTCGAGAAGGGACAGCCACTGCTGCGCATCGACGATACCCGCTTCAAGTCGGATTTTCGCGAACGGGAGCAGGAGCTGGTCACCCTCAAGGGGGATATTGCCCGCCTGCGCGCCGAAATTCGCAGCGTGGTGGTCAAGAACGAGCCCAATCTGGGGTGGCGTGAACAGGTAGCCATCGACAAACAGGCCATCGAGTTCCCCGAAGGGTACGAGAATGTATTTGCGGAATATGCCGCCCGTGAAAGATCGGTGCAGGAGGCGCGGTTAAACAACCTCAAGAACCAGCTCTACATCCTGGGACAGCAGATCGAGCAGAAAGAGCAGGAGACCATAGAGCTCAATGCCAAGATCCGGACCGTCGGCCGCAGCGTTGATTTGGCTCGTCAGGAGCTGAACATCAGCCGTCCTCTCGCAAAAGAGGGTATAGTTCCTCAAGTGGAGCTAATTAAACTGGAGCGGCAGGTCAACGAAATGCAAGGGGAGCTGGAGGCGAACCGCCTGCTGGTGCCCAAGCTCAACTCGGTACTGCGGGAGACCATCTCGAAGCGAAATGATATCGCCCTGAAATTCCGGGCGGACTCCCAGACCGAGCTGAACGAACGTCAAGGCAAGTTGAGCCAGTTGTCGGAGGGTCAGGTCGGCCTCAGGGACAGAGTCGATCGTACCAGTGTGATCGCGCCTCTCAAGGGGACCATCAAAAAGCTCAAGATTAATACGCTGGGTGGGGTCGTTCAGCCGGGCATGGACCTGATGGAGATAGTGCCGCTGGAAGATACCCTGCTGGTTGAAGCCAAGGTGTCGCCCAAGGACATCGCGTTCCTCAGACCAGGACTGGAGGCCGTGGTCAAGATAACTGCCTATGATTTCACTATTTATGGAGGTTTACATGGCAAGGTTGAACAGATAAGTGCCGACTCAATCCAGGATGAGGAGGGCAATTCCTTCTATCTGGTGCGAGTACGAACCGAGAAGAGTTATCTGGGCGATGAGCTTAACGCACTTCCCATCATCCCCGGTATGTTAGCCAGTGCAGATATTATTACTGGTAAAAAAAGTGTCCTAGACTACTTGCTGAAACCCATCTTGAGGGCTAAGCAGTCGGCACTGAGAGAACGATAAGCCAACAATCTAAAAACAACATGACTGGAGATACCATGAAGAAGACGATTGTTGCCATGCTGGTTAGTGGCACCATACTGTTCCCGGGCCTGAGCCAGGCACAGACGCTGGAACAGTCAGTGGCGCAGTCACTGGCTACCCATCCGAAAATCAAGGAAGCTTTTGATCTCTATCAGGCACGACTGTATCAGCATGATGGAGCCAAGGGCGGCTATTACCCCACCATTGATCTGCGTGGTGGCGTCGGTTACGAGAAGACTGACAGTCCCTCGACCCGTGCCGCAGGTCCCAATTCACAGACGATCGATGACTCCATGACGCGCAAGGAGGCCGGGATCAGCCTTCGCCAGATGCTGTTTGACGGCTTTGATGTCAGCAGCAACGTGGCACGGACCGATGCCGCCGCCCAGGCCCAGCGCCTGGCGATGATCTCCGAGGCGGAGAACACGGCCCTGCGCGTGGCCGAGGTCTATCTCAACATGCTGCGTCAGCAGGAGATCCTGGAGCTGTCCAAGCAGAACCTTGAAACCCACGAGCAGATCCGCAGTGACATCCAAAAACGGACCGACTCCGGTCTTGGGTCGACCGCTGACCAGACCCAGATCGACGGTCGTGTGGCTCGGGCTTACTCCAATCAGGCGGCGGCGGAGAACAACTATCGGGATGCCGAGAGCGAGTTCATCCGTGTCGTCAATGAAGTGCCCAAGGATCTCGTTCAGCCAGTACCGAACACCCAACTCCTGCCCGCAACGCTGGAAGATGCGCTGAAGACGGCAACAGAGGTTCACCCGACCCTGCTGTCATCCCTGCAGGACATCGAAGAGGCGAAGTATCAGCATGAAGGCTCCAAGTCAGGGTTCTACCCGAACGTAGCCTTTGAAGTCGATCAGAACTGGAACGAGGACATCGATGCGGTCAAAGGCCGTAATGACGATCTCACCGCCATGGTCCGGATGCGTTACAACCTGTTCCGCGGTGGGTCCGATCTGGCAGAAAGCAAGGCAACCTCTGCGCTCTATTCCCAGGCCAAAGACATTCACATGAATGCCTTCCGTCAGGTGGAAGAGGGGACCCGCCTCGCCTGGAACGCCAAAGAGTCGCTGGCCAAGCAAAAAGTCTTCCTCAAAGAGCACGTGGACGCCAGCTATGACACCGTACAGGCGTACAAGAAGCAATTCGGCCTGGGCCAACGGACCTTGCTGGACGTGCTGAACACGGAGAACGAACTGTTCGAGGCTCGCCGCAGCTACATCACGGCCGAGTACGACTCCCTGTTGGCGGATTATCGTATCCTCAATGCCACCGGTGGTCTGCTCAATGCCCTGAATGTGCAGCAACCGGCTGAATGGCAGGCCAACAACAACTGATGGCCCTGCCACTGATGTCATATCAGGCAAGGGGAATGGCTGCAGCGTGCTGCAGTCATTCTTTTATGCGTCCGGCGGTCAGGGGATGATGGCGGCGTCATGACACAGAAAGAAGTGGCATCGACAGGCTGGAGCCGACGTGATGGGTATCGAGCTATCGCAGGTGCACGTGCGCCCTGGCGGGTTCGCCTGCTATGGCTGGCCCTGCTGGCGATCCCCCTGCTGCTCAGCGCCAGCCAGCCTCTCTCACCGGAGGATATGAAACTGGTCAAGCGCGCGGAGGAGACCTATGGCCCTAGGGCCGGCAAACGGGTCACCAGCTGGCGCACTTTGGCAATGCAGAACAAGGCAGCGGGGCTGACGGATCGGCAGAAGCTGGAGAAGGTGAACCAGTTCTTCAACCAGATGCGTTTCATCGATGACATCAAGTTGTGGCACAAGAAGGATTATTGGGCGACACCGCTGGAATTTCTGGGCGCAGCAGGAGGAGATTGTGAAGACTTCAGCATTTCCAAGTATTTTACCTTGCTGGAACTTGGCATCCCTGATGAAAAAATGCGAATGGTATATGTCAAGGCATTGGATTATAACCAGTTTCATATGGTCGTTGCCTACTATGAGACGCCTGCGGCAGTACCCCTGATTCTGGACAATCTTGTCGGATCAATTCGCCCGGCGACCCAACGGGCGGATTTGTTGCCAATTTACAGTTTTAACGGTAGTCACTTGTGGCTGATGAAGGCGCGTGGTCAAGGGGAACTGGCCGGGCAATCATCCCGCTTGGGATTATGGACAGACTTACGCAATCGCATGACATCGGGGCGATTGGCTCGGCCTGCGGTCAATTTGGATGATTAACCTATGACGCTCTACAGACAACTATTGGCAACCATGCTGCTGCTGTTCGGATTGCTGTTTGCCGCCACCTATTGGGTGCAATTCAATTCGACCCGCAACTACCTGGCGCAGCAGCAGGAGACCACCGTCATCAATACGTCCACCGCACTGGGTCTGGCGCTGACCCCCTATCTGGAGAACGGCGACAAGGTCAGTGCCGAATCCGTGATCAAGGCGGTGTTCGACGGGGGTTACTACAAGCTGGTCCGTCTCGATCTGCTGGCCTCCAAGGATGTCATCGAGCTGGAGAACAGCAGCCATATCGAAGGGGTCCCACAGTGGTTCATTGGGCTGGATCTGTTCCCTGAAGTGGCCAATGAATCGATTTTGACGTCGGGTTGGCTGCAACTGGGCAAGCTGAAGGTCGTCGGCCACCCTGGACAAGCCTACTACGAGCTTTGGAAAGGAATGAGCGAACTGGCCACCTGGTTCCTGGTCGGCTTTCTCGTCACCACTCTCTTGCTGATGCGGGCGCTCAATTATCTGCTCAAACCGCTCAAGCTGATTTGCGATCAGGCGGTTGAAATCGAGCTGCACCATTTCGGCCACGCCATTCCCGAGCCCAAGACCCGCGAGCTGCGGCAAGTGGTACAGGCCATCAATACCCTTTCCAGCAAGCTTGCCGTGCAGTTCAAAGAGCAGGCTGACGAAGCCGAAAATCTGCGAGCCCGCGTCTATGTGGATGCCGTCTCCGGGCTTGGCAACCGCTCTTACTTCGTCGGGCAGGTCAATGCCTGGATTGCGGAGGCCGGGCAGGGCGGGGTCATGCTGGTGGCCGTCGACATGCTGGACGATCTCTATCGGGAAGAGGGCTTTGCTGCAAGGGACAACATGGTCAAGTCCATTGCACAGGTGCTCAGGGAACTGCTGGATGGCTGGGATGGCGCGGCGCTGGCCCGGATCTCGGCGACCGAGTATGCCTTGCTCTGCCCCACCGATGATCTGTCTCAGCTCAAGGAGCTGGCGGAGCTCATCAACAGCCGTATCGCCGATCTGGTTGTCAATCCCATGGGAGAAAGCGGTGCGCTGTCCGTCGTCGGCATCGCCGGCCGTGATGGCAATGACGATCTCTCGGCCCTGCTGACGAAGGCGGATAACGCCCTTGGCAAAGCGCGCAATGAGCGGCGCGGTGCCGTCGTGATGGAAGGCGGCAATGAGCAGGGACTGATGGGACGCCTTGCCTGGCGAGACCTGGTGCAGGATGCCATTGCCAGACATCTCTGGCGCTTCAAGGCACAGCCTGCATGCCGCTTCGATGATGGTACCCGCCTGCATGCCGAGTTGTTCGCGGCCATCTCGCGAGATGGAACGGATTACTTCGCAGGGCAGTTCTTGCCTGCGATCGAGCAGTTCAAGATGGGGGCCGAGTTTGACAAGGCGGTGCTGGAAGCCTGCGTCCCCTTGTTCAATCAGCAACCGGAATTGGTGTTGGCAGTCAATATCACGGCGGGTTCTCTCTGTTCGGATGAGTTCCTGACATGGCTCAGAGGCTATCTGTCGCTGAACGTGGAGCTGAAGGAGCGACTGCTGTTCGAGATCCCGGAAGCGGCCATCATGAAACACAAAGAGTATGTGACTCATCTGGTTGAGCTGTTGCGAGAGCACGGCTTCTTGTGGGGGGTCGATCACTATGGCCGGCACTTCCAGTCCCTCGGCTATCTGGAAGAGCTGACCCCCACCTATGTCAAGGTGGACCACGGGTATACCAGCCAGGTCATGGAACCAGGCGCCGATACCTCCTTCCTGGCGGCTGTCTGTCGGGCTGCCCACAACGCGGGTGTCACGACCATCGCCACCCGGGTGGAAGATCAACGGCAGGTTGAATTGTTGTCCAGTTTGCATATCGATGGTTATCAGGGGTTCGTTCACCCTGCATTTCCACTGGCATAAGCGGTACAACTCGATAGAAAGGGGCCCATTAAGGGCCCTTTTTTATATCTGTTTAGAATATGTACATCATTTTTACGCGACATATAGGTAATATCACTAAAACTCGCGCTGTTACTTAATTGATTTTTATATGTAAAAAATATTCGTTCGATTCGCTGCATCGGATGAGGTCAAAGAGACTCAACCCTGTACATTTTTGCAACGGAAGCAGGACGGGGGCGTAACTAGAGTGTAGGCATCAAGATCTGTCACCCTGGAGCAATGGATATGCGCACCCAAATCATCGACAAAACCGTGGTCGTCTCTTCCGTAGAAGGCAACGTTCAGATCCTGCTTGCCGATGGCAGCAGTCGTCCTCTCCAGCCTGGCGAGATACTGCAGCCTGGCGCCAGACTCAATATCGCTGATGATGCCAAATTGATGCTGGCTCCCTACGATGACAAACCTGCAGCGGACAATGGTGTTCCGGCAGGGACAGAGATGCCTCCAGAGGGGCAATCTTCCTCATCGGTTGCCAATCATCAGCAAGGCTCGCCTGAAGTGTCGCCAGAAATTGCGGCGTTGCAACAATCCATCCTGCAAGGGGTTGACCCGACCAAGAACTTCGAAGCCTCTGCTGCCGGTGGGGCACCTGCCGCCGGTGGTGGTGGCGGTATCGGCGGGGTCGCTGGGGCCAGTGGCAATGGTGGTTTTGTTGTCATAGATCGCATCGGAGATGCGACCATAGCTGAGGCCGGATTCGATACCGGCTATGACACGTTGATCGATCAGAATGTGCTGCAGGAAGACGATCTTCTGCCCGAGAATCAGCTCGATGATCAGGATGAGTCTGCTGTTACCCAGGAAGATCAGGCCATCAGTGGCAATGTGCTCGACAACAGCAACAATCCGGATGGTCCCCTTGATACGTCTGTCATTTCCTATAGCTGGGGTAGCAATCAGGGAATTGCTGCCGGCGTTGAGAGCACGCTGGATGGGATTGGTACGCTGATCATCAATGCCGACGGCTCCTATACCTTTACCCCTGCGCTGAACTACACAGGCCCTGTACCTGCGGTCAATTACACCGTAACGGATGGGGATGATACCAACGACTCCACTCTGACCATCACCATCACCCCTGTAGATGAGCCTGTCTCGCTGAATGGATTGCAGGTCGAGGGTGGTGAGCTTGTCCTTGATGAAGCCGCATTGCCGGATGGCTCAGCCTCCGATGGCGCAGCCTTGACCAAGAGCAGTACCTTTACATTCAATGCGGCAGATGGAGTACAAAGCCTGACGCTGGGAGGTGTGACGCTGATCAGCAATGGCCAGGTCTTGACCACCTTCCCCCAGGGGATCCCCAGTCCTTTGGGAAATCAACTGCTGGTGACCGGCGTCAGCTACAACCCGGTGACAGGGGTTGGCAGCGTGACCTACAGCTACACCCTGAACGATAACGAAACACATAACAAACCTGCAAATGATGGGGCTCTGACGGAGAGCTTCAACGTTGTGTTGACGGACCTCGATGGCGACACGACCAGTGCAGGGCTGGATGTCGTGGTGCTGGACGACGTGCCGACGGCGGTGAGCGACGTCAACCTGACGGTGGCGAGCGAGAACAACCTGGTCCTCAATGGCAACGTCATCACCAACGATGTGCAGGGGGCGGATGGCGCGGCGGTGACCGCGGGCACCCTGAGCGGGACCTACGGCAGCCTGGTGCTCAATGCCAACGGCACCTACACCTACACCCTCAACCCGAACGACGGTGACTTCAAGGCACTGACCGGGGGCGGGGTGGGCAGCGAAGTGTTCACCTACACCCTGACGGATGCGGACGGAGACGTGAGCACGGCGACCCTGACCCTGACCATCAAGAACGACGATGACGGGGTGACCATCACCAACCTGACGCCCAAGGGCGAGGGCGGGGATGCGAAGGTGCACGAAGACGACCTGCTGGCGACCCGCGGCGAGAATGAGTCGGCGGGGTCGGACAGCAGCAAGGAGTCGACCACGGTGACGGGGGACTTCACCATCAGCGCGCCGGACGGGGTGAAGACCCTGAGCGTGGGTGGCATCAACATCGTGGTGAACGGGGTGGTGGCGGGCTTCCCGCTGAGCGGGGTGACCACGCCGCTGGGCAACACCCTGACCATCACCGGGTACAACCCGGCGACGGGGCTGGTGAGCTACAGCTACACCCTGAACGACAACGAGGCGCACCCGACGGCGAACGGCAACAACAGCCTGTTCGAAGACTTCGCGGTGAGCCTGGTGGACAGCGACGGGGACTCGGCCTCGAACACCCTGAGCGTGCAGATCGT
>NZ_JAGKRK010000019.1:0-45582 GCF_017939325.1 Aeromonas sp. MaB10011B | reverse complement strand
GGCGCGTACCACATCCAGCATGTAAACGGATATCACCGTCGATTGAAAGAGTGGATGGAGCGGTTCCATGGGGTAGCGACCCACTATCTGAGAAATTATCTGGGTTGGCGAAGGATGTTGGAGCGCTACGGGCGGGAAGTGAATGTGCCACGTTGCTTGCATGAGGCGCTGGGGCGCCCCATGCAACACGTAATTGGGACATAGCCTTAAATAAGTCAGTTAAGCAGTTTTTCCAGCTCCGCTTCGGCATCCGCCCTGGCCTGATCGCTCAGGGTGCCGGAAGTCGCTTCCCGCTTCTCGCCCTGTTGCTGTACCGCCTTTTCGGCTTGCTGCTGCGCCGTGGTTGCGGCACTGATGGTGGTGGCGCTGCTGGCAGCTTGCTTGGCGCTGTCGCTCACTGCCTTGGTCGCTTGCTGCTGCGCCGTGGTTGCAGCACTGATGGTCGCTGCGCTGCTGGCGGCCTGCTTGGCGGTGTCGCTCACCGCCTTTTCGGCTTGCTGCTGCGCCGTGGTTGCGGCACTGATGGTCGCTGCGCTGCTGGCGGCCTGTTTGGCGCTGTCGCTCACTGCCTTGGTGGCTTGCTGCTGCGCTGTGGTTGCGGCACTGCTGGCGGCCTGCTTGGCGTTGTCACTCACCGCCTTGGCGGCTTGTTGCTGCGCCGTGGTGGCGGCACTGATGGTGGTGGCGCTGCTGGCAGCCTGCTTGGCGCTGTCGTTCACCGCCTTTTCGGCTTGCTGCTGCGCGGTGGTGGCGGCACTGATGGTGGTGGCGCTGCTGGCAGCCTGCTTGGCGCTGTCGTTCACCGCCTTTTCGGCTTGCTGCTGCGCGGTGGTGGCGGCACTGATGGTCGCTGCGCTGCTGACAGCCTGCTTGGCGCTGTCACTCACTGCCTTTTCGGCTTGCTGCTGTGCGGTGGTGGCGGCACTGATGGTGGTGGCGCTGCTGACGGCCTGCTTGGCGCTGTCGCTCACCGCCTTGGTCGCTTGCTGCTGCGCGGTGGTGGCGGCACTGCCGATCACCTGTCTGGTGGAGTCGGACAGGGCCTTGCTGGCGCTCTGTTGCAGGCCCCCCATCATGGTGCCCAGCAGAGAACTGCCCGCGCCCGTGAGCCCCTGACCGGCACCGGTCAGGGCCGTGGTGGCCGGGGTGGCCTGGGACTGCCAGCCCTGCATGGCGCTGGGCCAGGTCGGGGTGGCGGCCGTCAGGTTTTCCCCGAAGACCTGGGTCGCCCCGTCACCTTTTTGCACCATGACGGCGAGCTGGTTGGTGTCGGCGTTCCAGACCATGCCGGCCTGCTTGGTCACGTCCGGCACGGGGGCGTAGCGGGAGACCACGTAAAAGAGCGGCCCCTCCTGTTGCAGCTCGTCGGCGGTCTTGAGCAGCTGCATGGTGCTCTCGTAGTTGGGCCCCAGCATGGCGGTCATTCTGTCCTTGAACAGCGGCTGCTCGAACAGGTTGGCCTCGTTCGGATCGAAACCGACCAGCGGCTTGAGCAGGGCCCACATCAGCTGGCTGGTGGGGCTCATCATCAGCAGGGGGGCGACACAGGCGGACAACATCAGGCTCAGGCAGGCAGCCTTGAGCAACGGCATGATACGCATTGACAACATATCCAGTTAATTATCTGATTATTAAGGGTTATTCATTACCGCATCCCGGCGATGCCGGTGGGGGCCCACGGCAGAACCCTGACAGGCCTTGGCGGGCGCAGGCAGGCTATCATATTGCTTCCGGAATGCCAGATGAGCCGGCATTTATTGGTCAAGTCGAGGGCTCTGCTGGTCGCTTTACACTTTCACTCCCCCGTGACAGGAATTCCCATGATCCGTTGTGCAGGTTGTCTGCTGGCCCTTGGCTGGCTCTTCCCCGCGTTGGCCGCCCCGGCGTCCAACACCCTCAGCCACTCGGTGGGCACCGAGCTGGTGCTGCCCCTTGGTTCGCTGCCCGAGCGGGTGTGCTGGTATCAGGATCAGAAATACTCCCAGGGGGCCCGTATCCAGCAGGGGGAGCTCTGGCTGGAGTGCGCGCCGCAACAGGCGATGGAGACCAATGGTCCCCTGATCTGGCGAGAGGTGACGACGCCGTCACAGAGTGGTGAACCGGAGGGCAACCAGCGGACGATCCGGGTGGGCCAGTGAGCCTTTTCTTGATCCAGCTACAGACACGGGCGTGATCTCTATCGCATAATGCGGCTCTTTCTTCTCTTGACTGGGATCTAAGCAATGGCTCGTCGCTCTTCCAATGCACAACGTCGTCGCAGTAGCTGGTGGTACAAACGCTTGTTGGCAAGGGAGCGGGAAGAGCGCGAAGCGCGTTCCGTCCGGGATTGATACTGCATTGAACAACGGAGCCTCGGGCTCCGTTTTTATTGGTGACTAAACGTGCATTACCACAGACAGGTTTATTACCACAGGTGGATAATGATGCCGTTCTGCCAGTGCACAACGTCGTTGCCGCCGTGAGCTGGCGGTACCAACCCTTGTTGGCAAGGGAGTGGGAAGCACGCGAGGGCGCTGCGTCCAGGATGGATACGGCATTGAAAAACGGAGCCTCGGGCTCCGTTTTATGGGTGACTAAACGTGCATTACCGCAGGCAGGTTTATTACCACAGGTGGACAATGGTGCCGCTCTGCCAGTGCACAACGTCGTTGCCGTCGTGAGCTGGCGGTACCAACCCTTGTTGGCAAGGGAGCGGGAAGCACGCGAGGGCGCTGCGGCCGGGATGGATACGGCATTGAAGAGCGGAGCCTCGGGCTCCGTTTTTATGGGTGACTAAAAGAGCATTACCGCAGGCAGATTTATTACCACAGGTGGATAATGGTGCCGCTCTGCCAATGCACAACGTCGTTGCCGTCGTGAGCTGGCGGTACAACCCCTTCATTCAGCAAAGACCGTCATGCGAGAACGGGGGCCATCGGGCCCCCGTTTTGCTTTTGCAGAGGTTGGCTGCCTGCGACTCAGCGTTGCAGGGCGGCCAGGGCCAGCTCGACCCGCTTGGCGTACTCGGGATCGGCCTGCTCGAAGTGCCTGAGCTGGGCCGCGACGATGGCGTCATCCTCCACATTGATGAGGGAGCGAGCCAGGTTGGCGGCGAGGCGGGCGCGCTGCCCCTCGTCCATCAGGCGGAAGAGATCCCCCGGCTGGCTGTAGTAGTCGCTGTCGTAGTCACGAAAATCGTAGTGCAGGGCAGCCCCTTCCAGACTCAGGGCCGGTTCGTGCTGCTCGCTCGGCTGCTGGGTGCCGAAACGGTTTGGCTGGTAGTTGGGGCTGGCGCCGCCGTTGCTGTCCGCCCGCATGGCGCCGTCGCGGTGGGCGCCGTGGTGGAACGGGCAGCGCGGGGCGTTGACCGGCAGCAGGCCGTGGTTGACGCCGAGGCGATAGCGCTGGGTGTCACCGTAGGAGAAGAGCCGCCCCTGCAACATGCGATCCGGCGAGAAGCCGATGCCGGGCACCACGTTGGCCGGGGTGAAGGCGGCCTGCTCCACGTGGGCGAAGTAGTTGTCCGGGTTCTGGTTGAGCTCAAGCACCCCCACCGGGATCAGCGGGTAGTCGCTGTGCGGCCACACCTTGGTGAGGTCGAACGGGTGGATCTTGTAGGTCTGGGCTTCGGCCTCCGGCATCACCTGCACATAGACCTTCCAGCGCGGGAAGTCCCCCCGCTCGATGGCGTTGAACAGATCCGCCTGGCTGGTCTCTCTGTCCTGACCGACGGCAGTGGCCGCCTCTTCATCGGTGTAGAAGCGGTGGCCCTGCTCGGTCTTGAAGTGGAACTTGACCCAGAAGCGCTCGTTCGCGTCGTTGATGAAGCTGAAGGTGTGGCTGCCGTAGCCGTTCATCTCCCGCAGGCTCCTGGGGATGCCGCGATCGCTGAAGAGGATGGTGACCTGGTGCAGGGATTCCGGGTGGCGGGACCAGAAGTCCCAGGCGGCGGTGGCGCTGCGCAGGTTGGTGCGGGGATCCCGCTTCTGGGTATGGATGAAGTCGGGGAATTTCAGGGGATCGCGAATGAAGAACACCGGGGTGTTGTTGCCCACCAGATCCCAGTTGCCCTGCTCGGTGTAGAACTTGAGGGCGAAGCCGCGCACGTCACGCTCGGCGTCGGCGGCCCCCTTCTCGCCGGCCACGGTGGAGAAGCGCAGGAACACCGGGGTCTGCTTGCCGACGGCGTTGAACAGGTCGGCCTTGCTGAAGGCGCTGATGTCGTGGGTCACGGTGAAGGTGCCGTAGGCGCCCGAGCCCTTGGCGTGCACCACCCGCTCGGGAATGCGCTCGCGGTCGAAGTGGGCGAGTTTCTCCATCAACCAGATGTCTTGCATCAGGACGGGGCCGCGGGGGCCGGCGGTGAGGCTGTTGTTGTTGTCGACGACGGGGGCGCCGTTGGCGCTGCGCAGGGTCTTGTCGGTCATGGCAGGTCTCCTTGTGATGAGTCGCCAGACTAGGGGAAGTGGGGGAGCGGCTCCAATGGAGTGTGCCTAACCCTTTGATTGGTTTCGCTGATGGGGGTGGAAACAGACGCCAGCCTTGCGGCAAGATGGGATTCAGCCAATCAGGAGGTCTCATGTCCATCACCATTCGCCGCGCCGGGCCGGAAGATGCCGCCGCCCTGCGGGATCTTCACGCCATGCCCCATGCCCAGGCGGGCACCCTGCAACTTCCCTTCCCCTCCCTGCAGCAGTGGGAGCAGAAGCTGACCCCGCGGGATGGCATCTACAGCCTGCTGGCGGAGTGGGAGGGGGAGGTGGCGGGCGCGCTGGTCCTGATGGTGGAGCCGGCCCCCCGTCGCCGCCACGTGGCGAGTATCGGCATGGCGGTACACGATGACTGGGCCGGGCGCGGGGTGGGCACCGCCCTGATGCAGGCTGCGCTGGATCTGGCGGACAACTGGCTCGGCTTGACGCGGGTGGAGCTGACGGTCTGGGCCGACAACCAGGCGGCCCTGGCCCTCTATCGCAAGGCGGGCTTCGTGGAGGAGGGTGTAGCCCGGGATTACGGCCTGCGTCATGGGGTGCTGGTGGATGCCCTCTACATGGCCAGGGTGCGCCGATGATCGACTATCGCGAGCGCCTGACGCCGGTGCTGCGGGCACTGGAGCAGGATCCGGATCTCTCCATCGAGGCGCTGGCGAGTCGCGCCTGCCTCTCCCTCTACCATTTCCACCGGGTATTCACCGCCGTGGTGGGGGAGGCCCCCGGCGAGATGTGCCGCCGCCTGCGGATGCAGCGGGCGGCGTGGCAGCTCTGCTACACCGATGCCAGCGTCACCGCCATCGCCCTGGGGGCGGGGCTTGGCAGCTCCCAGGCTTTCGCCAAGGCGTTTCGTCGTCACTATGGTTGTACCCCGGGGGCGTTTCGCCGCGACAAGGGCAAAAACGGACACTTGGATCGCAAGGAAGGACACGCATGGCAAGGGGCACTCCCTTATGCTGAAGGCCACTCATCAGCAAGGAGCAACACCATGAACACCGTCGAGATGGACGCCCGCACCCTGGCCTATATCCGCGTGACCGGCCCCTATGGCGAAGGGTATGACGCCGTCTGCCATCGCCTTCACCAGTGGGCCGCGCCCCGTGGCCTGGAAGGGGGAGAGTGGATCTTCATCTACCACGACAACCCCGAGGTGACGCCGCCGGCCCAGTGCCGCACCGATATCGGCATCAGCGTACCGGTGGGGACCCGGGGAGCGGGGGAGGTGGAGATCCAGCACATCCCCGCCGGACGCTACGCCCAGTCCCGCTATCTCATCACGGATCGCAGCCAGTACGGGGAGCGCTGGCAGGAGCACATCGGCGATATCGTCGCGGCCGGGCTCGCCTTTGGGGACGGCCCCTGCTTCGAGCTCTATCACAGCGTGAGCAATGACCCCCTGCGCGATGACGTGAGCTTCTGCTCCAGCGTGCGCTAGGCAGGCGGCAATAAAACGAGGCGCCTTTGGGCGCCTCGTTTAATTTGGGGTCCATGACCACCGCAGATATCAGGGCTGGCTGGGCACCTTGTTGCGGCGGGACTTCCACCACCAGCGAAGCCGGATCTGGGAGATGAGCATCCCCGCCAGCATCAGGGCGCAGCCGACCACGGCCCGTTCGTCCAGATGTTCCCCCAGCAGCAGGACACCGCCGATGGCGGCGAACACCGTCTCCAGGCTGAGGATGATGGCGGCGTGGGCCGGATGGGCACCGCGCTGCCCCACCACCTGCAGGGTATAGCCGATGCCGACCGAGACCAGACCGGCATAGAGCAGCGCCTGCCATCCCGCCACGGCACCACTCGCCGTCGGGGTCTCGATGACGAAGGCCGTGGCCAGGCTGAGCAGGCCGCACACCACGAACTGCACCCCGGCAAGACGAATGGGGGCGACCCGGTTCGAGTAGTGATCCAGCACCAGCAGATGCACGGCCCAGAACAGGGCCCCGATCACTTGCAGCAGATCGCCGTAGCCGATGGTGAACTCCTCGGTGACGCTGAGGTAGTAGAGCCCGGCCATGGCGATGAGGGCGCCTACCCAGGTGTTGGCCCCGGTCTTGTGGCGCAGGGCCAGGCCGATGACGGGGACCAGAATGATGTAGAGGCCGGTGATGAAGCCCGCCTTGGCGGCCGTGGTGTAGAGCAGCCCCACCTGTTGCAGGGAGGCGGCGGAGAAGAGCACGGTGCCGGCGATGAGGCCCCCGGTCAGCAGCAGGCGGTGATCACCGGCAGGCTGGGGCGGCTGGCGTGACTTGAGCCACCACAAGAGCGGCAGCAGGGAGAGGGCGCCCAGCAGGAAGCGCAGGCCGTTGAAGGTGAAGGGCCCCATGTGATCCATCCCCAGACGCTGGGCGACGAACCCCAGCCCCCAGATGGCGGCGGCCATCAATAACATCATGTTTGAACGCATACGGAATCATCCCTGAGAAAGAGTCTCGGCGGCACTCGGGCCCCGCCATTACGATACCTGCGAGAAGGGGCGTTTGTCGTCAGCCATTTGTTGCCGGGCGAGGGCAGGATCAGCGGCTGGCCAGCTTGGCGAGCAGGGGCAGCAGGGCGAGCAGCAGCAGGTTGCCCCTAAGGATCCAGATCACCCAGAACTGCTGCTGGGTGGAGACAAGGGGAGCCCGTCCCTGGCGCAAAGATCGGCGCCAGTGGTGGAACAGCCGGCTGGGATAGCCAAAGCTGATGGCCATGGCGAAGAACATCAGCAGCTTGGTGCGGTAACCCGGATTGGCAAGCAGGATGGCCGGTGGCTGGGGATGGGCGACCACCAGCAGCACGCCCGTGATGAAGATGAGCAGCAGGGCCAGGGCGGCCAGGCTGTCAGCCAGCAGCAGCTTGCGCACCTGCTCGATGGACATGCCGCGCCGGAACAGGAAATACTCCGAGGTGATGGCACCGGTCAGGGTGATCACGGCGCAGTAATGGAGGGCAGTCAGCAGTTCCGGTTTCAACATCCAGGCCAGTTCCTTCTCGTTGGCCACATGATGCGCTTCCCTTTGGACGCCATCAGGTGGGGCTGATATTCTGACACTACACGATGTCAGGGGATAGCATGGAGTCAGGGTTGGATAAGCGAGCAGTCTCCAAAAAGACCTGGTCCCTGGTGGCACGGATGCGCCTGGGCCTGCTTCTGCTCTTCATTCCCGTCCTGATGCTGGGCGCCATCTACTACCTGCACATGGAGCGCAGCCTGCAGCGAGAGCTGCAACAGCGCCTGCTCGCCACCAATCACCAGTTGCGCCACGTCTTCATCGAGCCCTACCTGAACGAGATGGAGCGTCAGTTCTCCCTCATCTACGACCAGATCAAGGTGGAGGACATCAGCGGCCCCCGTCTGCGCAACACCGACTCCTATCTCAGGGAGTGGCGTCTCTACAAGGGGGTGATGGCGGATCTCATCTACATCTATGTGGGCACCGCCGAGCGCCAGATGCTGATCTACCCCGAATGGCAGGCGGATGCGGACTTCGATCCCAGGGTGCGCCCCTGGTATCAGCTGGCCAGCCAGCATGTGGGCAAGATGGTCTGGACCGAACCCTACTACGACTACACCAACGGCACGCTGGTGATCGCCCTGGCGCGGGCCATCACCGACAAGGAGGGCAAGGTGCGGGGGGTCTTCGCGGTGGATGCCATCCTGGCCCCCTTCTCCGCCCAGCTGAACCGGCAGTGGAACAGCGGTTACCAGATGATCGTCAACCAGTCGGGCAAGGTGCTGGCCCACCCCGATCCCTCACAACTGCTCAAGCCCATGACCCACCCGACCTGGCTCTCCCGCTTCAGCGGGGAGGACGGCATCTTCCTGGATCAGGCGTCTCGCCAGTTCGTGGCCTACAGCCGCCTGCCGGACCACAACTGGGTGCTGATCAGCGTGTTGCCCGCCTCCAGCATCCAGGCGGTGGTGGCGAGTGCCTCCCTCAACGTGCTCGGGATCATCGTGCTGGCCAGCGTGCTCTACATGGTGCTGGCACTGATCTGGTCCCGTTATTTCAGGCGGATGCTGGACGAGATCGCCACCGTGATCCGGGCCAGCCGGACCCAGCCTGACGAGGTGCACCAGGGGGGGATGCGCGAGCTCAGGCACGTCTATGCCGAGCTGGCGGAGGTGAGCAAGGATTATCACGAGGTGCGCCAGCAGGCGAACCTCGACAAGCTGACCGGCCTTTACAACCGGCGCTTCTTCGACGAGCGGTTGAATCGGCTGCT
Organism: Aeromonas sp. MaB10011B; assembly: GCF_017939325.1. Classification (NCBI taxonomy): domain Bacteria; kingdom Pseudomonadati; phylum Pseudomonadota; class Gammaproteobacteria; order Aeromonadales; family Aeromonadaceae; genus Aeromonas; species Aeromonas sp. MaB10011B. The sequence continues at coordinate 36,910 of NZ_JAGKRK010000019.1, read as the reverse complement.
GCTCGATCAGGACCGCTTCTGCCTGGCCATGATCGATCTGGACGGTTTCAAGCGGATCAATGACACCTATGGTCACCAGACCGGGGACGTGGTGCTCAAGCGGGTGGCCAGCTTTGGCGCCAAGCTGCTGGGGGATCATGGCTGGGTATGCCGCTATGGCGGGGAAGAGCTGGTGGTGCTGTTCGCCAATCCGGACATCCACTTCTGCCAGATGCTGCTGGAGCAGTACAGGATTGGGGTGGCCTCCCTGCACTGGCGTGAACCCGGTCTTGGGATCACCTTCAGCGGCGGCCTGGTGGCGAGTGCCCCCGGGCTTGGGGCCAGGAGCCTGCTGACCATGGTCGATGCCGAGGTCTATCGCGCCAAGGGTGACGGCAAGAATCGCATCTACATGGTGGATCCCCTGGCTCCCCGGGACGACTCGCCCTCAGGGGATGGCATGTTGAGCAAAGAAGAGGCCTGAGGGCCTCTTCTTCATTGCGCGGATCAAGGGTGCAACTGCCAGGTCCAGAGGGGCCAGCCCAGCTCCTCGGCGCACTGGCGCAGGGCGGGGGCCGGATTGACCGCATGGGGATGGCTCACCGCCCGCAGCATGGGCAGATCGTTGTGGGAGTCGCTGTAGCCAAAGCTCCCCTGCCAGAGGTGTTCCTTTCCGGCAAAGAGCTGGTTGATGCGGGCCACCTTGCCTTCGCGAAAACTCAGGGTGCCGCGGGTCTGACCGGTCAGCATGCCGGCTTCCTCGTCGAGCAGGATGGCCACGCAGTGATCCATCCCCAGCATCTGCGCCATGGGGGCCACCAGATGCTCGCCGGAGGCGGAGATGAGCACCAGCTCGTCGCCACGCTGGCGATGCCACTCGATGCGGGCCAGCCCCTCGGGGTAGAGACGCTCCCGCAGCACCTGTTCGGCAAAGTGGGTGCAGAGGGAGTCGAGCCACTGGCGCGTCCTGCCTGCCAGCGGTTGCAGGGTGAAGGCCATGTACTGGTGCATGTCCATCTTGCCCTGATGGTAGAGGGACATCATGGCCTGCTCCTCGGCCACCATGCCCGCCGGGGCCAGCTCCTGGGCCACCATGTACTCCAGCCAGAGGCTGGCGGAATCCCCCGCTATCAGGGTCTCGTCCAGATCAAACAGTGCCAGGGCCATGGCTGCTCCTCGGGTTGGCTGCCAGCATCGGGGTACTGGTTGAAAAATGAATGGGATTCATGGCGTTATGCTACCTCACAGAGTTGATCCCGGGCCACCACCAGGGTCACGGCGCTGCCCACCGGCAGCAGATCGCCGGCACGGCGGTTGAGGCAATCCACCGTCAACAGCCCTGCCTCGCACTCCACCTGATAGCGGATGACGTTGCCGAGCAGCTGCTGCTGGCGAACGATGCCGGGCAGGCTGGGCTCGTGGCTGACCGCCCCTGCAGGCAGCAGGGTGATGGACTCCGGCCGCAGCGCCAGCTTGCCGCGAAAGCGCGGGCCGAACAGGGATTTGGCCTGCTCGCCACCCAGCAGGTTGTAGTTGCCGATAAAGCCCGCCACGAACTCGCTGGCGGGGCGGGTGTAGATCTGCTCTGGCGTGCCGCTCTGGACGATGGATCCCTTGTTCATCAGGAAGATCCGATCCGACAGGGTCAGCGCCTCCTCCTGATCGTGGGTCACGAAGATGGTGGTGAGCTCGAGGCGCTGCTGGATCGCGCGGATCTGCTGGCGCAAGCTGCGGCGGATGCGGGCATCCAGCGCCGAGAGCGGCTCATCCAGCAAGAGGATCCGGGGTTGCACCACCAGGGCGCGGGCCAGCGCCACTCGCTGGCGCTGGCCGCCGGAGAGTTCGCCCGGATAGCGGCGCTCGAAACCGGTCAGCTCCACCAGCGCCAGCGCCTCTTGCATGCTGGCGGCGAGATCCCGCCCCGGCTGGGGCTTCATCTTGAGGCCGAAGGCGACGTTGTCCCACACCGTCATGTTGGGGAAGAGCGCATAGCTCTGGAACACCATGCCGATGCCCCGCTTCTGGGGCTCCTGCCAGGTAATGTCCTCACCGGCCACCCGCACCTGACCGCCATCCACCGGGGTGAGCCCGGCCAGCGCCCGCAGCAGGGTGGATTTGCCGCAGCCGGAGGGGCCGAGCAGGGTCACCAGCTCCCCCTTGCGGATGCCGAATTCAATCCCCTCGAACACCTTGGTGTCGCCGTAGGATTTGTGCAGTTGATTCACTTCTAGATGGAACATGTTGATTCACCGATGAAATCTGTTAGCTGCCCAGGTGAGCAGCAGGGTCAGCAGGAAGTAGCTCATCACCAGTGCGCTGGTGAAGTGGCCCGAGGTGGCGCGCATGTTGTAGAGGTAGACCTGCAGGGTCTCGTAACGGGTGCCCACCAGCATGTTGGCAAACACGAACTCCCCGAGCAGGAAGGAGAGGGAGAGAAACAGCGCCGCCAGCAGTCCCTTGCGCAAGCAGGGGATCACCACCAGCAGGAAGGCGCGGGCACTGCTGGCCCCCAGCAGGTGAGCGGCATCCATCAGATCTTTCAGCGGCACCCCTTGCAGGCTGTTGGCCAGCGCCCGGTACATGAAGGGGAGCACCACGGTGAACCAGGTGCCGATCAGGATCCAGGGGGTGCCGATGATGGGCAGGACGCCGTCGGCGTAGATCTGCAGCAAGCCCACCGAAGAGACCACCGGCGGCACCGCGAAGGGGAGCAGGATCAAGAGGTTCATCCAGGGATCCAGCCTGGGGAAGTAGTAGGCCACCACCAGTACGGTGGGCACCAGCACCAGGGTCCCCAGCAGCAGGGTGGCGAAGCAGACCAGGAGGCTGCGGCCAAAGGCCGCCAGAAAGCGCGGGTCGCCCCAGAGTTTGAGATACCAGTCGAGGGTAAAGCCGTCCGGCAGCAGGGTCGCCCCCCAGCGGGTGGAGATGGAGTAGAGAAAGGTGGCCAGCAGCGGCAGCAGCAGGGTGGCGACCAGCGCCCCCAGCACCCATCTGGGCCAGCGCGGCGTCAAATCATGCATGGGATTGCCCCTTGTTCACATAGCTCTTTTTCAGCAACCACTGGTTGGCGGCCGTCACCACCCCCAGCAGTACCATCAGGATCACCGCCAGCGCCGCCGCGAGATTCGGCTCGAGGAAGATGTCGCCGGAGACCAGACTGGCCACCCTGATGGTCACCAGGTTGAAGTTGCCGGTGGTGAGGGCGTAGGCGGAGGCATAGGCTCCCACCGCGTTGGCAAACAGGATGATCAGGGTGCCGAGCAAGGCGGGCGTCAGCACCGGCAGCGCCACGTGCCACACATACTGCCCCCTGCTCGCACCCAGCAGGGCGGCGGCCTGGGGCCACTCATCCTGCAGGGCGTCGAACGCCGGGTAGAGCAGCAGCAACGCGAGCGGGATCTGGAAGTAGGTGTAAATCAGGATAAGACCGCTGCCCGAATAGAGGTTGAAGCCATCGATGAGGCCCCAGGATTTGAGCAGCAGGGTCACCGCGCCGTTGATGCCGAGCACGATGATGAAGGCGAACGCCAGCGGCACGCCGCTGAAGTTGCCCGTCATGGTGACGAAAGCCAGCAGCACCCGCTTGACCCGCTCGCCACAGTGGCGCAGCGCCGCGGCCCCGAGGGTGCCGATGGCGAGCCCCGCCAGGCTGGCGATGCCGGCGATGCGCAACGAGTTGCCGAAGGATTGCAGATAGAAGGGGGAGCTCAAAATCTCCCGGTAGTGGTCGAGACCCCAGCCATCGGGGGTCTGGACGCTGCCCACCAGCACCCACACCATGGGGGCGAGCTGGAACAGGATCATCAAGAGGACAAAGGGCAGCAGCACGAGGGCCGGCAGCCAGTGGCGGCGCACCCGGCGTGGCTTCACCTGTTGGTCCGCGAGGATCTCGGTGGTGGCAGGCATCATCAGTGCACCTCGCGCATAAAGGCCGCCTTGAGCAGCGGGGGGGCTGCCGGCTTGTCGTGGGGAACTCCCAGCAGATCCGCCATCAGGGCGCAGAGCTGGGTCTGGGCGATCGCCACCCCATCCGGCCAGCGCTCGACGAAGGCATCGCCAAAGAGCCAGAGTGGCACGGTGCGCTCCTCGGCCAGGGTGCCGCCATGGCTGAGATCGTTGTTCATGCCGTGATCCGAGGTGATCACCACCTGATACCCCTCCGCCAGCCACTGGGGCAGCAGGTCGGCCAGCAGGCTGTCCATGCGGCGCGCCTGATTGCGGTACTGGCGGGAATCGAGGCCAAACTGGTGGCCCGCATCGTCCACTCCCATGGGGTGGATCAGCAGAAAATCGGGGTCGTACTGGCTGCGCAGCCACTCGCCGTCCATCAGCAGATGGCTGTCGGGGTAGCCGTCGTCCCAGTAGAAGCAGCCGTGCTGGATGGGCAGTTGCTCATCGTGAGTGAAGCGATCGCGGGCCGCCAGCCAGGGGCTCTGGTTGTAGAGCTCGCTCACCCAGTGGTAGGCCGCCGCTGCGGTGCGTTTGCCCGCGGCCCGGGCCAGATGGAAGATGGCGTCGTGTTGGCTCAGGCGCGTCACCCCGTTGTGGGTGATGCCGCTCGCCACCGGCAGCACGCCGGTCAGGATGCACTCGTAGAGAGGGCGGGAGAGGGAGGGCAGGGCGGCACTCAGGGTCGTATGCAGGCCGCGTTCTGCCTCCACCATGCCACAGAGGTAGCCCATGCAATGGGCTACCTCTGCTGCCAGGCCATCCACAAGTACCACTATCACCTTGTGTTGCACTGGCCACTCCTTACTGCATGTTGATCATGACGGTTTCCTGCCACTGGCGCGGCAGGGCCTTGGAGCTCTGCTCCCAGGCGGCGTGATCCTGCACCGGCTTAGCGTTGGCATACTGCTCGGCCGGCAGCAGCTTGGCCTTGACGTCATCCGGCAGGGTCACGTTGCTGCGAATGGGGCGGGCGTAGCCACGGGCCAGGTTGATTTGACCGGCATCGGAGAGGATGTATTCCCGCGCCAACTTGGCGGCGTTGGGGTTCTTGGCCCACTTGTTGATGATGGTGGTGTAGCCGGCGATGACGGAGCCGTCGCTCGGGATCACCACATCAAACTTCTTGGGGTCGATCTGGTCGCGGTAGTTGAGGGCGTTGAAGTCCCACAGCACCCCCACTTCCACTTCGCCTTTCTCGATGTTGGCGATGGTCGGGTCGTTCAGCGACAGACGGCCCTGCTTGGCCAGCTTGCCGAACAGATCCAGGGCGGGTTTCAGATTCTTCTCGCTGCCGCCGGTGGCATAGGCCGCCGCCAGCACGCCGTTGTTGGCCTGGGAGGCGACGCCTACGTCACCCAGGGTCACCTTGTAGTCGCCACCCAGCAGGGATTGCCAGCTGGTGGGGGCGGCCTTGACCAGATCCTTGTTGATCAGGAAGGCGATGGTGCCGGTATAGGCCAGCATCCAGTGGCCATCCGCATCCTTGGCCCAGTTGGGAATGTCGGCCCAGGTGGAGGGCTTGTAGGGCTGGGTGACCCCCTGCTTGACCGCCACCGGGCCGAAGGCGCCGCCCACGTCGCCGATGTCGGCGGTGGCGTTGGCCTTCTCGGCGGCGAACTTGGCGATCTCCTGGGCGGAGCTCATGTCGGTATCCTGATGCTTGATGCCGTAGATGCTGCCGAGCTGCTGCCAGGTATCCTTCCAGTTGGCCCAGCTGTCCGGCATGCCGACGCTCTGGAGCTGGCCCTCACCGCGGGCGGCTTTTTCGAGATCCGCGATGTTCTCGGCGGCAAACAGCGGTTGACTGATGGCCACCAGGGCCAGTGCACTTGCGATCACGCTTTTCATCATCCCATCCCTCTGGACTAGGTCAGTTAAGGTTCGAGAGGGATGCTAGAGGGGAAATATGACGGTGGCGGGGCGCTTTGATGGCAGTTTCGTGACAATCGCCCTGTCATGGCGCTGTCATCAGGGGCGGTTACAACTCGGGGTCGACAACCTCTGGTCTACTCCAGTGGTGTGCAAACCCGAATGACCGACAGGGATGTGACAGTGACAGAGCGATTGAGTGAACAGGGGATGACTGATGGCCGCATACCCTCCAAGTGCGAACAGATTTGCCGGACCCTACGCCGCTATATCGGCAGCGGACACCTGGCGGCGGGGCAGCAGCTGCCCGCCGAACGGGCCCTGAGCGAGCGATTCGCCACCACCCGCATCACCATCAAGGAGGCGCTCTCCAGCCTCGAGGCGGACGGCCTCATCTACCGGGCCGAGCGGCGCGGCTGGTTCGTGGCGCCGCCCCGCCTCACCTACGATCCTGCCATCCACACCCACTTTCACCAGTGGATTGGCGAGCAGCAGCGCACCGCCGAGACCCGGGTGCTGGCTCATGGCAACCAGCTTGCCAGCAGCGAGTTGTGCCGCTGGATGGGTCTGGAACCCTTTACGCCGCTCTACGAGATCCGCCGCCAGCGGCTGATCGACGGTCGCCCGGTGCTGCACGTCAGCCATCACCTGCTGGCGAGCCGCTTCCCCGGCATCGCCAGCGCTCCTCTGGCCAGCTCCCTCACCGAGCTTTACCGGCAGCGCTATGGCATAGGCCAGGGCTGGGCGAGCCTCGAGATCACCCCCTCGGCGGCCCGGGGAGAGATAGCCCGCGCCCTCAACCTGGCCCAGGGGAGCGCCGTGCTGCGCTTGGTGCGGGTCAATCATGACGAGGAGGGGAAGCTGGTGGATTGCGACATCGAGCACTGGCGACCGGACGCCATCCGCATCTGCCTGGATACCCGGGCACTGCAACCGCTCGCCACCGGCGCGCGGCAGGTGCAACTGGCAGAGTAGCGGCGTTCTAGCACTGACATGGCGGATCCCGCAGGATCCACCGGGATCAGTTGTCGATGTTGGGGATCAGATCGTCGAAGCTCTGGTAGCCGCAGTCCGCCAGTTGCAGCGACATGGTGTAGGTCTTGCTGCCCTCCCGCTGGCCGATGGCGGGGCGGTTGAGCTTGAGCTCCTGATGCCAGTACTCCTTCATGCGATCGATCAGCGCCATGGCCTCGCTCTCTCCCAGATGGAGCTGGCACAGGGCCATGTAGTTGTTGGGCCTGTGCATGTTCTCCACCAGATAGTCCCCCAGCACCGACATGGCCTGGCGCGCCTGCTGGCGGGCGAAACGGCTGTGCTGCTCGAAGCTGATGCGCTCGCTGATGAGGAAGTGGTAGCTGTTGTCGATGCCAAGCTGCAGGATGCCGAGCTTCTCCAGCTTGCGCAGATAGAGGTAGCAGGAGGCATCGGTCAGGCCGTACTCCCGCTTGAGATCGATAAGGGTCTTGTCGCGCCAGAAGATGTTGGCGAGGAAGGCATAAAGCCCAGGCTCCTTGTGAAACGCCTCATCCTGCTCCTGGGTAAAGACGGCCCGGCGGCTCTGGGCATCCTGGGTCCGGTCCAGCAGCTCTTCGAAGGAGAGTCCCACCAGATGGCAGATCTCCAGCAGGGTGTCGAACGGCAGGGAGGGCTTGTTCATCATGCGCTTCACGGTGGCGATGGAAACTCCCATGGCTTCTGCCAGGGTCTGATAGCGGATCCCCTTGTCGGTCAGGGTTTTCTTCAGGGTGTCGAGGATGTGATTGGCCAGTGTCTGGCTGTAGGTCATGCAACTATTCCTTTATCTGCATTTTTAGTCGTGTCAGAAATTGAGTGGTTTGTCTGTATCGGGCTCAAATTTTGACACCTAGAAAAACCAGAGGAGGGTAACCCGGTGATAATGGCGGAAATGGCCTGACCAGTTGTGGTGCAAGGTGGCAGAAAGTGACACTCGGTGGTGCATATCCTTCAACCTTTCAACATTTTGCTGGTGATGCATATTACATCGCACATAATTCAACACGAATCGGATTCAATACCTTCCTGGTTGAGAAAACGATTGTTTGCTTCCAATTTAAGGGTTTTTTTAACCGCAAGGTTTTATTCTTTCCTGGCATTGAGCGGAACTCGCAAGAGGTCCGCTTTTTTTCTTTTCTCCGAATCTGAGCCCGTCGTCAAGAATGGGGCGCAGTTTTGGTACTTCCTGCGCCACCGACCCCGGAAGGCAGTCCTTTATTCCCCCTGACCGGCAAACAGCTTGGGGATCTCCCGCACCAGCCAGCTCTTGGCCTTGCCCATGGTGTCTCGCCGCCAGGCCAGCACGACCTGGATCTGGTGGCGATATTCGGGACTGATCACCTTGAGTCTGCCCGCCTTGATGTCCTCTTCAATCCAGCGTTGCGGCATGGTGCCGATGCCGAGCCCCGCCAGCAGGGCGTCCCGCTTCTCCCCCATGGTGCTGACGGTCAGGCGCGGCTGCTTGTCGAGCAGGCGGTAGGTGAGCACCGGCTTGCGCAGTGCCGTGTCGGCTACCGCGATGGCGCGATAGCGGCGCAGGGTCTCGTCCGCCAGGGGCTCGGGTTCCTGATGCAGGGGGTGATCGGGGTGGGCGACGTAGAGCATCACCTCCTCCCTGAGCACCTGGTGCTTGATGCCGGTCATGGCGATATCGGCATTGAGAGAGGAGATGAGCAGGTCGGCGCGGCCATCTTCCAGGCACTCCCAACTGCCCGCCAGCACCTCGGCGCGAAACCTCAGCCGGGTATCGGTCTGTTCGGCCAGCCGATCCACCAGGGGGTAGAGAGCCTGTACCGGCATCAAGGCATCGACGGCGATGGTGATGTCGGTCTCCCAGCCACGGGAGAGGGCCCGGGTCTCCCCCACCAGGTGCTCGGCCGCCTCCAGCAGCACCCGGCCCCGCTCCAGCAGCATGCGGCCCGCCGGGGTGAACTTGGTCCTGTGGCCGCTGCGGTCGAACAGCATGGCGTCCAGCTCGTCTTCCAGCTTTTGTACCGTGTAGCTCAGCGCCGAAGGCACCTTGCCCAGCTCGTCGGCCGCCGCCGCGAAGCTGCCACGGCGGTCGATGGCGTCCAGCACCCGGATCGCCTCCAGGGTCAGCGCCCGCTCCTTGTTCGATTCCTTGGCCATATCCTACCTTCAATTTTTTTGAATGTGTTTACCAGATTATCTCGCTAACAACTTAGGGGAAGTCACTTTAATATTCAATCAACGCTTAGGCAGGAACGCCTGGCAGCCAAATAAAAGGTAGTTCCGGGCTGAGACATCCCCAAACACGATGTCTGATGTCAGCAAAAGAACAACATAGTATTTGAATGATCTCTTGCATGGATGCATTGATTCGGGCCCAAGGGGCCTTGGCAATGACATAAAACCCAAGAGAGTGAATGAACATGAAAAACGTAATCAAGATGCTGGCCGTTGCAGGCCTGATGACCGCAGGTGCCGCCCAGGCTTCCGTTCCCGCTGACTTCAATGCCGCCCCGGGCGTGCTGTTCGTCAACTGGAGCGCCACCGCCGCGATGGACGGCAAGGCCAACCCCATGCTGGAGGTGCGCGACGAGTCCGGTGATCTGCTGGCTTCCGTCCACGCCAACCTGATGGGCACCCAGCAGGTCGCCATCCCGAGCCGTACCCAGGGCAAGCTGACGGTGAGCCTGGGCAACGAAAGCAGCAGCTACCGCATCCCCTTCGGTCTGGGTGACGGTCGCCAGCGTTAATGAACCAACTTGGTCAGTGAGGAGCACACCATGATGAAATTGAGAGCCGCAGAAGCACGGGGCAAGGCCAACTTTGGCTGGCTGGATGCCCGTCACAGCTTCTCTTTCGGTCACTACTATGACCCGGAATGGATGGGACACTCTGCCCTGCGGGTCATCAATCAGGATCGGGTGGCGCCGGGTGGCGGTTTCGCGACCCACCCTCACGCCAACATGGAGATCCTCACCTGCGTGCTGCAAGGCACCATAGAGCACAAGGACAGCCTCGGCCACGCCGAGCAGATCCCGGCGGGGGATTTCCAGCTGATGAGCGCAGGGTCCGGCATCCGGCACAGCGAGTACAACCCCTCGCAAACCGAGCCGCTCTCCCTGCTGCAAATCTGGATCGAGCCGAATGAACACGGCACGACCCCGGGTTATCAGCAGAAGAAGATTGAAAACAAGCCCGGGATGACGCTGGTGGCGTCACCGGACGGCGAGGCGGGATCCTTCAGGATCCGCCAGCAGGCCAGAGTGTGGCGTCTGCAGCTCGCAGAAGGGGAAACCCTGGAGTGGGCACTGCAAGGGCGTCATGGTTACCTGCACATGATTTCAGGGGAGCTGACCGGCAACGGTCTGGCTGCCCGACCCGGCGACGGGCTGCTCAGCCGCGACGAGTCGAGCTGGGTGCTCACCGCCTCCAGGGGGAGTGAAGCCCTGCTGTTTGACCTGCCTTGATAGAAAAATCTTGGCGAAATGAATGAGTTAACAATTAGCTTTTACACTGTAAATACCATGATGGTAAGCAAAGGAATATGACGATGGACAAGATGAAAGATGTGGCACTGCTGGTGGGTCGTGTACTGCTGGCGCTGATGTTCGTGATGGCTGGCTGGGGCAAGATCGGCGGTTACGCCGGTACCCAGGGTTACATGGAAGCCATGGGCGTGCCCGGGTTCATGCTGGTGATCCTGCTGGAGCTGGGTGGCGGTCTTGCCATCATGCTGGGCCTGTTTACCCGCAGCCTCTCCGTGCTGCTGGCCGGTTTCACCCTGATGGCCGCCTTCATCTTCCACTATCAGCCTGCCGAGCAGATGCAGATGCTGATGTTCATGAAGAACGTCTCCGTGGCCGGTGGTTTCCTGGCCCTGGCGGCGGCCGGCCCTGGGGCTTTCAGCCTGGATGCCCGCCTCGGCAAGCACTGGTAATACCCTGACGTTTCAAGTTTTCCAACGCCTTTTGGCCGGTGCCCTGCACCGGCTTTTTTGTGCCCGCTTCCCGGGGATGCCATCTGTGTGACGGCGCGCAGTCCGGACGCCACAAGTGCCTTTTGCATCTTATCCCCCGATCCCCGACAATCCCGATTCGCGTGCCGTGACGGGAATGCCAGAGAGTGTCCCCCCGCGCACCCCCTCTTCATGAAATTGGCGGGAGTCGTCCATGTTTACCCTCTACCACTCCAATCAGCTGGATCTGCTCAAGGAGCTGCTGGTGAGCCGCATCCGGCAGGCTCCGCTCTCCCACCCCTTCGATCGGGAGCAGATCCTGGTGCAGAGTCCCGGCATGGCCCAGTGGCTCAAGCTGGAGCTGGCCAAGGCGTTCGGCATCGCCGCCAACATCGACTTTCCCCTGCCCGCGAGTTTCATCTGGGAGATGTTCACCCGGGTGCTGGCGGACGTGCCCCGCCAGAGCCCCTACAACAAGGGGGCCATGAGCTGGCACCTGATGACCATTCTGCCCACTCTGCTCGGCAGACCCGCCTTTGCGCCCCTCGCGGCCTATCTGGGGGGCAGTGACGGGGCGGTGCCGGAGCAGGTGCGGCTCTGGCAGCTCTGCCAGAAGGTGGCGGATCTGTTCGACCAGTATCTGGTCTACCGGCCGGACTGGATCGCCCGCTGGGAAGAGGGGGAAGGATTGAGCCAGGAGCTGGCCGGGGTGAGCGGTCAGGATTGGCAGCCCGAGCTCTGGCGCGAGCTGGTGGCCCGCACCCTGGCCCTCAGCCCCAGCGGCTACCACCGCGCCAACCTCTACGAGGCCTTCATCCACGAGCTGGAGCGCACCCGGGATCTGCCGGGCAGGCTGCCGCAACGGGTCTTCGTGTTCGGCATCTCGGCCCTGCCGCCCCGCTATGTGGAAGCCCTGCTGGCCCTCGGCAGCCGCCCCGAGGTGGAGGTACACCTGTTTGTGACCAACCCCTGCCGTTACTACTGGGGGGACTTGCTCGATCGCAAGACCCTGGCGCGCCTCGAAAACAAGCTCAAGCCCGGCACGGATCTCGAGACCCTGCAGGGTCCCGCCAACCCCTTGCTCGCCTCCATGGGCAAGCTGGGGCGCGACTACCTGCACCAGCTGATGGAGCTGGAGGTGCCGCAGATCGAGGCCTTCGTCGACATCGAGGATCGCGACGATGAGGGCAGAGTCACCTTGCTGCGGGCCATCCAGAAAGACGTGCTGGAGCTGGCGGAACGGGGGGCTGGCGAGTTCAATCTCGATGCCAGCCACCACAAGAGCCCTGTCAGCCTGGATGACGGCACTTTGCAGATCCACGCCTGCCACGGCCCCATGCGGGAGCTCGAGGTGCTGCACGACCGGCTGCTGGCCCTGTTCGAGCAGGATCCCACCCTCACCCCCAAAGACGTGGTGGTGATGATGCCGGACGTCAACAGCTACGGTCCCTACATCCAGGCCGTCTTTGGCAAGGAGGGCGGCAAGGGGCGGGGCGGGGCCCGCGGCCAGATCCCCTTTGCGATCTCCGATCGGGCGGCGAGCCAGGAGAGCCCGCTGCTGCAAAGTTTCCTCGCCCTGCTCAGGCTGCCGAACGCCCGCTTCGGGGCGGGGGAGCTGCTCGCCATCCTGGAGGTGCCCGCCGTGCTGCGCCGCTTCGAGCTGGACGACGACGAGTTCAACGTGCTGCGGCGCTGGGTGCAGGAGACCGGCATCCGCTGGGGGCTGGATGACGACTATCCCGAGCGCTTCGCGCTGCCGCGTCTGTCCGGCAACAGTTGGCTGTTCGGCCTGCGGCGCATGCTGCTGGGCTTTGCCATGGGGGACGGGGAGCCGGTGGCGGGGATCCTGCCCTATGCGGACATCGAGGGGCAGCAGGGGCTGATCCTCGGCAAGCTCGCCTGGTTCGTCGACTCCCTGGCGGAATTTCTGCCCCGGCTGCAACAGGCGCAGCCGCTGGCCGAATGGCACGCCTGCCTGCTGGCGCTACTGGAGCGCTTCTATCTCGCCGACGAGGATGAAGAGCGCCAGCTCCAGCTCATCCGCAGCCAGCTCACCGACTGGCAGGCCCAGCTCGGCGAGGCCCGCTTCGAGCAGGCCATCAGTGCAGACCTCTTGCAGGACTACCTCGGCAGCGTGCTGGGGGAGTCCCGCTCCAGCCAGCGCTTCCTCGCCGGTCAGGTCAACTTCTGCACCTTGATGCCGATGCGCTCCATTCCCTTCCGCCAGGTCTGCCTGCTCGGCATGAACGACGGCGTCTACCCGCGCACCCTGCCCCCCATGGGCTTCGATCTGATGGCGGTGGCCTCGCGGCGCGGGGACCGATCCCGCCGGGATGACGACCGCTACCTCTTCCTCGAGGCGCTCCTCAGTGCCCAGCAGGGGCTCTACATCAGCTATCAGGGGTTCAGCGCCCAGGACAACAGCGAGAAGGTACCCTCCGTGCTGCTGGCGGAGCTCATCGACTACGTGCGCCAGGGCTTCGTGCTGGCGGGGGATGAAGATCTCGACGACGACACCTCGGGCCGGCGGCTGCTCGAACACCTGATCGTGGCGCACCCCCTCACCCCCTACAGCCCGGCCTACTTTTACCCCGAACCCGGCTCCGGTCTCTTCACCTATGCTGCCGACTGGCTGCCGGCCCTGAGCCCGGAGCGGGGGGCCGCCAACTTCCAGAGCGGCGATCTGCCCCTGCCCGCGGAGTGGGGCAGGGAGCAGGGGCTGGAGCTGGCGGAGCTGCTGCGCTTCTATCGCCAGCCCGCCAGGTACTTCCTCAACCGCCGCCTCAAGGTGTGGTTCGAGCTGGAGGAGGCGACCATCGAAGACAGCGAGCCCTTCGAGCTGGACGGCCTGCAGCACTATCAGCTCAAGGCGCTGCTGCTGGATGCCCATCTGACCGAAGGGGAGAGCGAGGCCCGTCGCCACCGGCTGCAACTCTCCGGCCTGTTGCCGCAAGGGTGGTTCGGCAGCCTGCTGCTGGAGGAGATCGACGGCGAGATGGGCAAGCTGGCGGCGCGGCTGCGTCCCTGGACGGGGGACAAACAGGCGGTGGAGATCGACATCGCCCTGGCCCAGGGGCAGCTTCAGGGCTGGATAGACACCCAGAAGGGACGAGCGTTGGTGGTCAAACCCGGCGGCTTCAACGGCAAGGATCTGCTGCTGGCCTGGATCCAGCACCTTTGCCTCTCATTGAGCAGCGCCCCCGGCGACACCCTGCTATTCGATGCCAAACAGAGTCTGCGGCTGCCAAGGCTTGCGGCGGACGAGGCGCGGCCCAGGTTGGCGGCCCTGGTGGCCCTCTGGACCCAGGGGATGAAGCGGCCGCTGCCCTTCTTCCCGAGCACCGCCTGGGAGTGGCTCAAGGCGATCGAGAAGGATCCGGCAAAGCCGGAGGAGGCCGACAAGGCGGCGCTTGCCCGCTTCAACGGCGGCTACATGGTGACGGGAGAGGGGCAGGACGTCTATGTCGCCCGCTGCTTCCCGGAACTCGATGACGAGGTGCTGGCCCAGTTGCAGGGGCTGGCCCGTGAACACCTGACCCCGCTCCATCAGGCGCTGGAGGAGTTGCAATAATGGCTAACCCGCTCAATCCCCTGCGCTTTCCCCTCTATGGCGAGCGGCTGATCGAGGCCTCCGCCGGGACCGGCAAGACCTATACCATCGCGGGCCTCTATCTGCGCCTCTTGCTGGGCCACGGCCCGGTTATCGAAGAAGCAGGCGAGGAGGGGGGAGACGCCGGTCAGCCCTGTGCCCACGAGCGGCCCCTGTCGGTGACCGAGATCCTGGTGGTGACCTTTACCGAGGCGGCCACCGCCGAACTGAGGGGGCGGATCCGCGCCCGCATCCACGAGGCGCGTCTCGCCTTTATGCGCGGTCACAGCACGGATACCCTGCTGGCCCAACTGCTGGTGGAGGTGGAGGATCACGACCTGGCGGCCCGTCGCCTGCTGGCCGCCGAGCGGCAGATGGACGAGGCGGCGGTCTTCACCATCCACGGCTTCTGCCAGCGGATGCTCAGGCAGAACGCCTTCGAGTCGGGCGCCCTCTTTGAAACCGAATTTTTGACCGACGACAGCCGGCTCCGGCTGCAGGCGGTGAGTGACTACTGGCGCGCCGAGTTCTATCCGGTGGACCAGCCCCTGGCCCGGGCGGTGCGAAGGCTCTGGCCGAGCCCCGCCGCCCTGCTGCGGGAGATGGGGAGCTGGCTCGACAACGACGAGCTGGAGATCCGCCCGGTGGCGGGGGACGAGACCCTGGCGGCGCGGCACAGCGTCGCCATGGCCCGCATCGGGGCGGTGAAAGCCGGGTGGCTGGCGCAGACGGACGAGATCCGCCGCCAGACCGAGGGGCAGATCAGCCGTTACACCGGCAAGAACTATGAGGGCTGGCTTGCCAAGATTGGCGACTGGGCGCAGGACGAGACCAGCGGCTACGTCCTGCCCAAGGAGCTGGAGCGCTTCGGCCAGCAGGCGCTGGAGGAGAACCTCAAGAAGGGGGGAGCGGTGCCCACCCTGCCGCTCTTTGGCGAGATAGACGCCCTGCTGGCGAGCCGACCCGGCATCCGGGATCTCGTCTTGCAGCGGGCGGCCAGGGTGGTGCGCAGCCGAATGCAGGAGAGCAAGCGCCAGGCCCATCAGCTCTCCTTCGACGATCTGCTGCGGGATCTCGACGGGGCGCTCGGCTCGGGCCTGGGGGAGCGGCTGTGCGAGCGCATCCGCACCACCTACCGGGTCGCCATGATCGATGAATTCCAGGATACCGACCCCCAGCAGTACCGCATCTTCCATCGCCTTTACGGCGGTCACCAGGACACGGCGCTCCTGATGATCGGCGACCCCAAGCAGGCCATCTACGGCTTTCGTGGCGCGGACATCTTCACCTACATCCAGGCGCGGCGAAATGTGAGCGCCCACTACACCCTGGGGCGCAACTGGCGCTCAAGCCGCGCCCTGGTGGCGGCGGTCAACGGCCTGTTCGAGCGGGCGAAGGATCCCTTCATCTACGAGGCGGACATTCCCTTCCTGCCGGTGGAGGCGCAGGGCAAGAGCCGGGCACTGCTGATCGAGGGGCAGAGCGCCCCCGTGCTGCACTGCTGGCAGCTCACCGGTCAGCCCACCTTCAACAAGGGGGAGTACCAGAGCAGGATGGCCCGCGCCACGGCGGCGGAGATCCATCGCCTGCTCACGCTGGCCCGGGAGGGCAAGGCGATGCTCGGCAGCGAGCCGGTCAGGGCCGGGGATATCGCCGTGCTGGTGCGCACCGGCGCCGAGGGCAAGCTGGTGCAACAGGAGCTGGCGCGCCTTGCCATCGCCTCCGTCTATCTGTCGAACCGCGAGAGCGTGCTGGCCCAGGTGGAGGCGCGGGAGATCCTGCTGATCCTGCACGCCTGCCAGAACCCGAGCGATGAGCGAAGCCTTAGGGCGGCGCTCGCCACCGGCCTGTTCGATCTCGATGCCAGGGCCCTGGACGCGCTGGCCTCGGACGAGCGGGCCTGGGAGAACGCGGTGCAGGAGTTCATGGGATACCGCGCGGTCTGGCATCGCCACGGGGTGCTGGCCATGCTGCGGGCCCTGATGCACGGGCGCAACCTCGCCGCCTCCCTGCTGGCGAGCCCCTACGGGGAGCGGCGGCTGACCAACTTCCTCCATCTCGGCGAGCTGCTGCAACAGGCGAGCGGCGAGCTGGACGGGGAGTACGCCCTGCTGCGCTGGCTCGGGGAGGCGGTGAGCCAGCCCAACGGCCAGGACGGGGAGCAGATACTTCGCCTGGAATCCGAGCGCAAGCTGGTGCAGATCGTCACCATCCACAAATCCAAGGGGTTGGAGTACCCGCTGGTCTTCCTGCCGTTCATTTGCAGCCACCGCGCCGCTGACACCCCCCTGTTCCACGAAACGGGGGAGGCGGGCAATCGTACCGTGCTCGATCTCACCGGCGCCGAAGAGTCCCTGGCCGAGGCCGACAAGGAGCGCCTCGCCGAAGACTTGCGCCTGCTCTACGTGGCCCTGACCCGGGGGGTCTACGCCACCTGGCTCGGGCTGGCGCCGGTGCGCTCCGGGGCGGGCAAGTCGGAGAAGACCGACCTGCACCGCACCGCCATCGGCTACCTGCTGCAAAAGGGGGAGGAGGGGGACGCCGGGACACTGGCGACCGCCCTCACCGACCTGGCCCAGGCCCTGCCGGGGGTGGCCGTCGGTGAGCCCTCGCTCACCCGCCCGGCCCCGCTGCCCGCCGAGGCGGAGAAGCCGGGGGAGCCCACCGTGCGCGCGTTCCAGGGGCAGCTTGAGCGGGACTGGTGGATCAGCTCCTACTCCGGGCTCGCGGCCCAGGGCAACGGCCACGGCAAGGGGGTGCTGGCCAACCCCGGCTTCGACGACGAGGTGGCCACCGAGGCAGCCGTCACCGTGCAGGAAGAGGAGGCGCCCGCCCCTTCCATCTTCACCTTCCCCAAGGGGGCGCGTCCCGGCACCCTGCTCCACAGCCTGTTCGAGACCATCGACTTCGAGCACGCGAAGGGCGAGTCACTGGCACAGCACATCGCCGCCCTGCTGACCCAGGAGGGGTTCGACGAAGGCTGGGCCCCCGTGCTGCAACAGCAGGTGGAGGCGGTGCTGGATACTCCCCTTGAGACCGGCCTTGGGGATCCGGTGCGGCTGCGGGATCTGGCCCCCGAGCGCAAACAGGTGGAGCTGGAGTTCTTCCTGCCCATGGGGCGGGTGACGGCACCGGCGCTCACCGCACTCTGCCAGCAGCACGACCCCCTGTCGCGGGGCGGCAAGCCGCTCGGTTTTGCCACCGTGCAGGGGATGCTCAAGGGCTTTATCGACCTGGTGTTCGAGTGGCAGGGGCGCTGGTATCTGCTCGACTACAAATCGAACCACCTTGGCATGAGCCCCGCCGATTACGGCCGCCCGGCCCTGGAGCGGGCCATGCGCGAGCATCGCTACGATCTGCAATACCAGCTCTATTCGCTGGCCCTGCACCGGCTGCTCGCCTTGCGGCTGCCGGGCTACGATTTCGACCGGCATTTTGGCGGGGTCTTCTATCTCTTCCTGCGCGGCATGCCGCAAGGGGGGGTATTCCATACCCGTCCGAGCCGTGAACTGGTGCTGGGGCTGGACGAGTTGTTTAGTAAAGGTGTGACGTCTGACGATCATCGTTTAGAAAAATCGAACGAGGCGGAGGCATGAGGGGCGAGATGAAGGGCGAAACCATGATAGAGCGGCTGAAAGCCTTGGCGCTGGCGGGGCGCATCCGCCAGCTTGACCTGCAATTTGCCAGGCTGGTGGCCGACCTGGGCGGCAGCCCCGAGCTGGTGCTGGGGGCCGCGCTCGCCTGCCATGAGCTGGGGCGCGGCCATGTCTGCCTGCCGCTGGCGATGCTCGCTCAGGGCGGTGACGGGCAGGGATCCTCGCGCCCCTTCGGGCTGGATCCGGATCAGAGCCGGGATCTGCTGGCGGATCTCGCGGATCCCGCGAGCTGGCCCGCCCTCTTTGCGGCCAGCCCCCTGGTGGGGAGCGAACAGGAGGAGGGAGAGACCCCCCGCTGGCCCCTGCGGCTCTGGGGGGATCGCCTCTACCTTACCCGCTACCACGACTTTGAGCTGGGGGTGGCCCGCCACCTTAGCGCCTTGAGTGAACGGGCCGAATGGCCGGAGATTGCCCCGGCCCTGTCACGCCTCTTTGCCCGCGACTACGGCCTGGTGTTCGGGGCCCTGCTCAAGGCCCGCCTCGCGCCGGATTTCTCCGTCCGCCACTTTGTGGAGAAGTACCTGGATCTGGTCTTCCCCCATGAGGTGGAGTGGCCCGCCGTGGAGACCCTGCTAAAGAGCGCCCAGGCAGCCAGCGAGCTGGAGCGGCTGGATACCCTGGTGCCCGAGGCGCTCTGCTGCAACGGCCAGAAGCTGGCGGCGGCCACGGCGGCGGCGCGCCCCTTTGCGGTCATCTCCGGCGGCCCCGGCACCGGCAAGACCACCACGGTGGCCAAGCTCCTCGCCATCCTGGTGGAGACCGGCCTGCAAGGGGGCAAGGCCCCGGCTATCCGGCTGGTGGCCCCCACCGGCAAGGCGGCGGCGCGTCTGACCGAGAGTATCGGCGCTGCCCTGCAGGCGCTGGACTTGCCCCCCGAGTGGGTGGAGGCCATCCCCACGGAGGCGGGCACCCTGCACCGGCTGCTCGGAGTGATCCCCGGGCGCAGCCAGTTCCGCCACCACAGAGGCAACCCGCTGCACCTCGACCTGCTGGTGGTGGACGAGGCCTCCATGGTGGACCTGCCCATGATGGCGCGCCTGCTGGATGCGCTGCCCCGCCACGCCCGCCTCATCCTGCTCGGCGACAAGGATCAGCTCGCCTCGGTGGAGGCGGGGGCCGTGCTCGGGGATATCTGCAGCTTTATCGAACAGGGCATCAGCCCCGCGCAGGCACACTGGCTCTCCCGCCAGACCGGCTATCGCCTGCAAGGCACGCCAGCGGGGGCCAGCGTGCGCGACAGCCTCTGTTTGCTCTCCAAGAGCTGGCGCTTTGACCAGCATTCGGGCATCGGCCAGTTGGCGCGGGCCTGCAACAGCGGCGACGGGGCGGCAGTGGAGGCGGTCTGGGGCGCAGGATTTGGCGACATCCGCCTGCACCCCTGGGCGGGGGAGGCTTACAACGCCTTGATCGCAGAGGGGGTGGCCGGTTATGGCAGCTACCTCAAGGCGGCCCGGGCCGGCGAGGATCCGGCGGCGGTGTTCAAGGCGTTCAACGGTTTCCAGATCCTCTGCGCCCTGCGGGACGGCCCCTTCGGGGTGACGGGGCTCAACGAGCGGCTCGAACTGGCCCTCGCCAAGGCGGGGCTGATCCAGCGTGACGGCGACTGGTATGCGGGCCGCCCGGTGATGGTGGTGCGCAACGACCATGGGGTGGGCCTCTACAACGGCGACATGGGGCTCTGCCTGCCCGATGACACCGGCCGCCTCAAGGTATGGTTCGAGCAGCCGGACGGCACCCTGCGGGCCCTGCTGCCCAGCCGGTTGCCCCCCCACGAGACCGTCTACGCCATGACCATCCACAAATCCCAGGGCTCGGAGTTTGCTCATACAGTGCTGGTGCTGCCCGACAGCCCCAGCCCGCTCCTGACCCGCGAGCTGGTCTACACCGGCATCACCCGCGCCAAGGCCCGCCTCGATCTCTATGGCGATCGCGCCCTGCTGGCACAGGCCGTGCGGAAAAAGACCGAGCGGTATTCGGGATTGGCACAGAGGTTGGATTAAATAGTTATTATTGATAAATAACATGGAGATTTTAATATGAAAGTATTATCAAAAATGAGGCTTAGACCATCTGAGAAAAAATATGATGACTTTCCCTCTATTTCATTAAGTGATCATGCTAGATATATTTACTCTGCATCATTTAGACGACTGCAGATGAAAGCTCAAGTATTTTCTTTGGAAAATAATGCAGCTGTAAGGAGCCGACTCACACATTCAATGGAAGTCGCTCATATAGGTGTATTCTTAGTACAAAAAATAGTCGAGTTGATAAGTGAGGAACTCAGCAAGGGAAAGGCTATAAATCCACATCTAAAATTTATATTAGATGAGGATGTTGCGATAAGAAAAACTGTTGAAACAGCATGTTTAATACATGATGTTGGTAATCCTCCCTTTGGTCATTTTGGAGAGTCCGCTATTTCAACATGGTTTGGAGAGAACAAGGCAATACTGGAGGGTAAAAAGAAAGTAAATTTATCTGAAAGTGATTATAACTATAATGATTTTATTCATTTTGATGGCAACCCACAAGGGCTGAGAATTATATCAAAGCTTCAGGGGACTGATGCATTTGGTTTAAACTTGACGACATCTCAACTGGCAGCATGCATAAAATATGTAGCCTCTAATGATACAGTTGGAAGTAACAAGTTACATCATAAAAAAATGGGGTATTTCTCAACGGAAGAGAAAGTTGTTAGCGCAATAAAGACTGATCTGGGGATATCTGGTAGGCATATATTGGCATACCTCATGGAAGCTGCAGATGACATATCCTACTGTATTAGTGATATTGAAGATGGATTTGAAAAGGGGATCGTCTCTTACGAACTATTCTTCAAATACATTAAGAAATCCATATATGATTTCTGTGAACGAGATCGTGATGTAGGGGCTGTCTATTCTGAATTGCCAAAGTTGAGGTCTCATATAGAGGATGCCGAATACATAATCAGCAAATATAATGAAAACTTTAATGACTGTACTGAAGAACTTGAATATAAGTTTCTACTATTCAAAACAACATTAACTAACTTGAGTGTGAAGCTAGTAGCTTTTGATTTCTTTGTTAAATTTGATGATTACTTGAATGGGAATGTAGATGCTCTAATTAGAGAGCACACATTGGTGTATGATTTACAGGAAATTCTAAAAGACTTTACCAGAAAGTATATATTTACCTCTGCTGAGGCAGAAAGAATGGAGTTAGGTGGGTACGCTATAATATATGGACTGCTTGATAAATTTTCTCCTTTACTTGAATTAAGTCGGGATGATTTTATCAAAATTGTGGAAAAAAAAGCCGGCAAAAAAATGGCTATTTGCACTCGCCTTTTTAACCTCTTATCTGATAAACATGTTCGTGCATATGTTCGCTCCTTGCATGAAGGTGTGTGCGATAAGGTTGAATTTAATTTAAGATGCCATTTGATTACTGATTATATAGCAGGGATGACAGACTCATTCTCTTTGGAGACCTATCAACTTTTGAACGGGATAAAGGTGGGCTAAACGTGGCAGTTAATAAAATAAACGTTAATCGACATCCCGCATCTATATACATAGAGCATCTTAGAAACTATTGTCAGCACTTCTCATCTGATTTAACTCTTCTATCAATGAAGACATATACATATATACCCTCATCCTTGTCTGATCCGCACAAGGAATTCAGAGTTGTTTTGTCTGAAGTCAACACGGATTGGTTAGATAATAAAATTAAATGCATGAGGCCATCAGAAGAGCTTGCTATAAATTCAAAAGTGTATTTTGATCATGATATATCACGTTACATACCTATGGTAGATTTGGGTATAAGTAAGTTTACGAGTGACATATTTGGTGTAATTAATGACTTTATGAGTCAATGGAATATGGATTTTTTTGTCTTTGATAGTGGCCGCTCTATGCATTTATATGGAAAGGAGCTTCTTGATAGTCATGATGTCTGGGTGAAATTTATGGGGAGTCTGCTTTTATTAAATCAACGAGGAGGTAGGAATATTATTGACACTCGTTGGGTTGGTCATCGTCTGCTTGGTGGGCAATCATCACTCAGGTGGTCAAATAATACCATGCAATACAAAAGGTATCCTGTATATATAGGTATGTTATCTGAACTTATCCATATTAAATGATATTGTAGATTGATTGTTTAACGTACCTCCCCCTGTTAAGGGGGAGGAAATTAAACATAAAATAGACCTTGGCAAAATCACAAGGCGTAATTAAAGTTCTTTTAATTCTGTTTTGTATATTGGGCTTCGCAGGCTCAGCGCCAACCTACCACTGTGTCGGTTGTGGTTGAGCGAAGCCCAACGTTTACCGCGAACTCTCTTTTTCCTGCTCCTTATCCCCGACCCTTCTCCCGCAAGCAAATACGCCGTCCGATTACGCTTCGCTAATCGAACCTACGTAGTTGCCACCTCGATTATTTGATTCGTCCAGCCAGGGGCGCTTGCTTGCTCCTCCCCCTGCCAAGGGGGAGGCGGGGAGGGGGTCATGGCTCCATCCATCAATCGGCACGGCACATCCCGACCCTCCCCTTGCAAAGGGGAGGGGCAAAGCAGAGGGTTCACCGGTTGCATGGCAGAGTGGCATCACTCGAACCGTCCTCCTGCCTTCAGGGGCGCCGAGCCGCCAAAAAAACGGGGCCCGGGGTGTCCCCCGGGCCCCACATCCGATGGCCGTGTCAGATGCTGGATTTGACGCTGACGAACTCGGGGTAGGCATCGATGCCGCACTCGTGGACATCCACACCCATCATCTCTTCCTCTTCGCTGACCCGCAGGCCCATGGTGGCCTTGAGCAGGCTCCAGACCACGAGGGAGACGACAAAGACCCAGCCGAAGATGGTGGCAGCACCCAGCAACTGGGCACCGAAGGTGGCGCTCGTGTTGGAGAAGGGCACCACCATCAGGCCGAACAGGCCGCAGACGCCGTGTACCGAGATGGCACCGACCGGATCATCGATCTTCAGGCGATCGAAGGCGACGATGGCGTAGACCACCAGGGCACCGGCCAGGGCGCCGATCAGGCTGGCGAACAGCGGGCTGGGGGAGGCCGGATCGGCGGTGATGGCGACCAGACCGCCGAGGGCGCCGTTGAGGATCATGGTGAGATCCGCCTTGCCCCAGGTGAGCTTGCTGACCAGCAGGGCGCCGACCACACCGGCGGCCGCGGCGGCGTTGGTGTTGACGAACACGGTGCCGATGGCGGTGGCGTCAGCGGCGCTGGAGAGCGCCAGTTGGGAGCCACCGTTGAAGCCGAACCAGCCCATCCAGAGGATCAGGGTGCCCAGGGTCGCGAGCGGCAGGTTGGAGCCGGGGATGGGGTAGATCTCCCCTTGCTTGCCATATTTGCCGCGACGGGGGCCGAGCAGCAGCACGGCGGCCAGGGCAGCGGCAGCGCCCGCCATGTGGACGATGCCGGAGCCTGCGAAGTCGGAGAAGCCCGCCTCTTTCAGGAAGCCGCCGCCCCAGCTCCAGTAGCCTTCCACGGGGTAGATGAAGCCGGTCATCACCACGCAGAACAGCAGGAAGGACCAGAGCTTCATCCGCTCTGCCACCGCACCTGAGATGATGGAGGTGGCGGTGGCGACGAACACCACCTGGAAGAAGAAGTCGGAGTGCAGGGAGTGGCCCGCGTCGTCCGCCTGGCTGCCCATCAGGCTGCCAAAGCTCGGCAGCCAGCCGCCGGCGCTGTTGTCCACGTACATGATGTTGTAGCCGACCAGCAGGAACATGATGCAGGCGATGGCATAGAGCAGGATGTTCTTGGTCAGGATCTCGGTGGTGTTCTTGGCGCGGACCAGGCCGGCTTCGAGCATGGCGAACCCGGCGGCCATCCACATGACCAGCACGCCGGAGATCAGCAGGTAGAAGGTGTCGAGTGCATAGCGCAGCTCACTGACGGATGTGATCAACTCTTCCATGTCGTATTCCTCAGTTCCAGTCGTATCAAAGGGCGTCTGCGTCGGTCTCGCCGGTGCGGATGCGCACGGCGGCCTGCAGGTCATAAACGAAGATCTTGCCGTCACCTATCTTGCCGGTGTGGGCAGCCTTGCTGATGGCTTCGATGATCTGCTCGACGTTGTCGGCCAGGGTGGCGATCTCCAGCTTTACCTTGGGCAGGAAATCCACCTGGTATTCGGCACCCCGGTACAGCTCGGTGTGCCCCTTCTGGCGGCCAAACCCCTTGACCTCGGAAACCGTCAGCCCCTCGACGCCGAGGCTGGCGATGGCTTCGCGCACGTCGTCGAGTTTGAACGGCTTGATGATGGCGGTGATTAATTTCATGCAATATCCCCAATCCTTGTGGTTCACCCAGATAAAGGCAAATATTGCGCCAGAAAAGTATTTTTCTTTTTATTCATGCACTTACTTATTAATCGCAACCCTGGTCAGCGAGGCTTGCCCAATATGGGCAGGGCTGCGCCAAAGGTGTGCACCGCCGTGGTGCAATCTGGCCGGCAGAAGAACGGAAGGGAGCGTGACGGCGCGCAAGACTCGAAAGTGTGCGGGCTGCTACTGTTGTTCAACAAGAGGGCAACCTGGCCGATAACCCGTCATGACGGGGTGTCGAGGCCAGTCGCCCCCTTGAAGGCTCGACCGGCAGGCCCGGTTTTCCCACCAGGTCAACAAGCGGAACCGTGGCGCCGAGTAGCAGAACAAGGAAGGTTTTCATGCTGCATGACAATGAGATGACAAGGCAACCGGCCCTCGACGAGGCCGTGATGAGCGGCATGCTGGAGGTCGTGAGCGACGGTCTCTGGGACTGGAATGCCAACACCGGCTATGTCCATCGCTATCCCGGCTGGTATCAGATGTTGGGGTATGAGCCCCACTCCCTCGACAACACTGTCTTTACCTGGGAGAACCTGATCCACCCGGACGATCTGGCGCAGGTCATGGAGAGCTTCGATGCCTGCCTGAGTGGGCGGGCGGCGGACTACCGGGCCGAATACCGCTGCCGTTGCCGTAACGGTGACTACCTCTGGGTGGCGGATTGCGGCCGCATCGTCGCACGCAACCCGGACGGCAGTGTCGCCAGGATGGTGGGGGCACACCGCAACATCCACGCCCAGCGGGAACTCTACGCCAGGCTGGAGCTGCAAAACCGCACCCTGGAGCAGCAGGTGGCACAGCGTACCGCCGAACTGGAGCGGCTCAACCAGGCATTGCAGTTCCAGGTGGAGGAAAACCGCCGCCTGGCGGAGACGGACTCCCTGACCGGCGCGGCCAGCCGCTATCGGCTGGAGCAGGCGGTGCGGCTGGAGCATGAGCGCGCCAAGCGCTTCAAGGAGCCCTTTGCCGTGATCGCCATGGATGTGGACGACTTCAAGCAGATCAACGATCGTCATGGCCACGGGGTGGGGGACCAGACCCTGATCGATATCGTGCAGCTGACCCGGGGCTGCATCCGCGAGATCGATCTGCTGGCCCGCTGGGGGGGGGACGAGTTCATGCTGGTGCTTCCCAATACCCGGTTGCCCGATGCCCGGGTGGTGGCCGAAAAGCTGAGGCAGCGCCTGAGCCATGCCAGGGTCAAGGGGATCGAGCCCGTGACCTTGAGTTTCGGGCTGGTGGAGTCCGACCCCGACGAGCAGGTGTCCCACCTGATGGCACGGGTCGACAGGGCGCTCTACCGGGCCAAGCTGGCGGGCAAGGACCAGCTCAGCGGCTGACAAGGGCACTGGTCGGAGCCGCTACGGGGCTTTTCCCCCCCGAATACGGCTTGACCAAGGGATTTTCTTGACTCCAATTCATCCCGCTGGTTTCATGCGCGCTCTTTTCATTCTTGCGAGATGTATCTTCATGAAAAAGTCCTTGCTGATTGCCCTGACCGCCCTGCCTCTGGTTGCCCACGCCGGCCTGATGGATTCCCTGACCGACACCGTGACCAGCAGCGTCACCAGCACCGCCAAAGAGATGGCTGGCAACGCCATGGACACCGCTTCCAACGAAGCGATCAAGAAGGCTCTGGACATCAAGGAAGGCGGCTCCAACAAGCAGGCCATCAAGGACAAGCTGGGCGCCCCGGCCAGCACCAAGACCGACGCCGGTCTGGAAGTGTGGACCTATGACCTGGACGCTCTGAACAAGGCCTCCCCGCTGCTGGCCGAGACCACCAAGTCCCTGCTGAAAGACTCCGAAGTGGCCCAGAAGAACGTGGTCATCAAGTTCGAAGGCGAGACCGTGAAGACCCTGAACCTGGCCAACAAGGCCTGAGTCCTGGCAAAGTGAATGAAAAAGGGGCCCGCGGGCCCCTTTTTGCTGCCTGGTATTCAGGCTCACACCTTGAAGCGGTGCACCAGGGCCAGCAACTGGCGGTTGGACCCCAGCAGGGTGGCGGCGCTCTGCTCCGTGTTGCCGCCGTTCTCCACCAGGAGGTTCAGCATGTCGCGAATGCTCACCATGTTGCGGTTGATCTCCTCGGTCACCCGGCTCTGCTCCTCGGCAGCGGTGGCGATCTGGCTGCTGAGATCGTGGATCTGCACCACGGCGTCGGCCATGGTGTCGAGGCCGCCGGTGACCTGCCCCGTGGTGTCGGCCGCCGCCTGGCAACTGCGCTTGGTCTGCTCCATGGCGACCACGGCCTCGGCGACCCCCTGGGTGAGCCGTGACAACATGCTGCCCACTTCGGCGGTGCTGTTCTGGGTGCGTGCCGCGAGGGCACGCACCTCGTCGGCCACCACCGCGAAGCCCCGGCCCTGTTCACCGGCCCGGGCCGCCTCGATGGCGGCGTTGAGCGCCAGCAGGTTGGTCTGGGCGGCGATGCCGCCGATCACCCCGAGCACGCTGCCGATCTGCTGGGCATCTTCCTGCATCTCCAGCACCTTGGCGGCGGCGAGATCCACCTCGTCGATGAGGGCCACCACGCTGGCGGAGGCCGATCCCACCACCTTGCGGGAGCTGGCCGCCTGACCGTTGGCGGCCTCGGTGAAGCTGGCGGAGTCGTTGGCGTGGCGGGCAACGCTGTCGGCGGTGGAGCTGAGTTCGTTGAGGGCGGTGACGACCTGATCGGTTTCGCTGGCGTGTTCTCCCAGGATCCGCCTGGCCTGCCCGGTCTGCTGATCGAGCTGGGCCAGCTCGCGGGTGATGAGGTCGGTAGCGGCGGTCACCTGCACCATCATTTGTTGCAGGAAGGCGATGAAGCGGTTGACCGACAGGGCGATGTTGTCCAGCTCGTCATGCCCCTTGACCTGGATGCGGGCGGTCAGATCGGCGTCGCCGGCGCTGAGGGCGTCGATGTTGAGTTTGAGAGTCTGCAGGCGGCTGCCAAGCTGGCTGATGGCCAGCACCATGAGCACGAACAGCAGCCCCGCCAGGGGGAGCTGGATGCTCGCCAGGGTGGCGAGCACATCCCGGCTGTCCTGGGTCAGGGTGCGGGTCGGCAGGGCGGTGGCCAGCAGCCAGGGGGTCCCTTCGATGGCCTCCATCAGCAGGGTCTGTTCTTCACCCTGATCCTGGAAGGTGGTTCGCAGCTGCCCCTTGCTCGCATCCTGGCCCAGCAAGCCGCTGATGGCGAGGGCGAAGGGATAGTCGGCGTGGGCGGAGAGGTTGCCGAGCACCACATCCCCGGTCAGACGGGCGTTGCGGCTCAGGATCTTGCCGTCAGCCTCGATGATCATCACCTGACCGCCGATCTCCTGCTCTTTCTTGGCCACCAGGTCGTTGAAGAAGCCCAGGGTGACGTCTATGGTCGACACCCCGTAGAGGGCGCCATCCTGGTAGATCCCCATGGCGCAGTTGGTTCTCGGCTGCTGGCTCGCGCCATCCTTGTAGGCGGCGGCCCAGGCACAGACGCCACGGGGCGCGTGCTGGCCAGCCTTGTGCCAGGGCTGATCGAAATAGTTGGGCGCCTCTGCCGAGTTCCAGTAGGTATTGGGAATGAGGGCGTTGGACGCATCCCTGTGGAAGAAGGTGCTGAACTTGGCGCGCCCCGCCTCCCGCTTGTCCGGCAGGGGCCAGATGCCGCCACCGAAGACCATGCCGTTGCCGTACTGGTCGATGAGGGCCGGGAGCTGGGCATCTATCTGCTCGCTCGGCAGTTGTGCCACCAGTTGGGTGATGCTGCGCGACTGGGTCTGCACCCCGTTGAGCTGGTCACGGATATCGGTCGCTATCTCGCCGACTCGCAGCGCCACGTTCTCCTCCCCCGCTTTTTGCAGGGCGGGGGTGATCCAGATCTGGATGCCGATCACCGTCAGGGCGCACACCAGCGCCATGAAGCCCAGAAAAACGGCGGTATAGCGCCCCTTGATTGTGCCCAGATTCCATCCCATAACGACTCCTGTCCACTGTGCCCGGGATCGTGCCCGCGTCTGTTGTGTGAGGGACCATTATGATTTATTTCGAAAGTGAAACGTTTGTTATCGCTCACATAACATGACGCGGGCAGGCAGGAAAAGGTGAAAAAACTGGGGGGTTAAGACAAAAAAGGGTGGCTTTCGCCACCCTGTCGTTTTCGCCGGTGTCGGGGCAGTGCCCCGTCGGATCACGGGTCTGCTTCGGCAAACCGCTTCATTACGTCGACTTACTGCTTTGCTTCTGCGAACTGCTTGATCATCTCGACTTACTGGTCTGCTTCGGCAAACGGCTTCATTACTTCGATTTACTGGTTTGCTTCTGCGAACTGCTTCATCACCTCGGCGTGCTTGATCATGCCGTCGGCACGCAGACCAAGGTTCTTCACGAACTCCGCCTTCTTGGCCGGATCTTCAATCTTGTCGTAGCGCTGTTGCAGATGGGCCTGGATCTGTTCCGGGGTCATGTTCTTCATGCGGGCCATCTTGTCGTGGCGGCCGCCATGATGCTTGCCGCCCATCATGCCGGTACCGTCCATGGGGCAACCGGTCGCCGTGGCCTGGGTCGGTTGCGCGGTGGAGACCGCCTCGCTGGCGGCATAGGCGCCCAGCGGCAGGCCGAGGATCAGGGTGGCGGTCAGCAGGGTCTTGGTCAGCAGGGTCTTGGTCAGCTTTTTCATGGGTAACTCCTGTCGGATGTGTACGGGTAGAGGCTCTTTCGCCTTGGTATCCAGTAAACACCGTGGAAGTGTCTGAAATTTGCCAGTAGAAGCCTATTTTGTAGCAGAGTGTGGCACAGGGGCGTGCTGGCACACTTTGACACAACCCGCCCGGTTGATTTTCGTATAATCGCCCCAGCCCGATAACGGAGAAATGATGATGAACCAAGGCAGCCCTCATATTCTGGTGGTCGATGACCACAGCGAGATCCGCGATCTGCTCAAGCGCTTTCTGGAGCAGCATGGCATGCGCGTCAGTTGCGCCCGCGATGGCAAGGAGATGAAGCGGCTGCTGGATGAGCGGGAGTTCGACCTGCTGGTGCTGGATCTGATGATGCCGGGGGAGGATGGCCTCACCCTGTGCCGCGAGCTCAGGGTCAAATCCCGTCTGCCGATCATCATGCTGACCGCCATGGGGGAGGAGACGGACCGCATCATCGGCCTGGAGATGGGGGCGGACGACTACCTCTCCAAGCCGTTCAACCCGCGGGAGCTGCTGGCCCGCATCAAGGCGGTGATGCGCCGCACCCAGGTGGAGAGCCTGCCCGTGCCGGAGACCTTGACCCGGGATCTGCGCTTCGATCGCTGGCTGCTCGACGTCAATCGCCGTGAGCTGGTGGACGAGGAGGGGGTGGGGATGAGCCTCTCCACCGCCGAGTTCGATCTGCTCAAGGTGTTTCTGGAGCGGCCCCAGCGGGTGCTGAGCCGGGATCAGTTGCTGGATCTGGCCCGTGGCCGGGAGGCGGTGGCCTTCGATCGCGCCATCGATACCCTGGTGAGCCGACTGCGGCGCAAGCTGGAGCGGGATCCCAAGAATCCCGAGCTCATCAAGACCATCTGGGGTGGCGGTTACCTGTTCGCCGCCGACGTGACCCAGGAGTGAGGCCGACATGATCAAGCGCGTCTTCGCCAGGCTGCTGCCCAAGGGGTTGACCGGCCAGATAGTGCTGGTGGCCCTGGCGGGGCTGGTGCTGATCCAGCTGCTCAGTATCCAGATCTACCGTTCGGACAGGGAGGAGGCCCTCGGTTACGTCAACAGCCGCAACGCCATGCAGCGGATCATCTCCGTGGTGCGCCTGCTCTCCCTCTCTCCTCCTTCCCTCTATCACGAGATCCTCAAGGCAAGCCGCAGCGAGACCCTGCTGCTGCGTCTGGCCGACGAGCCGTTGCAGCCGGACAACCGCAGCCCCCGCTTCGAGAAGCTGGTGCGGGCCAAGCTCGGCTATCCATCCTCCCTGGCGGTGGAGATCAGCGCCGAGCTGAAGCAGGACATCCAGCGCAGCCGGGCCTGGCAACACCACAACCGCATGATGAAGGATCGCAACGGCATGCCGCCGCCCCAGGACATGCGGCTCTACGGCTCCATCGAACTGCCCAACGGCGGCTGGCTCCAGTTCAGCTCCCTGGTGGACAAGGAGACGGCGAGCTGGTCCTGGCAGACCACCCTCAACCTGCTGCTGGTGGCGAGCCTGGTGATCGGCCTGATGATCTGGCTGTTCCGCCGGGCAACCCGTCCCCTCAAGCAACTGGCCGCCAACGCCGACAGGCTGGGGCGTGGTGAGGACATCGAACCCCTGCGGGAGGAGGGGCCCACCGAGATCCGCGAGTCCATCCAGGCCTTCAACCGGATGCACACCCGGCTCGATCGCTTCGTGCAGGACAGAACCCGGATGCTGGCCGCCATCTCCCACGACCTGCGCACCCCCATCACCAGCCTGCGGCTGCGCAGCGAGTTTCTGGCGGACGGGGAGGACAAGGAGCGTTTCCAGCAGACCCTGCAGCAGATGGAGCAGATGCTGGCGGCGACCCTGAGCTTTGCCCGGGAGGAGGGGCAGCAGGAGGCGACCCGGGAGCTGGATCTGGTCAGCCTGCTGGAGAGCCTGTGTGACGACTATGCCGACATGGGCCAGCCCGTCACCTGCCTGGCCGAGGGCAAGCAGGTTTACGCCTGCCGGGCCAATACCCTGCGCCGGGTACTGCAAAACCTCATCGGCAACGCCATCAAGTACGCAGGGGGTGCCGAGGTTTCGCTGGTGCGCGGTGACGGCGAGTTGCTGATCCTGGTTCGCGATCAGGGGCCGGGGATTGCGGAGAGCCAGCTGGAGGAGGTGTTCAAGCCCTTCGTGCGCCTGGATGAAGCCCGCAATACCGAGTCGGGCAGCGTGGGGTTGGGGCTCGCCATCGCCCGTACCCTGGTGCACCAGCACGGCGGTGAGCTCAGCCTTCACAATCGCGAGGAGGGGGGGCTGGAGGCGCGGATCAGCCTGCCCCTGTAAGGAACCTGACCAGGAAATGGGGCACCACCAGGGTGCCCTTTTTGCTGCCCGTGGCGAGAGGGAAGCAGGGCAACAGGTCGGCCACCCGGAAACGGGCAACAAAAAACCCGCCGAAGCGGGTTTTTTCAATTCTTGCTGAGGCGCTGCCGATAAACGGAAGGCGGCTCGGGCGTGAATTACAGGCCAGTAACGTTGGCAGCAGCCGGGCCTTTCTGGCCTTGCTCGATGGTGAACTCAACGCGCTGACCTTCTTCCAGGGTTTTGAAACCGTTGGACTGGATGGCGGAGAAGTGAACGAACACGTCTTTGCTGCCGTCAGCCGGGGAGATGAAACCGAAGCCTTTCTCGGCGTTGAAGAACTTTACGGTACCAGTCATTTTGTTGGACATGATAATTTCCTTGAATAGTGATTAGTGAAACGCCATTAGGGTGGCAATCCATGATTTTTCGTCAGAAATACGTATGGGGAGCACTAAAGAAGGAGAATTATCTGGCAAGAATTATCGGGGATAACTGCCTGCACAAATCACTGCTTTAAGATGACTGCCTAACATAATCAGGTCTGAACTACCGAACCATCGAAAACGATTAGAACACGCACACCCTGTCATGGCAATCTTTATCTTGGTATTCGTTTCAGTCAGTGATGGCTGGATAGGCGTTTTATCCGGGTGTGCATCAGCTGCCAGGCGCCTCCTGCTGCCCTTTT
Source organism: Aeromonas sp. MaB10011B (assembly GCF_017939325.1). Lineage (NCBI taxonomy): Bacteria > Pseudomonadati > Pseudomonadota > Gammaproteobacteria > Aeromonadales > Aeromonadaceae > Aeromonas > Aeromonas sp. MaB10011B. The sequence goes on along the minus strand of NZ_JAGKRK010000019.1, from coordinate 4,909 downwards.
CAGGGGCATGACATGACGCTCTGCCAGCCCCCTTTTTTGCAGCAGCGTCATCTGCGAGCATTCATGCTGCCGTTACCGTCTGCCACGGTATTTGTTGCTGACGGAATCGGACCAGCTGAAGGTGTCGGGCAGCACTTGGGCGCTGGCTCGCTCCTTGGCTTTTTCCCGCGCCAGTGCGGAAGCAGCCTTGGCGGCCTGGGCGCGATCGGCGGCGATCTTCTGGCGTCCTGCCTCGCGGATCTTGTTGCGCTCCCCGTTGGTCAGGGTGTGATCGGCATTGGCCTGGGCCTTTTGCACCAGCAGGGCAATCTCGGCTTTCTCGGCCTCGGTCAGATCCTTCATTTCCAGCTTCTTCATGACGCGCTCCTGCGATCGTTGAATGCCCACCCTAACACACATCCATCGGAGACAGGCTGACCATCCGTCCCCGGATGCCAAAAGTGTCGCCAGGTCGTCATTTCCTGGGGGAGCACGCTACGGGAACGCCTGGCTGACAGGCGCTGCCGATAGGCTGGATCCCGGCGGAAGATTGGGAGTATGCTGAGGCCAGTGCGATCCCCGATCGTCACTGTTGGCGTACTGAAATCCACGATTCGGCTGACATGCTGGAACACCCGTTCCAACTGTCCAGGTAACCTTTTTGGAGTCTGATGATGAGCAACAAAGAACAGCATCACGGCAAAGATGCCAAGAAAAAACCGCAGATGTCACTGAAAGAGAAACGCGAAGCCAAACGGCAGAAAGCAGAGCTGAAAAACGGCAGCGCGATGAAGTAACGCTCCATCCACTGCGGCTCCCCGGAGCCGGTATCAAGCCAGTCCATCATGGGCTGGCTTTTTTGTCTCCGGCAGTAGAGGTGGTGCCATAGGCGGCAAAAATTCGCTCATAGCGCCCGTCCGCCTTCATCTTGGAGAGCTGTCTGTCGAACCATTGCCGGTGGCCCGCCTCGCGAAAGGCGAAGTGGTAGTGAGTCGGGGGGAAGAGGTCGTGCTGTCTGACCTTGTCCTTGGGATAGCGGTCGCCCTCCTGGTCATCCCCGAGCAACTGCGCCAGATAGTAGTAGAACACCCGTTGTTCCAGGATCACGGCATCGGTGCGCCCGAGCAGGAGCCGCTGTACCTGTCCCTCCTGCCTCGCCACCTCTTCATAACGGGGATTCTGGTCGACGATGTCGGAGAAGGTCGTTCCCAGGATCTGCCGTGCACGCTGGAAGGCACTGACTCGCAGGGTCTGCAAATCCTTCATGGTGTGGACTGCCGTCGGCGCCAGGGTAAAGACCCGGTTGTGGAAGGTGATCACCGGCTGTGAGAGGTAGGCACTTTCCAGCATGCCGGGTTTGACGTTGATGATGGCGTCCAGCTTACCTTCCTCCAGCATCCTGAAGGTGCGCTCCAGGGGAAGATAGACGACCTGCAGCTCATGGGGGCTGCCTGCGAAGGCCTCTCGCATGAGATCGAGTTCGATGCCCCTGTCTTCGTGGCTGATGACATAGGGAGGAATGGCAAAGCTGACTCCCACCCGCAGCGGCTCCGCAGCAAGGTGGCTGCCGAACATCAGCAGGGCGAGGCACAGCAGACGACTCAAGTAGTTCATGCAGGTTCCCGAAGGGAGAAATCGTCTCGATGATAGCCACAAGCCTGGACGAAGAGGACGTAAAGCGCGGGAAAGTGGCAGCAACATGGTCGTCGGGTGAGGTGAATGCGTCAGAAACAGGTAAAAAAAGGCCCTGATGAATCAGGGCCTGCCGCAGGGGATCAGAACGGTAATACATGTAAAAAATCGCTGCTGAGTGAGTGACTGAGTGAGTGGCAATGAATTTTTTACTATATATTTCAATGCATAACACCTTTTCTTACACTTCTGGTTGCTCACCTTAAAATGACACTTTTTAAAGATATGTAAGAAAAGGTATGAAAATGCGTGTTCATACCTGTTTATTCTTACACTTTTTGGTTGTCCTCACCAGAACCCTCACCACATGAGCCTTACCAGCTCAAAAGAGAGAACCACGCACCGAGTTGCTGAGTGACCTTCTCGCAAAGCTGTTCGCACCCGTCCCGGTAAACAGACGAAGCTTTTGCTGAGCTGAGTGAGAGTTGGGCGGGTGACCTAGTGGCATATGGACGCCAGATCCGGGAGCGGGTACAGCAGTGGACAGGGCTGACGGTCGGTGTTGGTATCGGCCCCACTAAAACCCTAGCCAAACTCGCCAACTATGCCGCAAAAAAATGGCCCGCCACCGGAGGGGTGGTCGATCTGCGCGATGAAACACGCCGCGCCAAACTGATGGCGATCACCCCGGTAGACGAGGTCTGGGGAATTGGTCGCAAACTCACCACCAAGCTGTCAGCTCAGGGCATCAACACCGTGGCTGATCTGGTAGCGGCTGATGCTAAGAGTCTTCGGCACCGTTACGGGGTCGTTGTCGAGCGCACGGTGCAGGAGCTGTGCGGGATCCCCTGCGCCGAGCTGGAGCAACTGGCACAGGCCAAGCAACAGATAATTTGCAGCCGATCCTTTGGGGAGCGCATCACCGCCTTCGGCCCCATGCGGGAGGCTCTCGCTGGCTACATGGAGCGGGCAGCTGAGAAACTCAGGACAGAGGGCATGTGCTGCCGCCATGTCACAGTATTCATTCGTTCGAGCCCGTTTGCGGAGCGGGAAACACATTATGCCAACCAGATCTCCATGCTGTTGCCGATACCCACAGCCGACACCCGTGAGTTGCTAGCCCAGATCGAGCCGCTGCTGAGCAGGATCTGGTTGGATGATGTTCGCTATATGAAGGGCGGCGTCATGCTGGCGGACTTCTCCCCGAAAGGCATGCAGCAAGGGGGTCTATTCGGCAGCGAACAGCAGGATCCCCGTAGCGATGCACTCATGCAGGTGATCGATAGGATTAACCAGGGGCGGTTGGGAAAGGTCTACTTTGCATCCCGAGGCCGAGATACCAGCGAATGGATGATGAAACGCGAACAACTCAGCCCCCGCTATACCACCAGTATCAAAGGGATCCCGGTGGTGAAGGCATGAGCACAACCATGAAAGTTAACCTCCTCTCCTAGCTACAAACCACTATCAATGCGTTGCAAACTTCTGGTGGTCAATCCGCAACATGAGCAGGTATCTTACTTAGCGGTATCACCGTTTATTTTCACGTAGCTTAAAGAGAAGATCTAACTTTTCATCCTCATCAAGTTGCTCAAATAGACAAACCAATTCCGCACTAAGATCATCTTCGCAAAAAAAATAACTCAGCGGCTTTCCCAGTACATTGGCAAGTTTTCGCATTGTATCAATGTCTGGAACGTGGCGACCTCTCTCATAGTGATTCATGCGACCACTAGCAGAACTATCATCCATACCGGCCCTTACCCCAAGCTCCTTTTGGGATATACCTGCTTTTTTACGCGCCTGCTTGAGTCTCTCTGGGAATGGGTTTTTGTACAATGTTTGTTCATCACAAAGTTCTCATATGTATAGATTGTCTAAGTTTCACCTGTCTCTGTATACTTAGCAATCCTAAGTGTTGTGGTTGTGGAAATTTTATGCAGAATAAAAATGTTTACAAAATCAGTAACAAGTTTTATCAAGTTTTACTCAAAATGACTGGTCTAAAAATAAGCAGGAAAGAGCTGATACGATTGGCTATGGAGGTCAATGACTTGGCTGTGTATCAGGCATCAGGCTTGGTTGACCGCCATGTATATAGCTTGAAAAAACAGGATGCAGTGAAAGCTAATGGGCCAAAAAATAATCGGCATTATATTTTTTCAGATGATCTTCTGGGCAGTTTACAAGCATCAATCAAAGGCGATAATTATGATCTAGCAAGTGAGTTGAGGTCTCTGGAAGAAGAGCTTCTGTTGACTCGTTATGAGTTACAAGCCTACCGCGAGATACTTGAAAAACTACCTCAAGAGAAGCAAAAAATTACTTGTTTGCATAAAAATGCATCAGAAAAAATCTACCGGTTGAATGGGAAAATTAGAGCGGTAAGTCAATTGGTGATGATGTAATTAAAAGGTATAAATGAAAGAGGCGTTTTATCGAAAAGAAGCATACCTGAGTCGGCCATAGCGCAAGAAGCGATGCCGCCAACGGAAGGCGGTGGCCAATAGATACTGTGTTCCTAGGCGGCTTATTGATTTGAACAAATTATGTGCATTTTGTGCTGAGCTACTAATGAAAATACCTGCTGTTACGGCTCAACGATAAGGATGACCCGATGCAGAATCTTGTATTGAGGAAAGCAACGCATGAAGATATGGACGACATACTGCGTTTGCAAATTCCCGTGTTCAAGGGAGAGCAGGGGATCCCTGACGAATTGATCCCTATTCCAGCTGAAAAATCGCCACAATGGTGGTGTGCAATTATGAACTCCACAATTGTTGGTGCCGTTGCAGCCTGGAAATAATGCGATGAAACTCATTGGGGGCGATTTGCAACAATGCAAAATTTCAGAGGGTATCAAATAGGTTCTAGCTTGGCTCGGTTTTCACTGCACGAACTTTTCGCACAATCTGTAGATGAAATCCATATGGATGCAAGAGATATCATCGTTAAGACCTTAAACCGAATGGGTGGCTTAGTTGTGGGAGACTCAATGCCATTTTATCGAGGGACGGTGACACCCATGATATTAACCAGAAGTGGTTTAATATTTAATAGATAAAATACTGACGATACATGTATATATTTGAAAACACTATCCATAACTATAAATTAGAGTTGACACATAGATAGCATCATTTATTACCATCCTCAATGGGTGTATGCTTTTTTTCATCTAACTGTGCAGAAAATCCAAATATTAATGATTTCAGCCCGAAATGGAAGGCCATTTCAGCAGAGGTTCTCGCCTGAATATTAAATGCCTCTTGTAATAATGGTGGTGCAGCGTCTA